>NZ_JBXANU010000003.1:0-412763 GCF_058802085.1 Pseudomonas sp. GW822-FHT02G04
AGGCTTGCCCGCGAAGGCGATGTTGAATGTTATGGCCTCTTCGCGGGCAAGCCTCGCTCCTACAGGGACAGCTATTTCAGCGGTATTCATCCACCGGCACACACGCGCAAAACAGATTGCGGTCGCCGTAGACATTGTCCACACGGTTCACCACCGGCCAGTACTTATGGGCCTTGGTGTGAGCATCCGGCGTCACCGCCTGCTCGATGCTGTACGGCCGCTCCCAGACACCGGTGATGTCGGCCAGGGTATGCGGCGAACGCTTCAGCGGGTTGTCCTCGGCCGGCCAGTTGCCGTTCTGCACCTCGTTGATCTCCGCGCGAATGCTCAGCATCGCATCGATAAAACGGTCCAGTTCCGCCTTCGATTCACTCTCGGTCGGTTCGACCATCAAGGTCCCCGGCACCGGGAATGACATGGTCGGCGCATGGAAACCGTAGTCCATCAGCCGTTTGGCAACGTCTTCTTCGCTGATCCCGGTCAGCGCCTTGAGCGGCCGCAAGTCGAGGATGCATTCGTGGGCCACTCGCTCGTTGCGCCCGGTGTAGAGCACCGGGAACGCCCCGGACAAATGCTGCGCCAGGTAATTCGCGGCGAGGATCGCCACCTCACTCGCATCCGCCAGCTGCGGCCCCATCATCGCGATGTACATCCAGCTGATTGGCAGAATGCTTGCACTGCCCCAAGGGGCTGCGCTCACCGCGCCGTTCCCCGGCAGCGGGCCATCGATCGGCACCACCGGGTGATTGGCAACAAACGGCGCCAGGTGCGCCCGGACACCGATCGGGCCCATCCCCGGTCCACCACCGCCGTGGGGAATGCAGAACGTTTTGTGCAGGTTCATGTGCGACACGTCGGCACCGATGTCCGCCGGCCGCGCCAATCCAACCTGCGCGTTGAGGTTGGCGCCATCCATGTACACCTGACCGCCATGGCTGTGGATAACTTCACAGATCTCGCTGATGCCTTCCTCGTAAACCCCATGGGTCGAAGGATAAGTTGCCATCAGGCAGGCAAGTTTTTCCCCCGCCTCTATGGCCTTTTCTTTCAGGTCTTCCAGATCGACATTACCCGCCTCGTCGCACTCGACGATCACCACCCGCATCCCGGCCATTTGCGCCGAGGCCGGGTTGGTGCCGTGGGCCGAAGACGGGATCAGGCAGATATCCCGTGCGCCCTGATGACGGCTCTGGTGATATTTGCGGATCGCCAGTAGCCCGGCGTACTCGCCCTGAGCGCCCGAGTTGGGTTGCATGCAGATCGCATCGAAACCGGTGATCGCGCAGAGCCAGCGTTCCAGTTCCTCGATCATCAGGGAATAACCCATCACCTGCTCTTTCGGCACGAACGGGTGCAGGTCGGCGAACTGCGGCCAGGTGATCGGGATCATCTCGCTGGTTGCATTGAGCTTCATGGTGCAGGAGCCCAGCGGGATCATCGATTGATTGAGCGCCAGGTCTTTGTTTTCCAGCTGCTTCAAGTAACGCAGCATTTCGGTTTCACTGTGATGAGCATTGAACACCGGATGACGCAGATAAGGCGTACTGCGCTGCAATTCTGCAGGAATGCCGGACACCAGAGCCTCGGCATCCAGTTCGTCGACGCTGAGCCCATGATCGACACCGAGAAACACATCGAACAGTTTCGCCACGGTGGTTTCGTCACTGATTTCGTCGAGGCTCAGGCCCAACTGCCCACGGCCGAGAATGCGCAAGTTGATCTGCGCCGCCTGGGCACTTTCGATGATCGCGGTCTGAGTGCCACCGACCTCCAGGGTCAGGGTGTCGAAGAAGTGTTGGTTCACACGTGTAACGCCATGGCGTTCCAGGCCGGCGGCGAGGATGCAGGTCAGCCGATGGACGCGCTGGGCAATATTCTTGAGCCCTTCCGGGCCATGGTAGACCGCATAGAAACTGGCGATATTGGCCAACAACACCTGGGCGGTGCAGATGTTCGAGTTGGCTTTCTCCCGGCGAATATGTTGCTCGCGGGTTTGCAGGGCCATGCGCAGGGCCACGTTGCCGCGAGCATCTTTCGACACGCCGATGATCCGCCCGGGAATCGCCCGTTTGTATTCGTCGCGACTGGCAAAAAACGCCGCGTGCGGGCCGCCGTAACCCATGGGCACGCCGAAGCGCTGGGATGAACCGAACACCACATCGGCGCCCAACTCTCCCGGCGGAGTCAATAACAGCAGGCTCAGCAGATCGGTGGCGACGCAGGCCAGGGCTTGCTGGGCATGCAGATGATCAATCAGCGGACGCAGATCGCGAACGTCGCCATGGGTGCCGGGATATTGCAGCAGCGCGCCGAACACCTGGTGCTGTTTCAAGTTATCCACAGCGTCGATGACCAGGTCGAAACCGAACCCTTCGGCCCGGGCCTGCACCACGGAAATCGTCTGCGGGTGGCAATTTTCGTCGACGAAAAACAGATTGCTTCTGGACTTGGCGACACGCTTGGCCAGCGCCATGGCCTCGGCTGCCGCCGTGGCTTCATCCAGCAGCGAGGCGTTGGCCAGTTCCAGGCCGGTCAGGTCGATGGTCAGCTGCTGGAAATTCAGCAACGCTTCGAGCCGGCCTTGGGCGATCTCCGGTTGATAAGGCGTGTAAGCGGTGTACCAACCGGGATTTTCCAGCACGTTGCGCAGGATGACGGCCGGTGTGAGGGTGCCGTGATAACCCATGCCGATCAGGCTGGTCCAGACCTGGTTCTGTTCGGCGTAGCTACGCAGTTTGGCCAGCGCGGCTTCTTCGTCGAGGGCGGGCGGCAGGTCCAGCGGTCGGTTGAGGCGGATTCCCGGCGGCACCGTCTGCTCAATCAACTCGACGCGGCTGCCAAGGCCGAGACTGTCGAGCATCGCCTGCTGCTCGGCGGCATCGGGCCCGAGATGGCGGCGCAGGAAGGCATTGGGGTCGCGTAACTGACTCAAGGACGGCAACTGGGACATGACGGGCTCTCTCTTGACTGGCGCTCAGCGTCGATGCAACTCGGTCAAACCAGCATAGCAGTCGATATCCGCACGGATGGCGTGGCGCTATTGGACAATCCGTATCATCATCCTCGGCGCCTACAAACGTTCGCTGATCGGGTGTCTATATTTATGAGCCAATTGTCTTTCCTGCCTTTCTCCAAACCCACCATCGATGAAGCCACGATTGCCGCTGTCGGCGATGTGCTGCGCTCGGGCTGGATTACCAGCGGCCCCAAGGTTCAGGCTTTTGAAGCGCAACTCTCGGAATATTTCGGCGGGCGCCCGGTGCGTACGTTCAATTCCGGCACCTGCACCATGGAAATCGCATTGCGTATTGCCGGCGTCGGGCCGGGGGATGAAGTGATCACCACGCCAATCTCCTGGGTGGCCACCGCCAACGTGATCCTGGAAGTTGGCGCCACGCCGGTGTTTGCCGACATCGACCCGGTCACCCGCAATATCGACCTGGATCAACTGGAAGCGGCCATCACCCCGCGCACCAAAGCCATCATCCCGGTGTTTCTCGCGGGACTGCCCGTGGACATGACACGCCTTTACGCGATTGCAAAAAAGCATGGTTTGCGAGTGGTGGAAGATGCTGCCCAAGCATTGGGTTCGAGCTGGAACGGACAACGCATCGGTTCGACTGGCGATTTCGTGTCCTTCAGTTTCCAGGCGAACAAGAACGTCACCTGCTCAGAGGGCGGTTGCCTGGTGCTGAACAATGCCGATGAAGTGCGATTGGCGGAAAAGTACCGGTTGCAGGGCGTCACCCGCAGCGGTTTCGATGGGCTGGACGTTGATGTGCTGGGCGGCAAGTTCAACATGACCGATGTCGCGGCAGCCATTGGCCTGGGGCAATTTGCCCACCTCGAGGCGATCACTGCTCATCGTCGTGAGCTGGCCAAACATTACTTCGCCTGCTTTGGCGAGGACTTCGAAGCGCAATACGGTGCTCAACTGCCCCCGGCGGATTTCGAGAACAGCAATTGGCATTTGTTCCAACTGGTGCTCCCGGAACGCCAGGATGGCAAACCGGCACGGGCCACTTTCATGGAGCAGATGCAGGCACTGGGCGTTGGTATCGGCTATCACTACCCGCCGATCCACCTGCTGAGTCTTTACCGCGAACGCGGGTTCAAGGAAGGCATGTTCCCGGTCGCCGAGCGGGTCGGACGACTGATCGTCTCGCTGCCGATGTTTACGGCCATGGATAAAGCGGATGTCGAGCGTTCGGTGGCCGCGGTGAAAGCTGTCTTGCGGCCTTGATTCGAACTTGATACGGCCTTTGTAGGAGCTGCCGAAGGCTGCGATCTTTTGATTTTAGAAACAGGATCAAAAGATCGCAGCCTGCGGCAGCTCCTACGGGGCGAGCATTACTCGCCGATGGCGGCCTTGTAGGCCATCGGGTCGAGCAGCTTGTCCAGCTCAGAGGTATCGCTTGGCTCGATCTTGAAGAACCAGCTGTCATAGGGCGCGCTGTTGACCAGTTCCGGGCTGTCGGCCAACTCTTCGTTGACGGCAATGACGGTACCGGAGACTGGCGAGTAGATATCCGACGCGGCCTTGACGGACTCGACGACACCCGCAGCCTCACCGGCAGCGAACACTCTGCCGATTTCCGGCAGTTCGACGAACACCACATCACCCAAGGCTTCCTGAGCATGGTCTGAAATACCCACTTTCACGCCGCCATCATGGTCTAGACGGGCCCATTCGTGACTTTCGGCAAAACGCAGGTCGACAGGGATTTCGCTCATGTTCTGTGTCCTCAAGAAAAATGTCGGCGGTCATTGCCCGCCCAAAAAGGTTAGATCAAGGTTTTGCCGTGGCGTACGAAGGTCGGCTTGACCACTCGAACCGGGTACCACTTGCCACGGATTTCCACTTCAGCGCGGTCGGCGGTGGCCGCCGGCACGCGCGCCAGTGCAATCGACTTGCTAAGCGTAGGAGAGAAACTACCACTGGTGATCTCCCCTTCGCCAACATCGGCGATGCGAACCACCTGATGAGCCCGCAGAACCCCACGTTCCTCAAGGACCAGACCGACCAGTTTGTGCTGCACGCCAGCGGCCTGCTCGGCCTCCAGGGCGGTGCGGCCGATGAACTGGCGCGTGACCGGTTCCCAGGCAATGCTCCAGGCCATATTGGAGGCCAATGGCGAAACGTCTTGATGAATATCCTGACCGTAGAGGTTCATGCCGGCTTCGACCCGCAAGGTATCGCGCGCCCCCAGGCCAATCGGGGAAATGCCCGCGCCCACCAGATCGTTGAAGAAGCCCGGCGCCTGATCGGCCGGCAGCACAATTTCCAGACCGTCCTCACCGGTGTAACCGGTGCGTGCGATGAACCAGTCACCGTCGGCCTGACCTTCGAAAGGTTTGAGTTGCTGGATCAACGTGCCGCGGGACTGAGTCACCAGCTCGGCAATCTTGTGCCGGGCGTGAGGTCCTTGAATGGCCAGCATCGCCAGCTCGGAGCGCTCGTTGAGCTGCACATTCTCGTTGAGCTGCGCATTGAAGTCGGCGAGATGAGCCTGCATCCAGGCCAGGTCCTGATTGCGGGTGGAGGCGTTGACCACCAGCCGATAGCCGTCATCGAGGCGATAGACGATCATGTCGTCGACGATACCGCCGTGCTCGTTGAGCATGGCGCTGTACAAGGCACGGCCGGGGCTGTGCAGGCGTTCGACGTCATTGGCCAGCAAATACTGCAGCCAGGCCTTGGCCTGGGGGCCGTCGACATCGATCACGGTCATGTGGGATACATCGAAAACCCCGCAATCGCGGCGCACCTGATGGTGTTCCTCGACCTGCGAGCCGTAATGCAGAGGCATATCCCAACCGCCAAAATCGACCATCTTCGCGCCGAGGGCGAGATGAAGGTCATACAGAGGCGTGCGCTGTCCCATGGGTTTCTCCTTCCGGGCGTGGCGAAGGTGCGGACAGCCGCTGTACGGGGTGAAATGCCTTGAAATAAAGGCTTTCAGCCGATTTCAGCAACCCGGTCTGAAAGACGGACCGCACCGAATGCCGCGCATTGTAGCCGCAAGGTGTAGGACTGACACCTAGCCGTTTCGATGCGCCGATCTTCTGATTAATCCGATGACCGGCAACAGCCCGACCAAAACCAGAGTCAGTGCAGGCAACGAGGCCCTGGCCCACTCACCTTCGCTGGTCATTTCAAAGATCCGCACCGCCAGCGTGTCCCAGCCGAACGGGCGCATCAGCAGGGTCGCGGGCATTTCCTTGAGCACGTCGACAAACACCAGCAACGCAGCGCTCAACGTGCCCGGCAGCAGCAGCGGCAGATACACTTTGAAAAACAGTCGTGGCCCACTGACGCCAAGGCTACGTGCTGCTTCGGGCAAAGAGGGCCGTATTCGCGCCAGGCTGCTTTCCAGCGGCCCATAAGCCACAGCAATGAATCGCACCAGATAGGCCAGCAATAACGCCGACAGACTGCCCAGCAGCAGCGGTTTGCCCGCGCCGCCAAGCCAGCCCGACAGCGGAATCACCAGTTCGCGATCCAGGTAACTGAACGCCAGCATGATCGACACCGCCAACACCGAGCCCGGCAGTGCGTAGCCGAGGTTGGCCAGGCTGATGCCGGAACGGATCGCCCGGGTCGGTGCCAATCGACGGGCGAAGGCCAGCAACAGAGCGACGCTGACAGTGATCAACGCCGCCATGCCACCCAGATACAGGGTGTGCACGATCAACCCGGCATAACGTTCGTCCAGATCGAAGCGCCCGCGTTGCCAGAACCACACCAGCAGTTGCAGCACGGGAATGACGAAGGCGCAGGCGAACACCAGACCACACCAGCTCATCGCCGCCAGCGCCTTGACCCCATGCAGGTGATACAGCGCCTTGACCCGCGGCCGTTCGTTGCCCGCCCGGTTGGCTCCCCGAGCCCGGCGCTCGCCATACAGCACGACCATCACCACTAACAGCAGCAGGCTGGCCAGTTGCGCGGCGGTGGAGAGACTGAAAAAGCCGTACCAGGTCTTGTAGATAGCGGTGGTGAACGTATCGAAGTTGAACACCGACACCGCACCGAAATCCGCCAGGGTTTCCATCAGCGCCAACGCCACCCCCGCGCCGATCGCCGGACGTGCCATGGGCAACGCCACTCGCCAGAACGCCTGCCACGGAGATTGCCCAAGGACTCGCGCCGCTTCCATCAGGCCTTTGCCCTGGGCCAGGAATGCGGTGCGCGCCAACAGGTAAACGTAGGGATAGAAAACCAGCACCAGCACCAGAATCACGCCGCCGGTGGAACGCACTCGCGGCAGCCTCAGACCACTGCCGAACCATTCGCGCAGCACGGTTTGCACCGGGCCGGCGAAATCCAGCAGGCCGACGAAGACGAAGGCCAGCACGTAGGCAGGAATCGCGAACGGCAGCATCAACGCCCAGTCCAGCCACCGCCGCCCCGGGAACTCACAGAGGCTGGTGAGCCAGGCCAGGCTGACGCCCAGCAGCGTTACGCCGAAGCCAACGCCCACGACCAGCGTGAGGGTATTGCCCAGCAGCCGCGGCATTTGTGTATCCCACAGGTGGGACCAGATCTGCTGATCGATGGTTTGCCAGGAGAGAAGCAGAACGCTCAGGGGCAGCAGGACCAGCGCAGCAATGGCGAAGACCAGGGGATACCAGCGGCGTTGGGCGGGGTGGGCCAAGGAAAGTTCTCGTTTAAATGATTGTGCCCACGCTCTGCGTGGGCACACCTCTTGTGACGCTCTGCGTCACGCCTCTACGCAGAGCGTCGGTGGATGCATTCCCACGCAGAGCGTTGGAACGATCAGGCCGGCAGGGACGCCTCCACTTCATTCGGTGGCGCAGTATATCGACAGACTCAGTTCCAGCCGACCCGATCCATCATCCGGATCGCTTCAGCCTGACGCTTGCCGGCGATTTCCACTGGCAAGGTATCGGCGACAAACTTGCCCCAACTCGCGACTTCAGCCGAAGGCGGAACGGCAGGGTTGGCCGGGAACTCCTGGTTTATGTCAGCGAAAATCTTCTGCGCATCAGGTGTGGTCATCCACTCCACCAACGCCTTGGCGGCTTCCGGGTGCGGTGCGTGTTTGGTCAGGCCGATACCCGACAGGTTGACGTGCACGCCACGGTCGCCCTGATTCGGCCAGAACAGTTTCACCGGCAGGTCCGGCTTCTGTTTGTGCAGGCGGCCATAGTAGTAAGTGTTGACGATGCCGACGTCGCACTGACCGGCGTTGATCGCCTCCAGCACGGCGATGTCGTCGGAGAACACGTCGGTGGACAGGTTGTTGACCCAGCCTTTGAGGATCTTCTCGGTTTTCTCGGCGCCATGGACTTCGATCATCGTGGCGGTCAGGGACTGGTTGTAGACCTTCTTCGCCGTGCGCAGGCACAGGCGGCCTTCCCACTGTTTGTCGGCCAGCGCCTCGTAGGTGGTCAGCTCACCGGGTTTCACCCGGTCGGTGGAGTAGGCAATGGTCCGCGCCCGCAGGCTCAGGCCGGTCCAGGCATGGGAGGACGCGCGGTATTGCAGCGGAATGTTGGCGTCGATCACCTTGGACGTGAATGGCTGGAGGATGCCCATCTGCTCGGCCTGCCAGAGGTTGCCGGCATCGACGGTCAGCAACAGGTCGGCGGTGGCGTTTTCGCCCTCGGCCTTGATCCGCTGCATCAACGGCGCTTCCTTGTCGGTGATGAACTTCACCTGTACGCCGGTTTTCTGGGTGTAGGCATCGAAGACCGGTTTGATCAGCTCATCGATACGCGAGGAGTAAACCACCACCTCGTCGGCGGCCTGGACGGCGGTGCTGCCTATCAGGGTCAGGGCCAGTGCAGTCAGTAGACGCTTGGGTGCCAACATGGAAGCGGTCTCTCGAATGTGAAGTGAGGCCAAATGATAAGGACTCACATTTCGCTTCTCAATCGAACAGTGGGCGGAGGAGTTACCGGATGTTGCAATAGGAGCTGCCGAAGGCTGCTCCTATTGGGGTAATCAGGCCTTGGCCAACGCCGGCAGATCCCCAATCAACCCAAGCGCTTCGCGCACGAACAACGCCTTGGCCTCGGGCATCTGGTCGACCATCTTCAACCCGGCATTGCGCAACCAGCGCACCGGCAACGGATCGGCCTGGAACAAGCGCTCGAACCCTTCCATCGCCGCCATCAACGCCAGGTTATGGGGCATGCGCCGACGCTCGTAGCGACTGAGCACTTTCACATCCGCCAACCGCTCACCGCGCGCGGCCGCTTGCAGCAGCACTTCGGCCAATACCGCGGCATCGAGGAAACCGAGGTTCACGCCCTGCCCGGCCAGCGGATGGATGGTGTGGGCCGCATCGCCGATCAACGCCAGGCCTTCAGCCACGTAACGCTTGGCATGACGCTGACGCAGCGGCACGCACAGACGCGGGTCAGCACTGAGCACCGTGCCGAGGCAGCCTTCAAAGGCCCGCTCCAGCTCCTTGCAGAAGCCTTCGTCGTCCAGTGCCATCAGACGTTCGGCTTCGCTCGGCGTGGTCGACCAGACGATCGAGCACCAATCCTGCTGGCCGTCCCGTTCCAGTGGCAGAAACGCCAGCGGGCCGTTGTCGGTGAAACGCTGCCACGCAGTCATTTGATGCGGTTTGGCGCTGCGCACACTGGTGACGATCGCGTGGTGCATGTAATCCCACTCGCGAGTCGCAACGCCGGTCAGGCGCCGCACCGCCGAGTTGGCGCCATCCGCCGCGATCACCAACGGTGCCCGCAAGGTGCGGCCATCGGCCAGGGTCAGCAGCCAGTCGTCACCGGAGCGGCGCATCTGCTCCAGACGCGCATTGGCCAGCATCCCGAGGTCGCAGTCGTGCAGCCGGTCGAGCAAGGCGTCCTGAACCACGCGGTTCTCGACGATATGCCCGAGCGCCTCAGCATGTACGCTGGTCGCCGAGAAATGGATTTGCCCGGTGCCGCTGCCGTCCCAGACGTGCATGTCGGTGTAGGGGCTGCTGCGCCGGTTGACGATGCCGTCCCAGACGCCCAGGCGTTCGAGTATTCGCTGGCTGGCCGCCGACAAGGCGCTTACCCGTGGCTCGAACGGCGCCTGGCCATCGAAGGGTTTGACGCTCAGGGGGCTGCCGTCCAGCAGCAGGACTTCGAGCCCGCTGTTTTGTAACGCCAGCGCCAGGGCGCTGCCGACCATTCCGGCCCCGACAATCAGCAGATCTGCGCGCATTTCCATGCTTTAGGCCTGTCTCGTTTGCGGCTTGAGCCGCAGGTAAAGGGGTTTCTCGACGCGCGTCACCGAAGTGCTCGCGCAGTCATGAATCTCGACGTGCAGGTGTGCCCGCTTAAACATCAGGACGCGTACCCAGGCCCATGGCCTGTCGGGCGAACCAGCGCTTGGCCGGCGGCAGCAGATCGAGACCGAGCAGGCCGATGTTGCGCCCCAGGGAAACCAGCGGCTGAGTGCTGCCGAACAACCGGGTGACCTGATCGGAGAAACCCACGGTCAGGTTCTGATCCATCCGCTGACGCTCACGGTAAGCCTGCAAGGTGGTGAAATCGCCAAGCGCAGTCTCACTACTCAACAAGGTGTCGGCCAAGGCCTGGGCATCGCGCAGGGACAGATTGAAGCCCTGCCCGGCAATCGGATGCAGGCTGTGCGCGGCGTTGCCGAGGATCGCCAGATGCGGGCGGACTTGTTCCTCGGCTTCGATCAGCGACAGCGGATACAAATTGCGGGCGCCGACCTGTTTCAGCGTGCCGAGGCGATAGCCGAACACGCCCTGCAACTCGCTGAGAAAGCTGCGGTCATCAAGGGCCGCCAACCGTTGCGCGTCCATCCCCAGACGGGTCCAGACCAGGGCGCAGCGGTTTTCCGGCAGCGGCAGCAAGGCCATCGGGCCATCGTCGGTAAAGCGTTCGAAGGCCATGCCGTTGTGCGCTTCGCTCGGGGTGATGTTGGCGATCAGCGCGCTCTGGTTGTACGGGCGTTTCTTGATGCCGATGCCCAGCTGTTCACGCAGGCCCGAACGGCCGCCATCGGCCAACACCGCGAGATCGCATTCCACCAGGGTTTCATCGTTGAGCGTCAGGCGATAGCCGTCGGTCAGCGGTTCCATGCCGGTGACCTCCGCCGGGCAACGCCAGCTGATCACGTCCTTGTCCAGACTGTGCCAGAGGCATTGGCCGAGCCAGGCGTTTTCCACCACATAACCCAGTGCCGGAACGCCCTCTTCCATCGCCGACAGCCGCGCCGTGGAAAAACGCCCACGGTCGGAGACATGAATTTGCTTGATCGGCTCGGCGCGGAGGGAGATTTCCTGCCACACGCCCAACCGCTGATAAATCTGTCGGGCGCCGAACGACAGCGCCGAAGAGCGAGCGTCATAGCTCGGTTGGTACGTGTCGCCGGGGGCAAAGGGTTCGATCAGTACGATCTTCCAGCCACGGGCCTTGGCCCCGGCCTGCAACGCCAACGCCAGGCTCGCGCCAACCAGGCCACCGCCGATGATTGCCAGATTGACTCGACTCATGCCGCTTGTGTCCGTGCGGCGGCCATCAAGGCCTCGATCTCGGCGACCGTTTTCGGCACGCCGTTCGTCAGGATTTCACAACCGGTTTTGGTGACCACCACGTCGTCCTCGATGCGCACGCCAATGCCGCGCCATTTCTTCGCCACGTTCTGGTTGTCCGGGGCAATGTAGATGCCCGGCTCGACCGTCAGCGCCATGCCGACTTCCAGCACGCGCCATTCACCGCCGACCTTGTACTCGCCGACGTCATGCACATCCATGCCCAGCCAGTGGCCGGCACGGTGCATGTAAAACGCCTTGTAGGCTTCGCTGGCGATCAGTTCATCGACGTCGCCCTGCAACAGACCCAACTTCACAAGGCCCGTGGTAATGACCCGAACCGTGGCTTCGTGCGCCTGATTCCAGTGTTTGTTCGGTGCGATTTCGGCAAACGCCGCTTCCTGGGAAGCCAGCACCAGCTCGTAGATCGCCTTCTGTTCCGGTGAATACTTGCCGTTGACCGGCCAGGTGCGGGTGATGTCGCTGGCGTAGCAGTCGATCTCGCAACCAGCATCGATCAGCACCAGATCGCCGTCCTTGAGCACCGCGTCATTCTGCTGGTAATGCAGGATGCAGCTGTTGCGCCCGGCGGCGACGATCGAACCGTAGGCCGGCATCTTCGCCCCGCCCTTGCGGAATTCGTAATCGAGTTCGGCTTCGAGGCTGAACTCATGCAAACCGGCACGGCTGGCCTGCATCGCCCGGATATGGGCCTGAGCGGAAATCCGCGCGGCTTCGCGCATCACCTTCACTTCTGCCGCCGATTTATACAGGCGCATGTCGTGCAACAGATGATCCAGGGCAACGAATTCGTTCGGCGGCTGGGCACCGAGATTCGCCTTGGAGCGGATCACGTTGATCCAGTCCATCAGGTGCCGATCGAATTCCGGGTTGCTGCCCATGGCCGAATACACCCGGTCGCGGCCTTCGATCAGGCCCGGCAGGATGTCGTCGATGTCGGTGATGGGAAAAGCGTCGTCGGCGCCGAAGTCGCGGATCGCGCCTTCCTGGCCGGCGCGCAGGCCGTCCCACAGCTCTCGCTCGGCATTGCGTTCACGGCAGAACAGGATGTACTCGCCATGTTCGCGACCGGGAATCAAAACGATAACGGCCTGAGGCTCGGGAAAGCCGCTGAGATACTGGAAGTCGCTGTCCTGACGGTAAACGTGCTCGACGTCACGGTTGCGAATGGCAACCGCGGCGGCGGGCAGGATGGCGATGCTGTTGGGTTCCATCTGCGCCATCAAGGCCTTGCGGCGACGGCTGTATTCCGATTTCGGGATATGAATCATGGGCAGATGGCTTTTCCTGGCTCGCGATTAATGCAACGACGGTTTGGCGGCTGCTTCGTCGGTTTTCTTGGTTTCAGTGAACAGCAGCAACGGTGCGACGCGCAGGTACTCCATGACTTCCATGTAGTCGCTTTCGCCGTCATCGGACTCTTCCAGGGCGTCTTGCACCTGAGAAATGGCGGCCAGATCCTGCAGCACTTCAGTCGCTTCAGCGCTGAGGGCATATTCGCGACGGGTCAGACCGAAGCCGGTGAGGAAGCCCTGGCACCACTGGCCCAGCGCGGCCGCGCGCTCGGTGAGCGGCGCGTCGTCGCTCGGCAGCAGCAGAACAACGGTCATGTCGTCGCTGGTAAGCTCGCCCTTGACCATTTCCTGCAGGCCGATCAAGGCGTTGCGAACGTTGTCTTGCGGCTCGCCTTCGAGCAGCTCGGCGGCGTCTGCCAGCCAGCTGTCGGCATCGAAACCGGCACCGGCGCAACTGCGGCCGAGCAGCAGGCCGTGTAGCTCGGCAGGCGAGACGGGATGGCCGCTGGTGCTCAGCAGGGTGGCGAAGGCTTGGTACGGAGAATTCTGAATGGGCATGGGTAGCTAGGCGCCAGACGGCGCTATGTCTAGAATGAAGGCCTTGTATCCTACATCGACAGACTCGCCAAGACTATTAAAGGCTGTCCGCCAGCTACCTCCCATCAGACGAACACGTGGACACAATGGAAGACACCGACCTGCAAGCGCTGATGGCCAGACTCGAGCTGCTGATTACCCGAGTCGAGCAACTAAAGAGTCAAAACGCACTCTTACTAGCTCAGGAAAAGACCTGGCGCGAGGAACGCGCGCACCTCATTGAAAAAAATGAAATCGCCCGGCGTAAGGTCGAATCGATGATTTCGCGCCTCAAGGCCCTGGAGCAAGACTCATGAGTTCAAGCAATAGCGTTACCGTGCAGATCCTCGACAAAGAATATTCGATCATCTGCCCCCAGGAAGAGCGCAGCAACCTGATCAGCGCTGCCCGCTACCTGGACGGCAAGATGCGCGAGATCCGCAGCAGCGGCAAAGTCATCGGCGCCGACCGCATTGCCGTGATGGCCGCGCTGAACATCACGCACGATCTTCTGCACAAGGAAGATCGTCCGGATGTGCAGGTCAGCGGTTCGACCCGGGAACAGGTTCGCGACCTGCTGGACCGCGTCGATCTGGCGCTGTCGACCGATCCGGATGTCACCAAGGGCTGATTCGCCTGGCCGCTTGAGTTATACTCGCATCACTCCCTGGGGTGCTTGCCAGTTGACCACGTCCCTGAGCCGATTCGCACTACCCTGGAGGTTGCACGTTGGGCTGGTGTGCATGTCCGCTAGACGGAAAGCCTTAAAGCCTACTGCATCTTCCACCTTGAACTTTCGGGTTCAAGGGCTAAGTCAGCAGCGGTTCATCCGGGGAGCCTGATTTCAATCCGATGCCGGTTTTAATACCGGCATCGGCATGTTTACGGGTACGCTTTTAGTACTCGCACTTCTGAAGCCTGAATCCATGACCGAACCTGCGCTGCTGCCCCGACCGCAACTTCGACGCATGCTGCGCAACGCCCGCCGCTCACTGACTCCCAGTCAGCAGCGCGAGGCTGCTCGCGGGCTGTATAAACAATTGGCCCGGCACCCGCTGTTCCGCCGCGCAAAACACATCTCCCTGTACCTGCCCACCGACGGTGAAATCGATCCGCGCCTGCTGATGCGTGCCGCGCAACGTCGGGGCAAGGCCACGTACCTGCCGGTACTCAGCGCCTGGCCGCGAACCAAAATGGTGTTCCAGCGGATTCGTCCCGGCGAAAAGCTCAAACCCAACCGTTTCCGCATTCCCGAACCACGGCATAACCTCGCCCGGCAACGCAAGGTCTGGGCGCTGGATCTGGTGTTGCTGCCGTTGGTGGGGTTTGATGATGTCGGCGGACGCCTGGGGATGGGCGGCGGCTTCTACGACCGAAGCCTGGCGTATCTGGCGCGCCGCAAAAACTGGCGCAAACCAACGCTGCTGGGCCTGGCCCATGAATGTCAGAAGGTTCAACGATTGGCTCAGGCGAGCTGGGATGTACCGCTGCAGGGCACAGTTACTGACAAGGCGTGGTATATCGCGGACTAGACGCCACTGATATCAGCGGCGCCCAAAAGACAGGTTCAGCGCTTGAAGGCCGACGGCTGTTGCTGCGTGATCTCGACCGGAGCATCGGTCTTGTTGGCCCACAGGCTTTGGGCATAGCCGGTGGTCACGACGCCCAAACCGAACAAAATAACCAATATCCAGAGTAAATCCGGTTTGCGTTTCATCGATTGCCCCCCTCAAGGCACATCAACACGATGACAGCAGCGGTTTCCGTTGTAGGCCGTGCAGCAGCGTCAAGCTTAGAAGGCCGGCATTTTGCGACAACGTGAACCGACACGCAAACGCTGGCGTCAACCGACTGTCGGTTTGTCATAAAATTGACCGACAACTTGCCCACTCACCTCGCAAGGAGCAAAACCATGGCCTATTGGCTGATGAAATCCGAGCCTGACGAACTCTCGATCAAAGACCTGGAGAAGCTTGGCCGAGCGCGCTGGGACGGGGTTCGCAACTACCAGGCGCGCAACTTTTTACGGGCCATGGCAGTGGGCGACGAGTTTTTCTTCTATCACTCCAGCTGCCCTGAGCCGGGGATTGCCGGAGTCGGAAAGATCGTCGAGGCGGCGTATCCGGACCCAACGGCGCTGGAACCCGAGGGTCATTACTTCGATCCGAAGGCCACTGCCGAGAAAAACGCCTGGAGCGCGATCGATGTCGCTCACGTCGAGACGTTTTCCAAGGTATTGAAACTCGATTATCTGAAGCAGCAAACAGCGCTGGCCGAAATGCCATTGGTACAGAAAGGCTCGCGCCTGTCGGTGATGCCGGTGACGGCTGAGCAGTGGGCGGCGGTTATGGCTCTGCGTTGAAGATCGCTAAAAGATCGCAGCCTGCGGCAGCTCCTACGTCGAATGCGCTTCTCTGTAGGCGCTGCCGAAGGCTGCGATCTCGGCAATCAATCAGACAAGGCAAGAACTCACTGAATGATCAGGTTGTTGAACAACAAATCCTCAACCACCGGCTTACCGGTTTCATCGCTCATCACTTGCTGGGTCTGCTTCAAGGCTTCCTGACGCAGCTTTTCCTTGGCTTCGACGTTATTCATGGTTTCAGTGGTCTGCTGCGCAAACAACGCCACCAGCTGATTACGAATCAGAGGCTCATTGGCCTTCACCGCCTTGGTCGCCTCATCACCGGTCACCCGTAGCGCCACATCGGCCTTGTAGACCTTGAGCTTCGGCGTGCCATCCAACCCATAGTTGCCCACGAACGGCGGGCTCAGGGTGATGTAGTTGACCTTCGGGGCTTCACCTTCTTTGGCTTCTTCGGCCATCGCTGCCACGGGCAGAGACAGGGCCAGCATCAACATGATCCACGCTTTCACAATTCGCTCCTTATCCGGTTTGCGGCCTAGCATAACGACCCGCCGCTCAAGCACAAGCTTATGGCTGACTATCAGGGTCGGGCATGCTCGTTGACCCGTTGACTCACACACCTACACTTATCGGCCATCACTCCCAAAGGAATAGCCCTGATGAAAGCCGTGCTGTGCAAAGCCTTCGGCCCTGCCGAATCGCTGGTGCTGGAAGACGTCGCCAGCCCTGTTGCGAAGAAAAACGAAATCCTGCTGGACGTGCACGCGGCCGGGGTGAATTTCCCGGACACGCTGATCATCGAGGGCAAATACCAGTTCAAACCACCCTTCCCGTTTTCACCGGGTGGCGAAGCGGCCGGCGTGGTCAGCGCGGTGGGCGAGAAGGTCAGCCACCTCAAGGTCGGTGACCGGGTCATGGCCCTGACTGGCTGGGGCAGTTTCGCCGAGCAGGTCGCGGTCCCGGGTTACAACGTGCTGCCGATCCCGCCATCGATGGACTTCAACACCGCCGCCGCCTTCAGCATGACCTACGGCACTTCGATGCACGCCCTCAAGCAACGGGGCAACCTGCAACCCGGCGAAACCTTGCTGGTGCTCGGCGCTTCCGGCGGCGTCGGCCTCGCCGCCGTGGAAATCGGCAAAGCCATGGGCGCCCGGGTGATCGCCGCCGCCAGCAGTGCGGAAAAACTCGCGGTGGCCAAGGCCGCCGGCGCCGATGAGCTGATCAACTACAGCGAAACCAGCCTCAAGGACGAAATCAAACGCCTGACCGACGGCCAGGGCGCCGACGTGATCTACGACCCGGTGGGCGGCGACCTGTTCGACCAGGCCATCCGCGCCATCGCCTGGAACGGCCGTCTATTGGTGGTCGGTTTCGCCAGCGGACGCATCCCTGAATTGCCAGTGAACCTGGCATTGCTCAAAGGAGCCGCAGTGGTCGGCGTGTTCTGGGGCTCGTTTGCCCAACGCCAGCCACAGGACAACGCGGCAAACTTCCAGCAGTTGTTTGGCTGGTTCGCCGAGGGCAAGTTGAAACCGCTGGTGTCGCAGGTGTATCCGCTGAGCAACGCGGCGCAGGCGATCAATGATCTTGGCCAGCGCAAGGCGGTCGGGAAGGTTGTTGTGCAGGTTCGCTGAATCAGCGCAGTGCACAAAAAGGCCAGGACAACCGACAAGGTTGTTCTGGCCTTTTCATTGACAGGTTTGAAAAACCGGAAGCAACACATTAATTTTCAATTGGCGTGGCGGTAATTATGTAACGCCCTCTCTGCAAAATTTTGGATTAGTTTGACCCCATACAGACACAGGGAGTAACTGTATGAGCGATCAAAACTGGCAGCCGGGCCAGACCTTACATATAGATGCAACCGAAATCAATCCATACAAACAACAAAGCTACTCACGAGTCTTTGAAGGCGGCGGACACCTAAAGAGGATACAAGGCGACTTTCGAATGACACAGGGAGTTGCCGAAAGAACATTAAGCCTTCACAGCGATATAAAAAACGACTACGAGACCAAACTCAATGATCTTCCTCAACAAATACAGACTGAGCTCTCTACTAATGGCGCAACAAGTACAGCAACAACCATACCAACCGATTCCCCCAGCATCGAGCGCGACCAATTAATCGTCAATCGGTTAATTCAGCTGAGAACAGAACGTTTGCAAAGCAGCTTGAAAGAGGCCAATTCGTTTTATGGCAGCGACCCAAACAACAAATCAAATCAGGAGTATATAAGTACCTTCAATCGCTACATTCGTCAAGATTACAGTGCGAGGAAAACACACAAACATTGGGCACGATCTTACGCCGCCGGATATTCGGTCAAACTTTATACCGAATCCATCCGTCTTCTTACGCAGCGTTCAAATCAGCTCAATGCCGCTTATGTGAATGCGCGGGCTCGTCAAGAGGCAGCGCGACAAGCAGAGCATCAGGCTCGTCAAAAGGCGGCGCGGCAAGCAGAGGCTCGGGCCAGGGACATTGCGGAGCAACAGGCCAAAGCAGAACTTCGGGCCAAGCAAGGAGAAGCAAGGAGAGCGGAACAACGAAGAAAGCAGCAGATCGCAACTGAGCTCGCTGATCGGTTCGACGCGATGCTTCACCAACTCACCCAGAATCTACCTGAGGGTATTGACGAAAAACTGCAATGGCTTAAAGAGAAACACCGAGAACTATACGCCGCTGACCGTGAGACGACTAAGGCAGAACAAGCAGCTGGGTGGAGTTTCGCTAAACAAAGGAGAGACCGCCGTTTGGGCTCACTGGAGCTAATAAAATATGATATTGATGCATTGGTTCGAACAAAACATCGAATAGAAAATATAAACCTGCCATCCATTAATGGCACTGCGGCATCCGTAAGGGCCTTAGTGATTACTCCCGACGGCCTGATTTCGGGATATGAAAACCTACCCACTTCTTTGGGTGGCGCGGTTGATATTTTGAGTAAAGCACTGACAGCAATAGGACGAGTACCATTGGCGGCATTGATCGGATCGGTATTTTACTCACCCTCGATTGGAAATGGTGAGCTCCAAAGCAATCCTGTGGTGTTAACGATCCCACTATCTCAGCTAGATGACGATATCGATTTCCAAATAGATCTGCGCGGCCATGACGAAATATATATGCCATTTCGAGCTGTATCTTCGGTTCGCGGAGAACACACTCAGCTTTATCTCTCCAAGACGAGTGAAGCCCTGTCAGAGTGGGTAAGAACCAGAGAAGTAAAGCTTGATCCACTAACCAATCTCTACACCTTTACTACAGAAGGGCTTCTTCCTAGAACGCTGACCTGGACACCCGATAGCGCGCCCGGCAATGATTTTTTAGGGCCGACGGAGTTACCTTCCGAGCAAGCTGGTATCAAGATTTATCCAGGTGCCAGAGTCACACAAGTAGAGGGTCGGATTGATGAACATCCGACCTATGATAAGGCCGACTCCGACGACTACATTTTGTGGTTTCCGGAAGAGTCCCAGATCGAACCCGTTTATGTCATGGTCAGCCGTTCGGGCCCGCGCTATGAGCCGGGTACGGTGACTGGAATGGGTCAAGCCGTTGGAGAGAATTGGCTTGGGAGCGCAAGAGAAATCGGTGGCTCTCCCATTCCTGCTCAGATAGCAGATCAGTTGCGTGGTCAGGACTTCAGGAGCTTTGATCAGTTCAGAGAAAATTTCTGGAAAGCAATCGCATCTGATAAATCGCTAAGCCAACAGTTTGGTAAAGTCGATATGAAACAAATGCGCGGTGGCGCAGCACCTTATCCTGAACCCATTGACAATGTCGGAGGCAGAGATAAATTTGAAATACACCATAAGCAAAGAATAGCAGATGGGGGAGCAGTATATGATGTGGACAACTTGACTGTCTTGACCCCAAAGGCACACATAGAATTACACAAAAAAGGTACTCAACCATGATCCTCAAAGACAGGTTAGAAGATTATACAGAAGCTGAATTTTTAATTTTTTTAAGAGAGTTTTTTGAGGACACTAACGACTTATCGGGTGATGCGCTTAGCGAATACTCGAGTAAGCTCATGCGACACTTTGAAAAAGTAACCGAGCATCCCAGACAGCGTTTAGTTCTTACTCGCCCGATAAATGGGCGAGAGGATAGCCCAGAAGGGGTACTGGCAGAGATTAAAGAATGGCGTAAAGCAAACGGTAAACCAGGCTTCAAACCCGAATAACTCTGGAGCGCGGCCGTACGGTCGCGCTCCACACTTTCCATTACAGCAACTCGCGAATATCCTGCGGCAGAAAACGCACAAACAGGCTCGTAGGATGCGTATTACAGCTCCGAACAATTGAAGGAACACTTTTGTTGAGTTTGGCGATAAGTGCCAGACGTTTCTCCTCCGGAAATTGCGCTGGCGAAATAGAGTGGGTCAGATAACTGCGTGTCCAATTGAAAACTGGCAGATCCACCCACGAGAAATCCGAAAAATTCTGTGCTACTCGACTGACGTCTGAACACCGCAACTTCTTCAATTTTTCGTTAGCGTGAATAGGCGGGGTATCGTCCAGCCTGAAGACCATGGGCGCGACTACCTGAATTTCTGCCGGACGATCACCGCTGATTTCCCATGGCTGGAATCGCCATTGGCTGATCGCAGACCGAGAGGCTTCGGCAAGCTCGGGGTGAGCGTCCTCTGGAACGACTAGCTTACTGACCGATCCATCGGCATGGACGATCAAGTTGACCCGAACCTCACCCGTGATGCCAGCCCGGTAAAGTGCCCTTGGATATGCAGGCTTGGGATTATCCGCTGGTATCAGGAACACCTCCCCTGCGCGAACACCGCTGGAAAACATACACAAAACAATCAACGCAAACCACCGCATAACCCCTCCCCTCTTGCGACTGAAATGCCGACCTGACACCCGCACAAAGGGTAAGACTTGAGGGCTTGGAGCTGAATGCACCGGCTTCTCGTTTGAATGAAGGACATTTCCCAAAGAACTGCCCTACTCCGGACAGATGAAGGCATGAAGACCCGCGAGGTAACGTTTCCCACACCGTCCTTCATTTATACCTGAGCGACATGTTCATAAAGGAACATGCAATCTCCAACATTTCCGCTGTTTTGCCGATGCGAACCGGTGCTATTTTCGGTAACGAAACTGTAACATTCGCATCCGCAGTCAAAACAAGAAATCTGGAGCTCTTGAATGTTTGCTTTCTTTCGTCCTGCCGCACATCAGGCTCCATTGCCTGAAGAAAAAATAGACAGCACCTACCGACGCCTTCGCTGGCAGATCTTCGCCGGGATTTTCATTGGCTATGCCGGTTACTACCTGCTGCGCAAGAACTTCACCCTGGCGTTCCCGGACCTGATCGCCCAAGGCTATACAAAAGGGCAATTGGGTGTGGCGATGTCGGCGATTGCAATCGCCTACGGCCTGTCCAAGTTTCTGATGGGCATCGTGTCCGACCGCTCCAACCCGCGTTACTTCCTGCCCTTTGGCCTGGTGGTGTCCGCCGCAGTGATGTTCGTTTTCGGTTTCGCACCTTGGGCCACGTCCAGCGTGACCATGATGTTCATCCTGTTGTTCATCAACGGCTGGGCGCAAGGCATGGGTTGGCCGCCGAGCGGGCGAACCATGGTGCACTGGTGGTCGCAGAAAGAGCGTGGCGGTGTGGTTTCGGTCTGGAACACCGCGCATAACGTTGGCGGTGGCTTGATCGGCCCGCTGGCGATTCTCGGCATGGGCTGGTTCAACGACTGGCACAGCAAGTTCTACGTGCCGGCTGCCGTGGCGCTGTTGGTTGCCGTGTTTGCCTTCATTGTGATGCGCGATACACCGCAATCGACGGGCCTGCCACCGATCGAGAAGTACAAGAACGATTACCCGGAAGGTTACGACGCCAGTCACGAAGAGGAATTCAGCGCCAAGGACATCTTCGTCAAATACGTGCTGCGCAACAAAATGCTCTGGTTTATCGCACTGGCTAACGTCTTCGTCTACCTGCTGCGCTACGGCATTCTGGACTGGGCGCCGACCTACCTCAAAGAGGTCAAGCACTTCGACTTCGACAAGACTTCGTGGGCTTACTTCCTGTACGAGTGGGCGGGCATTCCCGGCACGCTGCTGTGCGGCTGGATGTCGGACAAGATCTTCCGCGGCAACCGTGGCCTGACCGGCATGGTGTTCATGGCGTTGGTGACCGTTGCGACGATCGTGTATTGGCTGAATCCGCCGGGCAATCCGATGATCGACATGATCTCGCTGTTCGCCATCGGCTTCCTGATCTACGGCCCGGTGATGCTGGTCGGCCTGCAGGCGCTGGAATTGGTGCCGAAGAAGGCCGCGGGTACTGCCGCAGGCTTTACCGGCCTGTTCGGTTACTTGGGTGGTTCCGTCGCGGCCAGCGCCATGATGGGCTACACGGTGGACTACTTCGGCTGGGATGGCGGCTTCATTCTGTTGGTCGTTGCCTGCCTGCTGGCAATGGCGTTCCTGGCCCCTACCCTGGGCCACAAGAACGTCGCCAGTCAGAGCCGCGAAGCGCTCGCTTGATCTGCCTTTGATTTGCAGCGCTTGAGCCGTGCCTCCAGATTCCGGTCTGGCATGGCGTGGCTCCGCAGGGCGTGCGCGGTCTGCTCGACATACTCGCGAGTGGTGCCGTAACGCCCGCAAGCGCTTTCGAACACCTGGCTCAGCACATGATCCGGCAAGTTGCCGGCATAGCTGGGCAGGTGCCGCTCCAATACAAATCCCAATGCCTGAACCTGGTTTCCGTTTTCAAGACGGCAGTTGAGCCAGTGTGGGCGATAGGACGGGAATGGCATCTCGCGCTGCCAGAGTGCATAAAGTGAAGCTTCGAGTTGTTCTTCGGGCAAGCGATAGGCGAACCCGCTGCACGAACCACCGCGATCCAGACCAAATACCAGCCCCGGCACTTCCGGCGTGCCGCGATGCTCGTGGGACCACAGGTACAAACCGCGATGGTAGCCATGCACCCGGCCGCGCACTCGCTCAACCGCCGCGCATTCAGGCCGCCAGATCAGCGAACCATAAGCGAACAGCCAGACCGGCCCACCCTTGTGGCGCGCCATGGTCGACTGCATCGAGCTGAGCAATTGTTCGTGCGTAAGCTGCGGCCCCAGATCGAGCCGCGGAGGGTAAGCCAGATTCAAAAAAGCAGATTCAATGGCGCTCATGGCGAATAGCGTTCAGCTCCCCGCGAGTAAAGAATTACTTAATAGAACGCACCGCTGTAACAATAAGGCACATAACGTTTAACGCAATTTAAGTGCCATGGCATGAGATATAACCTACCGGCATTTATATAAATTCATAAATACCGATAGGCTATATAGAGAGTTATAACGATCAGACTCGCGGATCAAGATCGTGGCGCGTAGGCGAATACATCCGCGCGCATTTGATGGGCATCCATTCCAGCTTCAACCAACGCATCCAGCGTGCCATAGACCATGGCCGGAGAGCCGCTGGCGTAGACGTGCAGTGCTTTCAGATCAGGGAAATCTTCACACACCGCCTCATGCAACATGCCGCAGCGCCCTTGCCAGCCGCATTGATCGCTGACGACTTTATGCAGGAACAGATTGGGCAGCTTCAGCCATTCATCCCAATGCTCGACGTTGTAAAAGTCTTCAGGTCGGCGCACGCCCCAATACAGGTGCACCGGATGCTTGAAACCCGTGGCGCGACAATGTTCGATCAGGCTGTGGATCTGACCCATGCCAGTACCGGCAGCAATCAGTACCAGAGGACCGTTCGGCAGTTCCGCCAGATGGGTGTCGCCGAACGGCATCTCGATCCGCACCATCGGGTTGCGCTGGAGCTGTTCGATCAGGCTCAACGCACTGCTTTCGCGCGCCAGTACATGAATTTCCAGGTCGCGGCCGGAATGCGGTGCAGAGGCCAGGGAAAAAGCGGATTTCTCGCCATTCTCACGTTCGATCATCAGGTACTGGCCAGCGTGATAGCGCGGTGGCTTGCCCGCAGGCGCACGCAGACGCACGCGCCAGGTATCGCCGCCGACGTCTCTGCATTCAATGACCTGACACGACACGCTGCGCACCGGCAGTTCTCCCAGCGCGAGCACGCCATCCCACAATACGATGCAGTCTTCCAGCGGCTCTGCAATGCAAGTGTAGAACTCGCCATGGTCGCGCACATCACCAGCCTGTTCGACCCGCCCTTCCACCAGCAACGCGCCGCACACATGGCAATTGCCGTTGCGACAGCTTTGCGGGCATTCATAGCCCAGGCGCCGCGCGCCATCGAGAATCCGCTCGCCGGGCAGAATCTCAAGCACTGCTCCGGAGGGCTGCAAGGTTACACGCATCAATCTATTCCTAACTGATTCCAGATGGCATCGATCCGTTGGGTAACGGCTTCATCCTTGACGATGACCCGGCCCCACTCGCGGGTGGTTTCGCCTGGCCATTTATGCGTGGCATCGAGCCCCATCTTCGAACCCAGGCCGGAGACCGGCGAGGCGAAGTCCAGGTAGTCGATCGGCGTGTTGTCGATCATCACCGTGTCGCGCTTGGGGTCCATGCGCGTGGTAATGGCCCAGATCACGTCGTTCCAGTCCCGTGCGTTGATATCGTCGTCGGTGACGATAACGAACTTGGTGTACATGAACTGTCGCAAAAACGACCAGACACCGAGCATTACCCGCTTGGCGTGGCCGGGATACGACTTCTTCATGGTCACGATGGCCATGCGGTATGAGCAGCCTTCGGGCGGCAGGTAGAAGTCAGTGATCTCCGGGAATTGCTTCTGCAGGATCGGCACGAACACTTCGTTCAGCGCCACACCGAGAATCGCCGGCTCATCAGGCGGACGGCCGGTGTAGGTGCTGTGGTAGATCGGCTTGATCCGGTGGGTGATGCGCTCGACGGTGAACACCGGGAAGCTGTCGACTTCGTTGTAGTAGCCGGTGTGGTCGCCGTACGGACCTTCATCGGCCATTTCGCCCGGATGGATCACGCCTTCGAGGATGATTTCGGCAGTGGCCGGCACTTGCAGGTCGTTGCCGCGGCATTTCACCAGTTCGGTGCGATTGCCCCGCAGCAGACCGGCGAAAGCGTATTCGGAGAGGCTGTCCGGCACCGGCGTCACGGCGCCAAGAATGGTGGCCGGGTCAGCGCCCAGGGCCACGGACACCGGGAACGGCTGGCCGGGATGTTTCTCACACCACTCGCGGTAGTCCAGCGCGCCGCCACGGTGGCTCAACCAGCGCATGATCACCTTGTTGCGACCGATCACCTGTTGACGGTAGATGCCAAGGTTCTGGCGATCCTTGTTCGGACCTTTGGTGACAGTCAGACCCCAAGTGATCAGCGGGCCGACGTCGCCTGGCCAGCAGGTCTGCACCGGCAACATCGCCAGATCGACATCGTCGCCTTCGATGACCACTTCCTGGCACACCGCGTCTTTGACGACTTTCGGCGCCATCGAGATGATCTTGCGAAAGATCGGCAGTTTGGACCAGGCGTCCTTCAAACCCTTCGGCGGCTCGGGCTCCTTGAGGAACGCCAGCAACTTGCCGATTTCGCGCAACTCGCTCACCGCTTCTGCGCCCATGCCCAGCGCCACGCGCTCAGGCGTACCGAACAGGTTGCCGAGCACAGGGATGTCATAACCTGTGGGCTTTTCGAAAAGCAGGGCCGGGCCTTTGGCGCGCAATGTGCGGTCGCAGACCTCGGTCATTTCGAGCACTGGGGACACCGGAACCTGGATGCGCTTGAGTTCGCCGCGCTGTTCCAGGCCGCTGATAAAGTCGCGCAAGTCGCGATACTGCATGCGTGAGCCTCGTTTTGGCCGTGGCGTTCGGGGGTGGCAGTTTAGCGCCGAACCCCTCAGTTCAGAACCACGAACTGCCGTTGATCAAAAATCAGATAGCAAAAAGCCGGGTTTCCCCGGCTTTTTGGCCTGTTCGATTTACTTGCGTTTCATCGACAGGAAGAACTCGTCGTTGGTCTTGGTCTGTTTCAGCTTGTCGACCAGGAACTCGATGGCAGAGACTTCGTCCATCGGGTGCAGCAGTTTGCGCAGGATCCACATACGCTGCAGTTCGTCGTCAGCTGTCAGCAACTCTTCGCGGCGAGTACCGGAACGGTTGATGTTGATGGCCGGGAACACACGCTTTTCGGCGATCTTGCGATCCAGAGGCAGTTCCATGTTGCCGGTGCCTTTGAATTCTTCGTAGATCACTTCGTCCATCTTCGAGCCGGTTTCAACCAGCGCGGTAGCGATGATGGTCAGCGAACCGCCTTCTTCGATGTTCCGTGCAGCACCGAAGAAACGTTTCGGTTTCTCCAGGGCGTGGGCATCGACACCACCGGTCAGCACCTTGCCGGAGCTCGGGATCACGGTGTTGTAGGCACGCGCCAGACGGGTGATGGAGTCGAGCAGAATCACCACGTCCTTCTTGTGCTCGACCAGGCGCTTGGCCTTCTCGATCACCATTTCAGCAACCTGCACGTGGCGGGTTGGCGGCTCGTCGAACGTCGAGGCAACCACTTCGCCGCGCACGGTGCGCTGCATTTCGGTCACTTCTTCCGGACGTTCGTCGATCAGCAGCACGATCAGATGAACTTCAGGGTTGTTACGCGCGATGTTTGCCGCGATGTTCTGCAGCATGATCGTTTTACCGGCTTTCGGCGGAGCAACGATCAGGCCGCGCTGGCCTTTGCCGATCGGGGCGCACAGGTCGATGACACGACCGGTCAAGTCTTCGGTGGAACCGTTGCCGGCTTCCATCTTCATGCGCACGGTCGGGAACAGCGGGGTCAGGTTCTCGAAGAGAATCTTGTTTTTCGCGTTCTCGGGACGATCGTAGTTGATCGTGTCGACCTTGAGCAGCGCGAAATACCGCTCGCCTTCCTTTGGAGGACGGATCTTGCCAACGATGGTGTCGCCGGTGCGCAAGTTGAAGCGGCGGATCTGGCTCGGCGAGACGTAGATATCGTCCGGGCCGGCGAGATAGGAAGCGTCAGCGGAGCGCAGGAAGCCGAAGCCGTCCTGGAGAATCTCCAGCACGCCATCACCGGAGATTTCCTCGCCGCTTTTAGCGTGCTTTTTGAGCAGGGAGAAAATCACGTCCTGCTTGCGCGAACGGGCCATATTTTCTATGCCCATCTGTTCGGCCAATTCGAGCAGTTCGGTAATCGGCTTTTGCTTGAGTTCAGTCAGATTCATATAGGAATGACGTAATCATTTATGGAGGGGGGAAATTAAGCTTTTGGCTTAATGAGGCCGCGCCGCAGAGAAGGCGACAGGATCGCGTACTTATTCGAAAAGGAGTGCGTCGGCGACGGCTAGCAGGGGGCAGTGGAGAAACCAGTGCGGGGCCGAATGTACCACCTGAGTTTCGGAGCGTCTAGCCCTCAATAACGAAAAGGCCCCGCGTAATGCGGGGCCTTTTCATGACGCTTTATAACAACGCTTAGATGTTGGCGTCGAGGAAAGCGGCCAGTTGCGACTTCGACAGCGCGCCGACCTTGGTGGCTTCGACGTTGCCGTTCTTGAACAGCATCAGCGTCGGGATACCACGCACGCCATGCTTGGCCGGGGTTTCCTGGTTCTCGTCGATGTTCAGTTTGGCAACGGTCAGCTTGCCTTTGTAGGTCTCGGCAATTTCGTCCAGGACAGGAGCGATCATTTTGCAAGGGCCGCACCACTCAGCCCAGTAGTCGACCAGTACAGCGCCTTCGGCCTTGAGTACGTCGGCCTCGAAGCTAGCGTCGCTAACGTGTTTGATAAGATCGCTGCTCATGGAAGTCTCCAGGTTGTAAGCAAAAAAACGTGGCCCATCATAGCTGCCCTTCCCCCGTTCAGGAAGCCGCAGATGATTGAGTCTCGCTATGGTGCCGCATGAATTTGGGTATAGCTCAAGTCACGAGGTGGCGGGAGCGACGAAGGCAATTCCGGTGCGCAGGGCGGCGTTGCGCACATGCTCCTGCATGGCCTTCTGCGCGGCACCGGAGGCTCGCCGGGCCAGCGCACGGAGAATTTTACGGTGTTCCTGCCAGGTTTCCATGGCCCGTTCGGCCCGGATGAACGGTAGCTTCTGGCTCTCCAGAAAGATGTCGGCGCTGGCCGTCAGGATGCTCAGCATCGCCTGATTGCCGCTGGCCAGGAGGATGCGCCGGTGAAACTCAAAGTCCAGTCGCGCCGCCGCATCGAAGTTGGCGGCACGCAGTTCGTTGCGCATGGCAGCGACGTTGTCTTCCAGGGCATCGAGATCCTCGGTGCTCAGGGTCACGGCCGCCAAACCTGAGGCAAAACCCTCCAGCGCATAACGCAACTGGAAGATATCCAGCGGCGATGCCTGGGCCGCGAATGGCCAGCCCGGCACCGCATCGCCCCGGGGCAGATCGACCGGAGACTGCACGAACACGCCCTTGCCTGGCTGGATGCTGATCACGCCCAGCGCACTCAGGGACGACAACGCCTCGCGCAACGACGCCCGGCTGACCCCCAATTGCACCGCCAGGTCCCGTTGCGAGGGCAAGGCATCCCCCGGCCCGAAACCTTGCTCGGTGATCAGTTTGCGGATGGCTTGCAGCGCCACTTCAGGTACTGCGCGGGAGATCGAGTTCATGGTTTCTTCAGACGAACCAGGCCAATGAGCGGCTAGTTGTAAAGCTATTCGCGACGTCCGGCAAGTCGTGCCCCATGGGGGTTCGAGAATTTTCACGGGTGCGCCATCAGGGTGCGAAATGCCATCCAACTGTTCAGACCAGTAAGACCGAGCGACACCAGCAAAACCGTGGCCTGCACCCCCTGAAATCGAATCTTGGCATGGCCCATGCTCTGTCGATCCGCAGAAATCACTTCCCGCCGATCCGGAGATTTGCCATGACCCAGCGTTACAGCGCCCTCCTCGCAGCCCTGTTTGCCAGCCTGATGCTGAGCCAGGCTCCCGCCCACGCCGACGGTCTGGAGGATGTGGTCAAACGCGGCACCCTCAAAGTCGCCGTGCCCCAGGACTTCCCGCCGTTCGGTTCGGTTGGCCCGGACATGAAACCCCGCGGCCTCGACATCGACACCGCCAAGCTGCTGGCCGACCAACTCAAGGTCAAACTCGAACTGACCCCGGTCAACAGCACCAACCGCATCCCGTTCCTGACCACCGGCAAGGTCGACCTGGTGATTTCCAGCCTCGGCAAGAACCCCGAGCGCGAGAAAGTCATCGATTTCTCCCGCGCCTACGCACCGTTCTACCTCGCCGTGTTCGGCCCGCCAGACGCCGCTATCAAGGGCCTGGATGATCTCAAGGGCAAGACCATCAGCGTCACCCGTGGCGCCATCGAAGACATCGAGCTGACCAAAGTCGCCCCCGAAGGCGTGACCATCAAACGCTTCGAAGACAACAACTCGACCATCGCCGCCTACCTTGCCGGGCAAGTCGACCTGATCGCCAGCGGCAACGTGGTGATGGTGGCCATCAGCGAGAAAAGCCCGAAACGCGTACCGGCCCTGAAAGTGAAGCTCAAGGACTCGCCGGTGTACGTCGGCGTGAACAAGAACGAGCCGGCGTTGCTGGACAAGGTCAACCAGATTCTCACCACCGCCAAGGCTGACGGTGCGCTGGAGAAGAACTCGCAAACCTGGCTGAAAGAACCGCTGCCGGCCGATCTCTGATCGTTCGCGCGGGAGACGACTTATGGCTTATCAGTTCGATTTCTTGCCGGTGGTAGAAAACACCGACCTGCTGCTGCGCGGTGCGCTGTTCACCCTTGAACTGACGGCCGTTGGCGCAGTGTTCGGGGTCGCTCTGGGCATCGTCGGCGCGTTGGTGCGGGCGTGGAACATCCGCCCATTCGCCGGCATTTTCGGGGTCTACGTCGAGTTGATCCGCAACACACCTTTTCTGGTGCAGTTGTTTTTCATCTTCTTCGGTTTGCCGTCGCTGGGCCTGCAGATTTCCGAATGGCAGGCGGCGGTGCTGGCGATGGTGATCAACCTGGGTGCCTATTCGACCGAGATCATCCGCGCCGGCATTCAAGCGATCCCCCGCGGGCAACTGGAAGCCGCGGCCGCCCTGGCAATGTCGCGTTTCGAAGCCTTCCGCCACGTGGTTCTGCTGCCGGCACTGGGCAAGGTCTGGCCAGCCCTGAGCAGCCAGATCATCATCGTCATGCTCGGCTCGGCGGTCTGTTCGCAGATCGCTACCGAAGAGCTGAGCTTCGCCGCCAACTTCATTCAATCGCGCAACTTCCGCGCCTTTGAAACCTATGCCCTGACCACGCTGATCTACCTGTGCATGGCGCTGCTGATCCGCCAGTTGCTGAACTGGATAGGCCGGCGCTATCTGGTAAGGAGCAGCCAATGAGCGATTTCACTTTCTGGGACATCCTGCGCAACCTGCTCACCGGCCTGCAATGGACTCTGGCGTTGTCGCTGGTGGCGTTTATCGGCGGTGGGCTGATCGGTTTGCTGATCATGGTGATGCGGATTTCAAAAAAATCCCTGCCAAACAGCTTCGCCCGCACCTACATCGAATTGTTCCAGGGCACGCCGCTATTGATGCAGCTGTTTCTGGTGTTCTTCGGTGTGGCCTTGGCCGGTGTGGAAATTTCACCGTGGATGGCGGCGGCGATTGCCTTGACGCTGTTCACCAGCGCCTACCTGGCGGAGATCTGGCGCGGTTGCGTCGACTCGATCCCCAACGGCCAGTGGGAAGCCTCGTCGAGCCTGGCGCTCAACCCGCTGGAGCAATTGCGTTACGTGATCCTGCCGCAAGCACTGCGCATCGCCGTGGCGCCGACCGTGGGCTTCTCGGTGCAAGTGGTCAAGGGCACCGCCGTCACCTCGATCATCGGCTTTACCGAACTGACCAAGACTGGCGGCATGCTCGCCAACGCGACCTTCGAACCGTTCATGGTCTACGGCCTCGTCGCCCTCGGTTACTTCCTGCTCTGCTACCCCTTGTCCCTCAGTGCGCGCTATCTGGAAAGGAGACTGCATGCCTCTGCTTAGAATTTCCGCCCTGCATAAATATTACGGCGACCACCATGTACTCAAAGGCATCGATCTGAGTATCGAGGAAGGCCAGGTGGTGGCGATCATCGGCCGCAGCGGCTCGGGCAAATCCACCTTGCTGCGCACCCTCAATGGTCTGGAGTCGATCAACGACGGCGTGATCGAAGTCGACGGCGAATACCTCGACGCCGCCCGCGCCGACCTGCGCAGCCTTCGACAGAAAGTCGGGATGGTGTTCCAGCAGTTCAACCTGTTCCCGCACCTGACCGTCGGCGAAAACGTCATGCTTGCGCCACAAGTGGTGCAGAAAGTGCCGAAAGCCAAAGCCGCCGAACTGGCGCGACAGATGCTGGAACGGGTCGGGCTGGGCGAGAAATTCGACGCCTTCCCGGATCGACTCTCTGGCGGCCAGCAACAGCGGGTGGCGATCGCCCGGGCGCTGGCCATGTCGCCGAAAGTCTTGCTGTGCGACGAAATCACCTCGGCCCTGGACCCGGAGCTGGTGAATGAGGTGTTGAGCGTGGTCCGGCAACTGGCCAGGGAAGGCATGACCTTGATCATGGTCACCCATGAGATGCGCTTTGCCCGGGAGGTGGGCGACAAGTTGGTGTTCATGCACCAAGGCAAGGTGCATGAGGTGGGAGATCCGAAGGTGTTGTTTGCCAACCCGCAGACGGCGGAGCTGGCGAACTTCATTGGGACCGTGGAGGCGGCGGGCTGAACCTCTGTGGCGAGGGGGCTTGCTCCCGCTAGGCTGCGCAGCAGTCGTAAAACCTGCTGACCGGCTTTTCCTGAAGCACTGCGTTGAATGGTTTTGGGGCCGCTGCGCTGCCCAGCGGGAGCAAGCTCCCTCGCCACAGGAACCCACGTCGCCCATGCGCTGGATCAAGGCATTAAACCGTACGCGTTGGCGCGAGCGTTTGATCGTGGCAGGATGTCGAGGTTATCGACCGAGACCCCCTGACCATGCCGCTATCCCAAGTCAAGAATCTGTCCCTGATCGCCGCTATCGACCTAGGCTCCAACAGCTTTCACATGGTCGTGGCCAAGGCCCAGAACGGCGAAATCCGGATTCTCGAGCGTCTCGGGGAGAAGGTTCAGCTGGCCGCCGGCATCGACGAAGAGCGTCAACTCAGCGAAGAATCCATGCAGCGCGGGCTCGATTGCCTGAAGCGTTTCGCCCAACTGATCAGCGGTATGCCGCCCGGCACCGTGCGGATCGTCGGCACCAACGCCCTGCGCGAAGCCCGTAACCGCGCTGAATTCATCCACCGCGCCGAAGAAATCCTCGGCCATCCGGTAGAAGTCATCTCCGGCCGTGAAGAAGCCCGCCTGATTTACCTCGGCGTCTCCCACACCCTCGCCGACACCCCGGGCAAGCGCCTGGTGGCCGACATCGGCGGCGGCAGTACCGAATTCATCATCGGGCAGAGATTCGAGCCATTGCTGCGCGAAAGCCTGCAAATGGGTTGCGTCAGCTACACCCAACGCTATTTCAAGGACGGCAAGATCACCCCGGCCCGCTACGCCCAGGCGTACACCGCGGCGCGGCTGGAGATCATGAGCATCGAACACGCCCTGCATCGCCTGACCTGGGATGAAGCCATCGGCTCCTCGGGCACCATTCGCGCCATTGGCCTGGCGCTGAAGGCCGGCGGACATGGCACTGGCGAGGTGAACGCCGAAGGCTTGGCCTGGCTCAAGCGCAAGCTGATCAAACTCGGTGATGTCGAGAAAATCGACTTCGAAGGCATCAAGCCCGACCGCCGGGCGATCTTTCCCGCCGGGCTGGCGATTCTCGAAGCAATCTTCGACGCCCTCGAACTGCAACGCATGGACCACTGCGAAGGCGCCCTGCGCGAAGGCGTGCTCTATGACCTGCTGGGCCGTCATCATCACGAAGATGTCCGTGAGCGCACGCTCAGCTCGCTCATGGAGCGTTACCACGTTGATCTGGAGCAAGCCGCGCGGGTCGAACGCAAGGCGCTGCATGCCTTCGATCAAGTGGCCGCGGACTGGGAGCTGGATGACGGCGTGTGGCGCGAACTGCTGAGCTGGGCAGCCAAGGTCCATGAAGTGGGCCTGGACATCGCCCACTATCAGTATCACAAACACGGCTCGTACCTGATCGAGCATTCGGACCTGGCCGGGTTCTCCCGCGAAGACCAACTGATGCTCGCGCTACTGGTGCGTGGCCACCGTCGCAATATTCCCAAGGACAGGTTTGCCGATTTTGGCGACGACGGCATCAAGCTGATTCGCCTGTGCGTGCTGCTGCGCTTTGCGATTCTGTTCCACCACATCCGTGGCACCCAGGAAATGCCACAGGTCGTGCTGCACGCCAACGGCGACAGCCTGGATGTGTTATTCCCGGAACATTGGCTGGATGACAACCAGTTGACCCAGGCCGACTTCGCCCTGGAAGCAGAATGGCTGACCCGCGTCAGCTTCGTGCTGAACGTTCGCTAAGCCTGTGGTGAGGGAGCTTGCTCCCGTTCGGCCTCGCAGCGGCCCCAAAAGAAGGACTGCTACGCAGTCCAGCGGGAGCAAGCTCCCTCGCCACAGTCATTCATCGCTCATCGCTCATCGCTCGGGCGAGGTAAAAAAAATGGCGATCCACATGGATCGCCATTTTTTATCGCCCAAGGTTTGCGTTAACGAACCGCCAGAATCGGGCTGCCCAACCGCTCCAGCAAGGTAGCCTGGGCACTGCGCGGGTTCTGGTTGCCGGTCGGTGTATTGCGGATGTAGCGACCGTCCGACTGCAGGCTCCAGCTGTGGGTGTTATCGGTGAGATAAAGCTCCAGCTCTTTCTTGACCCGCAAAATCAGCTTCTTGCCCTCGACCGGGAAGCAAGTCTCGACGCGCTTGTCGAGGTTGCGCTCCATCCAGTCGGCACTGGACAGGAACATCTGCTCTTCACCGCCATTGAGGAAGTAGAAGACCCGGGTGTGTTCCAGGAAACGACCGATGATCGAGCGCACATGGATGTTATGCGATACCCCGGCGATACCCGGCCGCAGGCAGCACATGCCGCGCACCACCAAATCGATGCGTACCCCGGACTGGCTGGCCTTGTACAACGCGCGGATGACCTTCGGATCGGTCAGCGAGTTGAACTTGGCGATAATGTGCGCCGGTTTGCCGTCGAGGGCGAATTGCGTCTCCCGGGCAATCATGTCGAGCATGCCCTTCTTCAACGTGAACGGCGCGTGCAACAGCTTCTTCATGCGCAGGGTTTTACCCATGCCGATCAACTGGCTGAACAGTTTGCCGACGTCTTCGCACAAGGCATCGTCGGAGGTCAGCAGGCTGTAGTCGGTGTACAGACGGGCGTTGGCCGCGTGGTAGTTGCCGGTGCCCAAGTGGGCGTAGCGGACAATCTCGCCGGCTTCGCGACGCAGAATCAGCATCATCTTGGCGTGCGTCTTGAAACCGACCACACCGTAAATCACCACTGCACCGGCCGCTTGCAGACGGCTGGCCAGTTGCAGGTTGGATTCTTCGTCGAACCGCGCGCGCAATTCGATCACCGCCGTCACTTCCTTGCCGTTACGCGCCGCATCCACCAGCGCATCGACGATCTCCGAGTTGGCGCCGCTGCGATACAACGTCTGGCGAACCGCCAACACGTGCGGATCCTTGGCCGCCTGACGCAGCAAATCGACCACCGGGGTGAACGACTCGAACGGGTGCAGCAGCAGGATGTCCTGCTTGCTGATCACGCTGAAAATGTTCTCGCTGTTCTGCAGCAGTTTCGGGATCTGCGGGGTGAACGGGGTGTATTGCAGCTCCGGATGACTGTCCAGGCCGGTGATGCTGAACAGCCGCGTCAGGTTGACCGGACCGTTGACCTGATACAGCTCGGTCTCCTGCAGGTTGAACTGCTTGAGCAGGTAATCGGACAGGTGTTTCGGGCAGGTGTCGGCCACTTCCAGCCGCACCGCATCACCGTAGCGACGGGAGAACAACTCGCCGCGCAGGGCGCGGGCCAGGTCTTCTACATCTTCGGTGTCGACCGCGAGGTCGGCGTTCCGGGTCAGGCGGAACTGGTAGCAGCCCTTGACCTTCATGCCCTGGAACAGGTCATCGGCGTGCGCGTGGATCATCGACGACAGGAACACATAGTTGTCGCCTGGGCCGCCGACTTCTTCCGGTACCTTGATAACCCGCGGCAGCAGACGCGGCGCCGGGATGATCGCCAGGCCGGAATCGCGACCGAAGGCGTCGATGCCTTCGAGCTCGACGATGAAGTTCAGGCTCTTGTTCACCAGCAACGGGAACGGGTGCGTCGGGTCGAGGCCGATCGGGGTGATGATCGGCGCGATCTCGTCACGGAAATAACGGCGGACCCAAGTCTTGAGTTTGGTCGTCCAGTAACGACGACGGATGAAGCGGACCTGATGTTTTTCCAGCTCCGGCAACAGAATGTCATTGAGGATCGCGTATTGGCGGTCGACGTGACCATGCACCAATTCGCTGATGCGGGCCAGGGCCTGGTGCGGTTGCAAGCCATCGGCACCGGCCTGCTCACGGGCGAAGGTGATCTGCTTCTTCAGGCCGGCCACACGAATCTCGAAGAACTCGTCCAGGTTGCTGGAGAAGATCAGCAGAAACTTCAGCCGCTCCAGCAATGGGTAGGACTCATCCAGCGCCTGTTCCAGCACGCGGATATTGAACTGCAGTTGCGAGAGCTCGCGATGGATGTACAGGCTGCTGTCATCCAGACCGGGAATGGCAATCGCTGGCGCCGCCACAACGGGCTCGGCCACCACCGCGGGTGGAGCGGGCTCCAGCTCCGGCGGAGTTTCAGCGATTTGCTCCACCACAGGTTGAGCGTCTTTTACGGCAACTTCAGTGAGTCCTTCGGTATTCATCGAATGTTCCTGGGAGGGCTATTTTTGCTCTCGTAACAATTGAGCAGCACGGACGGCAAAGTAAGTCAGGATGCCATCAGCGCCTGCACGTTTAAAAGCGGTCAGGGATTCGAGGATAACCCCTTCGCTCAACCAGCCATTCTGGATCGCCGCCATGTGCATGGCGTATTCACCGCTGACCTGATACACAAAGGTCGGCACTTTGAACGCTTCCTTGACCCGATAAAGGATATCCAGATACGGCATGCCTGGCTTGACCATGACCATGTCTGCGCCTTCTGACAAGTCCGCCGCCACTTCGTGCAGGGCTTCGTTGCTGTTGGCCGGGTCCATCTGATAGGAGGCCTTGTTGGCCTTGCCCAGGTTCAACGCCGAACCCACCGCATCACGGAACGGGCCGTAGTAGGCACTGGCGTACTTGGCCGAGTAGGCCATGATCCGCACATTGACGTGCCCAGCCAGCTCCAGCGCTTCGCGGATCGCCTGAATGCGCCCGTCCATCATGTCTGACGGAGCCACCACTTGAGCGCCGGCTTCGGCGTGGGACAAAGCCTGTTTAACCAGTGCGTCGACGGTAATGTCGTTCTGCACGTAGCCTTCTTCGTCGAGGATGCCGTCCTGACCGTGGGTGGTGAACGGGTCCAGGGCGACGTCGGTGATCACACCCAGCTCCGGGAACTGCGCACGCAGAGCACGGGTGGCGCGCTGGGCGATGCCGTTGGGGTTCCAGGCTTCGGCGGCATCCAGTGACTTGAGTTCCGGTGGCGTCACCGGGAACAGTGCCAGCGCCGGAATTCCCAGCTCGACCCATTTGGCAGCCTCTTCAAGCAACAGATCGATAGTCAGGCGTTCGACACCCGGCATTGACGCCACTGCTTCGCGACGGTTTTCACCGTCCAGCACGAACACCGGCAGGATCAGGTCATCGACGGTCAGTACATTTTCACGAACCAGTCGACGCGAAAAATCATCACGACGGTTGCGACGCAGGCGGGTTGCAGGAAACAAACGGTTGGCGGGGGTAAAGCTCACGGCAGACTCCTGAGCCCGCGCTGGCGGGCGAGCGTGACAGTTATAAGCGGCCATTATGACCAACGTATTACAGATATGTGCACCCCTGTGACAGGTAGTCGCATTCCATTGTCCTTGTAGGGAATGTTCACGTCGAGACACATTTGGACACTTTCATGAATGTGCACGAAGGGTTAGGCTGCGCGTTCATTTCGCCAGCACCCAGACAATGCTCCAACAATTCCTACATGACTTCGGCTACTTTGCCCTATTCCTCGGCACGTTTTTCGAAGGCGAAACCATTCTGGTACTCGCAGGCTTCCTCGCGTTCCGCGGATACATGGACATCAATCTGGTGGTGGTCGTGGCGTTCTTCGGCAGTTATGCCGGCGATCAGCTGTGGTACTTCCTGGGGCGCAAGCACGGGCGCAAATTGCTGGCACGCAAACCGCGCTGGCAACTGATGGGCGATCGGGCGCTGGAACATATCCGCAAGCACCCGGATATCTGGGTGCTGAGCTTCCGCTTTGTCTATGGCTTGCGCACGGTGATGCCGGTGGCAATCGGTCTGTCGGGCTATCCGCCGGGACGCTATCTGCTGCTCAACGGGATTGGCGCGGCCATCTGGGCCGCGGCGCTGGCAGCGGCTGCGTATCACTTTGGCGCAGTGCTCGAAGGCATGCTGGGCAGCGTCAAGAAATACGAGCTGTGGGTGCTGGGCGCCCTGCTGGTACTGGGCTTTTTCCTGTGGCTGCGGCGACGCTTCAAGAATGCCCGTCTGGCGAAGAAGGTCTACGCCGACGAGCAGGCGCTGAAAGCCGAACAGGCCAAGTCGAGCGAACCTACGACGCCCATCGAGTGACACGGTTTCTACAACAGTAGAGACCGATGCCGCTGAGCAGGCTGTAACTGAGCAGTACCACCCAGCCCACTGCGCTGCCCGGCCATAGCCCGACCATCGGTGCCAACCATACCAACGGCAGGTTCGACGCCAGCCGCAACAGCTCCAGTTTCAGTGCCTGCGGGCGATTCTCCAGGGCTGCGCCCAACACGAACAACCCCAACGCCACGGCGCCCCAACCCAACACCAGGGCTGCGCTCGGCAGGCTCTGCTCCAAATTCATCAAGTAACTGCCCAAGGCGATGTAGACGCAGAACTGCAGCGCCACATACCACTGCTGACGTCCGTCCAGCGGCACCTCGAATTTGCGGAACTGAGCCAAGTCCGGCTTGTTCATCGGGTATTTGGCCGCCACATCCGCCGGCCGCCAACCGGTGCGCATGAACCAGATCCGCAGCTTGTCCCACCAGCGCTCGGCGCGCCGGGCGTCATCCCACAACTGCGCGTAGAACTGCACGTTCGCCCACAGCGGATTCCAGCTCGCCAGCGGCGTGGTCACGCCGAAAATCACTGGTTCGTTGTCGTCCTCCTCCTGGAACGAGCCGAATAGACGGTCCCAAATAATGAACACCCCGCCGTAGTTGCGATCCATGTAGAGAGCGTTCTGCGCATGGTGAGCCCGATGATTGGACGGCGTGACGAAGAACCACTCGAACCAGCCAAGCTTGGGAATATGCCGGGTATGCACCCAGAACTGGTACAGCAGGTTCAACGCCGCAACGCTGACGAACACCAGCAGCGGCACGCCGAGCACGGCCATGGGCAGGTAGAAAATCCAGCTCAGCAGAAACCCGGTGCTGGTCTGGCGCAAGGCCGTGGAGAGGTTGTAGTCCTCGCTCTGGTGATGCACCGAATGCGCGGCCCAGAGGATGTTGCGCTCGTGACCCATGCGGTGCAGCCAGTAGTAGCAGAAGTCGTAGAAGACGAAAGCAAACACCCAGACCCAGACACTGTCGGCCGACAGCTCGATCAAGGCCAGATGTTCCAGGGCAAAGGCATAAGTCACCAGGCCGACGCCTTTGGTCAACAGGCCCGTGGTGGTCGACAATACGCCGGTGCTGAGGCTGTTGATCGCGTCTGCCACGCGGTAATTGCTCACCCCGCGCCAACGGTCGGCCAGCAACTCGACCGCAATCAGCACAAAGAAAAACGGCACCGCATACAGAATGAAGTTCATGACGCGACCTGATCGGAATCGTTCAGCAGAGATTAGGTGTAGCCGCGAATTAACCCTATGGCAACGAGTGACAAATTAGTGGACATTTAACGCCATGAATCTGGAGAAAAGCCCATGAGCAAAAAAATTGCAGTGATCCTTTCCGGCTGTGGCGTGTACGACGGCGCCGAGATCCACGAAAGCGTGATCACCCTGCTGCGGCTGGACCAGCGTGGCGCCCAGGTGCAGTGCTTCGCACCCGACATCGCGCAATTGCATGTGATCAACCACCTGACTGGCGAAGAAATGCCCGAGTCGCGCAACGTGCTGGTGGAATCGGCGCGTATCGCCCGGGGCAACATCAAGGATATCCGTGAAGCGGACGTCGAAGATTTCGATGCGCTGATCGTGCCCGGCGGTTTCGGGGCGGCCAAGAACCTGTCGAACTTTGCCGTCGAAGGCGTTGGATGCAGCGTTCAACCTGATGTCCTGGCGTTGACCGAAGCGTTTGCCGAGGCTGGCAAACCGGTGGGGCTGATCTGCATCTCGCCGGCTCTGGCGGCAAAGATCTACGGTCCGGGCGTGACCTGCACCATCGGCAACGATGCCGATACCGCCGCCGCGATGAACAAGATGGGCGCCACCCATGCCGAATGCGCAGTGACCGACATCGTTGAAGACAAGGCGCGCAAGCTGGTGAGCACGCCGGCGTACATGCTCGCGCAATCAATCAGCGAGGCCGCTTCCGGCATCAACAAACTGGTCGACCGCGTACTGGAACTGACCCACGAAAACGACGCTTGAGACCTGATCGTTCCCACGCTCCGCGTGGGAATGCCTCAATGGACGCTCTGCGTCCGCTTTGGGACGCAGAGCGTCCCGGGCTGCATTCCCACGCAGAGCGTGGGAACGCGATCATTACCTACGCGACAACCGGGTCAGTATCCGGTCCAGCGCATTGGCGAACGCCTGTTTCTCGCGATCGCCGAACGGCGCCGGGCCGCCGCTCATCTGCCCCTGCTCGCGCAGGTCGGTAAACAGGTTACGTACCGCCAGCCGATCGCCCATGTTCTGCGCATCGAACTCCTTGCCCCGCGGATCCAGCGCCGCAACGCCGTTCTTCACCAGCCGATCCGCCAGCGGCACATCGCTGCAAATCACCAACTCCCCCGGCACCGCGTGTTCCACCAGGTAATCGTCGGCGGCATCCGGGCCGCTGGGTACCACGATCAGTTTCACCAGAGCGAGGCCCGGCTTGATCTGCGGCTGACCGGCCACCAGCACCACTTCGAACTGGCGCTTGAGGGCGAACTTCACCACCAGATCCTTGGCTGCCCGAGGGCAGGCGTCGGCATCGATCCACACGCGCATTGTTTTGACCTCTTCTAAAAAGCTTCGCGGGCAAGCCTCGCTCCTACAGTTCAGCGTGGCATAGAAATATGCACAACACCTGTAGGAGCGAGGCTTGCCCGCGAATATGAGCGCAGCGAATGCTTTTAAGAAGCCGGCAACTGCCGCTTCTCGGCCATCCGGCTGCGACTGTACAACACGATGATTGCAATGATCGCCACAGCCTGGGCACTCAGCGAATACGCATCAGCGTGGATCCCCAGCCAGTCGAAGTCAAAGAACGGTACCGGCCGCGTGCCGAAGACCCCGGCTTCCTGCAACGCCTTCACGCCATGGCCGGCAAACACCACCGACAACGCGCACAGCAAACCGGCATTGATGCCGAAGAACAGTGCCAGCGGCAGTTTTGCCGAGCCGCGCAGAATCACCCAGGCCAGACCGACCAGCATAACCAGCGCCGTCGCGCCGCCAGCCATTACGGCGTTATGCCCTGCAGGCCCCGCCTGCAACCACAGGGTTTCGTAAAACAGGATCACTTCGAACAGTTCGCGGTACACCGAGAAGAACGCCAGGATCGCAAACCCGAAACGCCCACCGCCGCTCACCAGGCTGCTCTTGATGTAATCCTGCCAGGCCGCTGCGTGGCGACGGTCGTGCATCCACACACCGAGCCAGAGCACCATGACACTGGCAAACAGCGCAGTGGCCCCTTCCAGCAGCTCACGCTGGGCCCCGCTGACGTCAATCACATACGCCGCCACCGCCCAGGTCGCCAGCCCGGCCAACAGCGCCAGGCCCCAACCGATGTTGACGCTGCGCACCGCCGATTGCTGGCCGGTATTGCGCAGAAACGCGAGGACCGCCGCGAGCACCAGAATGGCTTCCAGACCTTCTCGCAACAGAATCAACAGACCGGAGATGTAGCTCAGCGACCAGCTCAAGCCATCGCTACCGAGCAGGCCAGCGGATTCTTTCAGCTTGGCCTTGGCCACTTCCAGACGTTGCTCGACCTGGGCCACCGGCAAGCCGTCCTGCAACGACTGACGGTAAGCCATCAGGGACTTTTCAGTGTCTTTGCGCACGTTGGCGTCGACGTTGTCCAGAGAGCTTTCGACCAGTTCGAAGCCTTCCAGGTACGCCGCAACCGACAGGTCATAGGCCTGATCGTGCTGCCCGGCGCGGTAGGCGGCGATACTCTTGTCCAGTGTGGCCGCCGTGTATTCAAGCAATTGCCCCGGGCCACGCTTGACCTGCGGCGGTTGCGCTCGTTGCGCGCGGAAGGTCGCGGCCGCTTGCGGACCTTCGACGGCCTGCACTTCGGCTGGCGTCTGACGTGCCAGGTCGGCGATGTTGTAGGTTTTTTCGGATTTTGCCGCAGCAGGACCGGCGCTGAAGCTGGCAATGTAGGTCGCCAGGTCCCAACGCTGGCGATCATCCAGCTGATCGGCGAAGGCCGGCATGTCGGTGCCTTCGACACCCATGCCCAACGTGTTGTAGAGCGCATAGAGGCTCAGGCGGTCCAGACGCGCGGTATCGCGCAGATTGGTCGGCGGTGGCGTCATACCGACACCTGCCGGGCCGTCACCGATGCCCGTATCGCCATGGCACACCGAGCATTGCTGGGCATACAGCGGCGCGCCGCGGGTCGGGTCCGGGGTAATGACCGGAGCCTGGCTGACTTCATAGGTCACCGCCAGTTTTGCCCCCAGTTGCCGCGCCTGACGGGTGACGTCCGCGCCGTCCTTGCGAGCGGCGATCGCGGTGCGCAGGCCGTTGACGCCCTGCTCCAGTTCGGCACGTTCGGGTTTGGCCGGCAAATCGGCGATCAACCCTTGCAGCTCACCCAGAAACGTCTGCTGTTCAAGATACTCAGCCTCATCAATAACCTTGCCTCCCTCGACCGCCGCCGGGTAATCGGCGGCAATGTAATCGAGCAAATGCAGGGCCTTGGGCGCACCCTCTGCGGTTTCGGCCAGCGCATTGAAGCTGCAGAACGCGATCATCGGCAGCACGAGCCACGCCAGAAAACGAGAGGAGCCAGTCATGAATAAATCTCAAATGGAAATACGAAGTAACACATTGTTCACTTCCAATGAGTTTCGCTCAAGCTTTGTTGGTATTTCCCGCGCAACGGCGTGTACATTCGGCGGCAAATTGCCATCTCCTCTCGGTATCCGATAAGGGAAGAACCATCGTCCATGCGCTCCTGCCTGTTGTTCTCGCTGCTGAGTCTCGCCCTGCAACTGACTGGTTGCGCCGCTTACCGCAACTACGACCTGGAACTGGAGCAAACAACCGCCCAGTTGAAAGCGGGAAATCCGCAGGGTGCTCTCCAACTGCTGGAGCTGCACAATCCGTCAGAAGAACGGGACCTGCTCTACTACTTCGAAAAAGGTGCAGTCCTGAGTGCCGGTGGTGCGCTGCCGCAAAGCCAGGTTACCTGGCGCAGTGCAGAGCAAATGGTGATCCAGCGCCAGGACACCGTCGAGTCTGCCGGCACACAGCTCTTGTCCGCGATGGGCGATCATTGGGGCAGCATCATCAACGACAAACTGCGGCGCTACGATGGCTACGACTACGAAAAAGTCATGCTGACTACGCAAATGGCCCTGAACCAGTTGGCCGTGAATGACTTCGACGGTGCTCGCACCGACATCAAGAAAACCCACGAACGTGAAGCACTGATTGCCCGTCAGCGGGAAAAGGAATACGAGCGACTTGAAGAAGAAGCCAAGGCCCAGGGCGTTCGCGTGCACTACAAGGATCTCCAGGGCTACCCCGTGATGACCCTCGATGCGCCCGCCGTGATCGCGCTGAAAAACGGCTATCAGAGTGCATTCAGTCACTACCTGGCCGGGTTTACGTATGAAGCGCTGGGTGAGCGTGATCTTGCTGCCCCGGGTTATCGCCAGGCCATCGAGTTGCGACCCGACCTGCCCTTCTTCGAACAGGCATTGCGCGAACTCGACAAACCGGTCACCAAGGCCAATGAAAGTGATGTGCTGATCATCGTGCAAAGTGGCCTGGCGCCAGCGCGCAGTTCGGTTCGTGTCCCCTACCCGGTGCGCCTGGAAGACAATCAGGTGATCGTCGCCAATGTGTCGTTTCCGGTGATGGTTCCCGACACGTCGACCCCGGCGTTCACGCAGATGACGATCGACGGTCGCAAACAGCAACTGGTCCTGGTTAACAGCATCACCGACATGTCTTTACGCACGTTGCGCGACGATATGCCGGGCATCATTCAGCGCACCGCCCATCGTGCCTACCTGGCCGCTTCTGTTCAGGCTACGGACAACCGACGCGACCCGAGCAAAGCCTCGTACGTGACGCAGCACGATGGCTTTGAGCACGCGGACACCCGAACCTGGCGTACCTTGCCCAACATCACCCTGGTGGCGCGCCTGCGCCTGAAAAAAGGCGAGCACCTGATCAGCCTGCCCAACGCGCCGGGCGCCGCGCCACTGAAAGTCCGCATCGAGCAGAACCATCAGGTCATAACCCTGCGAGCGCTGGGAGAGCGGATTTACAGCAACGGAGTGGCTTTCGAACCTGCCGTTGCGCCTGAAAGCAGTGTGGTATCAGGCCAGAAATAAATAATGGCACATTGTGAAAACATACAATTAAAAAGCCATTACATAGCCAGCATCCCTGTTTATAATGCCCGCCGTCGTTATTTCGATACGGCATTTAAGCTCCTCTTTTTATGAGGAATTGGCAGGACGCCAGTCTCCCTGCCGATGGGTCCCAACAGCCCGACCAGCACGCGCGGCTGCTTACACTCAGGGAAGAAGTACCCCCTATGGCCTCCCGCGCCCTTACCTCGATCGCGCTCAGCGCTGTCACCTTGCTCTCCGGCTGTTCGGCTTTTCGCAACTACGATTCCGAACTGGCACAAACCAACCAGCAACTGGCTGCCGGCAACGTCGACGCCGCCTTGACCCTGCTGGAAAAGAACAACACCGGCGCCGACAAAGACCTGCTCTATTACTTCGAGAAGGGTGAACTGCTGCGCGCCAAGGGCGACTTGTCCGGCAGCCAGAACGCCTGGAGCAGCGCCGATCAGGTGGTGGGCAAGTGGGAAGACTCGGTCAAGCTCGACACCGAAAAGTACCTGGCTCAGTTCGGCAGCTTCCTGATCAATGACAAAATCCGTCGCTACGAAGGCTACGACTACGAAAAAGTCATGCTTACCACGCAGATGGCCCTCAACTTGCTGGCGGTGAATGACTTCGACGGCGCGCGCACCGCGATCAAGAAAACTCACGAACGTGAAGCGGTGATCGCCGACCTGCGCGACAAGGAATACCTCAAGAGCGAAGAGCAGGCCGGGAAAGAAGGCGTCAAAACCCAATACAAGGATCTTCAGGGGTATCCGGTGGCCAGCCTCGACGCGCCGGAAGTGGTCAGCCTGAAAAACAGCTACCAGAGTGCGTTCAGCCATTACCTGGCCGGTTTCGTCTATGAAGCCCTGGGCGAGAAAGACCTGGCTGCGCCGGGTTATCGCAAGGCCGCCGAGCTGCGCCCGAACACGCCGTTGCTGGAACAGGCGCTGGTGAATCTGGACAAGCCCGCCAAGGACGAGGACAGCGACATCCTGATCGTCGTGCAAAGCGGCCTGGCGCCGTCCCGCGACTCGATTCGTATTCCGTTGCCATTGCCGATCAGCAACCAGTTGGTGATCACACCGCTGTCGTTCCCGATCATCAAACCGGACACCTCGACTGCTCCCTTCACCCAGATTGGCGTAGACGGTCAGCAACTGAACCTGACGCAACTCAACAGCACCACCGCCATGTCCCGCCGCGCGCTGCGTGATGACATGCCGGGCATCATCCTGCGCACCACCGTCCGTGCCGTGACCAAAGGCGTGGCGCAGAAGAAGATCAACGAAACCAACCCATTGGCGGGTCTGGCGGTCGGTATCTCTTCAGCTGTGCTCGAAGGTGCCGATACCCGTACGTGGCGTACCCTGCCGGACAACACTCAAGTGGTGCGTCTGCGCTTGAAGAAAGGCGAGCACCAAGTCTCCCTGCCGAGCGCCGTGGGCGGCTCGGTGATCAAGGTCACTGTGGATCAGCGCTATCAGGTCATCAGCCTGCGCGCCGTGGGCAATCAGGTGTTCGCCAGCGGCTTGGCCGCTCATGTGATCCCGACTGCCAACCCGACCGCCGTGGCCAGCCTCAAACAACCTTAAGAACGGAGTCTTTGCATGCGCTTCAAATTCCTCACTGTCCTCGCCCTGGCCTTGCTGGCCGGCTGCGCCACCCCGCCGCCACCGGAGCCAGGCAGCGCTGCCAGCAAGGTCGTGGCCATGGGCAAGCTCAAGAACATCGTGGTCGGCGCCATGCGCGTGGCGCGGGAAAACGGCTTCATGACGGTCAACGCACAGCTGAGCAACACCAGCTACAACAACAAGACCTTCTACTACCGTTTTGCCTGGCTCGGCCCTGAAGGCTTCCCGGTTGCCGAAGAAGAAACCTGGAAAAGCCAGATGATGTACGGCGAGCAGACCAGTTTCATTCAGGCTATTGCGCCAACCGCCAAAGCCGTGGATTTCCGTCTCGAAATCAAAACGCCTTAAGCCCGACACCCTATTCGTTCAGTTCTAGAGAGCATTCCCATGTTTGCACGCTTTTCGTTCATCGCCGTCATCGCCCTCCTGGCCAGCGGTTGCGCCAACACTTCGCCGACGCTGGGCAGCAAAAACATCAGCTACGGTGACACCAAAGCGGTGGAAACCGTGACCAACGAGTTCGGTTCCACCGACCTGCAGATGATCGCCGAATCCATGACCCGCTCCCTGGCCCAGTCCGGCATTCTGCAAGGCCGTCCGGTGGTTCAGGTCTACGACGTGAAGAACAAGACCAGCGAGTACATCGATACCCGCGAAATCACCACCAGCATCAAGACCCAGCTGATGAAGTCCGGCGTCGCCCGTTTCGCCAGCGACAACACCGCGATGCAGAGCCAGGTCGACCAGCTCAAGTTGCAAAACCAGAGCGGCCTGTACAAGAAGAGCACCGTGGCCAAGACCGGCAACATGATCGCCGCCCAGTACCGTCTTGAAGGTTCGATCAGCTCGATCGTCAAGCGCAGCAGCGACTACAAGGACGTCTTCTACAAATTCAGCCTGCAATTGATCGACGTTGAAAGCGGTCTGGCCGAGTGGATGGACGAAAAAGAGATTCGCAAAACCACGGAGCGTTAATTGATGCGCGCATGGATTGGCATGATGGCTCTGGCTTGCGCGTTCAGCGTGCAAGCGGCCCCGAAAGTCGCGGTAACCGATCTGGCGTACCAGGAGCGTGTGGAACAGTACATCCACATCGTTTCGGCGCAGAGCAATCACCGCGAGAGTGACTACAGCGCCAGCGGTTCTTCGAGCTACAACGAGATCGAAGCAACCAGCAGCTACATCGAGCAAGGCGAGTTGCGCAAATTCACCGGCGACATCAAGGGCGAGATCCTGCGCACCGGCATGTTCCAGCTGGTGCAGGGCACGCCTTACACAGCATCGTCCAAAGGCGACGTGTATGACGTGATCAAGCGCATCAAGGCCGGTAGCTTCAAGGGTGCCGACTATGTGCTGTTCGGCACTGTGTCAGACATCGACTTCACCCGTGACATGAACGAGCTGGCCAACACCGACAGCTATTCGGCGGTGCTGGGGCTGACGCTGGTGGCGGACTTCAGCCTGATCAACACCAAGACCTTCGAGATCACCTCGGCCTTCACGGCGATGGGCGAAGGTCAGGACACCAAACTGGTGAATGGCCGGGACATCCGGGTTTCCCTGAACCGCCCACGGGTGGTGCGTGACGTGTCCAAGGCGTTGGGTGAAGACGTGGCTTCGCAACTGAGCCAACAGCTCGGTGGTGGCGGTTATGAGCAGCCAGGCCAGGCGCCACTGCGTAATAACCTGCCGCGGGATACGGCACCGGTGATTCTGCGCTGATCCAAGGCTGGTCATCTGTGGCGAGGGAACTTGCTCCCGTTGGGCCGCGCAGCGGCCCCCAAACCATTCAAACCGCATCAGCCGGTTTTACGACTGCTGCGCAGCCGAGCGGGAGCAAGCTCCCTCGCCACAAAAGCCCCTCGCCACAAATGAAAAAGGCGACCCTCGATAGGTCGCCTTTTTTGTGCCTGAAGCTTTATGTCGCTGCTTTGCGCAAAGTCGCCATGAATGCCGCCGCACCGATGAACAGCCCGGCAAAGGTGCGGTTCATGCGTTTCTGCTGCTTGGGCGTGCGCAACAAACGCAGGACCTTGGCCGCCAGCCCGGTGTAGCCGGCCATGACAATCAGGTCGACACAGATCATGGTCACGCCGAGGATCAGGTATTGGGCCACCAGCGGTGCGTGGGGATCGATGAATTGCGGCAGCACCGCGAGCATGAACACCAAGGCCTTGGGGTTGCTGACGTTCACCAGAAAGCCGCGGAACATCAGCGCCATCGGCTTGCCGATCTGCCGAATGGCAGCGTCGTCGTTCATCACATTGGGCAGCGCGCGCCATTGCTTGACCGCGAGGTAGACCAGGTAGGCCACGCCGAACCATTTGATCACATAAAAGGCAGTGGCGGAGGTCGCGAGGATCGCACCGACACCGGCAGCGACAATCGCAATCTGCAACGCCAGGCCCAGTTGCAGGCCCAGGGCGTTCCAGTAACCGCGCCAGAAACCGTAGCGCAGACCGCTGGACATCGACGCAATGGCGCCGGCACCGGGGGAAAGACTGATCACCCAGCAGGCGGCAAAAAACGCCAGCCATGTTTGAAGCAGCATCGCACACCTCGACTCAGACTCGTGACAAAGGTCTAAGCTAATGCGCCTTTGGGCCAATGACTACCGATTTTTTGCAGGACAGAGCGACTGCCGACCAGCTTTTATGGCGGCAGGGCCCTATCGAGCCTGTTTTTCGAACCCGTTCGAAGGGAACACATCCGTGCCGCGCCAGCGTCGAACCGAGCGCTGGAAGAACAGGCTGTTGGGTACTTGCACCATGGCGCTGCCCGTACCGAGCTCTTCGGCTTCGATCAGCGTGGTGTAGAGCAGATTGATCGCCACCACCCGGCCTTTGACGCCGGGCTTGTCGGTGGTGTCCACCAACTCGACCACATCGCCGATTCGGAATGGGCCGACGGTGAAGATCAGGATCGCGCACAACAGGTTGGACAGCACGCTCCACATGGCGAAAAACGCCACGGCAGCCACCGCCACGAAACCGGACAACGCGGTCCAGAGCACCGTGGCCGACACCCCAAGACGTTCCAGCACGAAGATCAGCGCGCTGCCCATGATCAGCCAACGCAAACCACCGCGCAGCGGCATCAAGAACTGCGGCGGGAACGGGTAGCGCTCGCCCAAACGAGTCAGGCCTTTAGCGACGACGCGCTGGGCTACATAACCCGCCAGCAGGATCAGCAGAATTTGCACGACCAGCCAGATCGGCTCGACCCACATTGCCGGCAACGGCAGCTTGAAGGCCTCCATCAAGACAGCGCCTCCAGCTCCGCCTGCATGCTTTCGAGCAGTTCGAGTGCTTCCATCCAGGCTTCTTCCAGTTCGGCTTCACGCACCTTCAGCCTGGCCTGTTCGGCCAGCAGATCACGCAATTCGTTCTTGCGCGCCGGCTCGTAAATATCGCTGTCGCCGAGGCTGGCGTCGATCTTCGCCAGTTTCTCGTGCAGCTTGCCCAACTCGGCTTCGAGCTTGTCGGCCTCGCGCTTGTGCGGTGCCAGTTGCTGACGCAATGCCGCAGCGGCCTGGCGCTGGGCTTTCTTGTCGGTCTTGTCCGGGTTGACCGGGGTGTTGCTGACCGGCGCGTTGCGCTGACGGTACTCCACCAGCCAGCGGGTGTAGTCTTCCAGATCGCCGTCGAACTCCTCGACCTTGCCATCTGCCACCAGATAGAAATTGTCGGTGGTGCTTTTGAGCAAATGACGATCGTGGGAGACCACCAGAACCGCGCCACTGAATTCCTGCAAGGCCATGGTCAGCGCCAGGCGCATTTCCAGATCCAGGTGGTTGGTCGGTTCGTCGAGCAACAACAGGTTCGGCCGGCCCCAGGCGATCAGTGCCAGAGCCAGTCGCGCTTTTTCGCCACCGGAGAAATTCAACACCGGTTCATCGATGCGCGCACCCCGGAAGTCGAAACCACCGAGGAAGTCACGCAGGGTCTGCTCACGTTCGGTTGGCGCCAGGCGCTGCAAGTGCAGCAACGGGCTGGCCTTGGAATCGAGGGAATCCAGTTGATGCTGGGCGAAGTAGCCGACCACGGTGTTCTCGCCCCGGGTCAGTCGGCCCGCCAACGGCTCAAGCTCACCGGAGAGGTTTTTGATCAGGGTCGATTTACCGGCACCGTTGGGGCCGAGCAAACCGATCCGCGCGCCAGGGGTCAGTTGCAGCTTGACCTTCTCCAGCACGGTTTTTTCGCCGTAACCCAGGCGAGCGTCCGATAGATCGATCAGCGGACTGGAAATTTTCTGCGATTCGCGGAAGACGAAATCGAACGGCGAATCGACGTGCGCAGCGGACAGCTCTTCCATCCGCTCCAGCGCCTTGATCCGGCTCTGGGCCTGACGGGCCTTGGTGGCCTGGGCCTTGAAGCGGGCGATGTAGCTTTCCATGTGCGCACGTTGCGCCTGCTGCTTCTCGTACGCCTGCTGTTGCTGGGCCAGACGCTCCGCGCGGGCGCGTTCAAACGCTGTGTAACCACCGCGATACAGCGTGATCTTGCGTTGGTCGACGTGGGCTACGTGATCGACCACGGCATCGAGGAAGTCCCGGTCGTGGGAAATCAGCAACAGAGTGCCGGGATAGCTCTTGAGCCATTCTTCGAGCCAGATGATGGCGTCGAGGTCCAAGTGGTTGGTCGGCTCGTCGAGCAGCAACAGGTCCGAGGGGCACATCAAAGCCTGCGCCAGATTCAGACGCATCCGCCAGCCACCGGAGAAATCTCCTACTTGCCGGTCCATTTGCTCATTGGTGAACCCAAGACCGGCCAGCAGCTTGCGGGCCCGGGCATCGGCGGTGTAACCGTCGGCGCTGTCGAGTTCCGAGTGCAGGCGGGCCTGAGCGGCACCGTCATGGGCCGCTTCGGCCGCCGCCAGGTCGCGTTGCACCTGGCGCAGGCGCAGGTCGCCATCGAGCACGTAGTCGACCGCCAGGCGTTCGAGGGTGTCGACCTCCTGGCGCATGTGGGCGATGCGCCAGTCGGCCGGCAGGAAGCAGTCACCCGAGTCCGGATGCAGTTCGCCCCGAAGCAAGGCGAACAGGCTCGATTTGCCGGCGCCGTTGGCACCGATGAGGCCGGCTTTGTGGCCGGCGTGCAGAGTCAGCTCGGCGTCTTCTAGCAGACGTTGCGGGCCACGCTGTAAAGTCAGGTTCTGAAGTCGAATCATAATGGCGGCGGAGTCTACCAGCTTCGCTCGCAACTGGCGCGAGTAGCACTATGTCCTCTGACCTGTGGAGCTTTTCCCTCGACACCTACGCCCGCCCCGGCGTTGAAGGCGCCTGCCTGCAATTGCAGTCGACGGGGGTGAACGTGTGCCTGCTGCTCTGTGGGTTGTGGCTGGGACAGCGTGGCGTTATCTGCAACGAACAACGCTTGCAGCTGCTACGCGATGTAGCCGGGCCTTGGGACGCGGATGTCGTGCAGCCGTTGCGCGTCTTGCGCCAGCAATGGAAAGCTGCCGCCAGCGAGGATGCCGGCCTGGATGATTTACGCGAACAAGTGAAGACACTGGAGATGGAAGCCGAAAGGCATTTGTTGCTGCGACTGGAGCGTTTGGCGCAGAGTTGGCCGCAGTGTGGAGCGACCGATCTAACGGCTTGGCTGGAAGGTGTGGCAGCAGGCGCCGCCAACCTGAGCCGCGACGCGCTGCATCAGCTGCGCGTCGCGGTAACCGGCACTTAGGAAGCGCTGGTTGGGGTAGTGCTGGTGCTCGACGATGCGGCTGGCGTTGGCGTAGGCGAAGCTGTCGAGGTAGTGGCTACCGGAGCCGGCGAAGCCGATGCAGCCGGGGCCGGGGTTGCTGGCTTGGCAACAGGTGCGGCAGTCGGCTTCGCAGCAACGACTGGCTTTTTCACAGCCGGTTTTGCTGCTGGCTTGGCGGCAGGTTTTGCAGCCGGTTTGGCAGCGGCAGGTTTGGCTGCTGGTTTCGCTGCAGCTGGTTTCGCTGCAGTGGCTGGCTTGGCAGCGACGGCAGGTTTCGCAGCAGCAGGTTTCGCGGCGGGTTTGGCTGCAGCTTTTGCAGCAGGTTTCGCCGCCGGTTTTGCAGCAGGCTTGGCTGCAGCGGTTTTAGCCGCGACAGGTTTGGCGGCTGGCTTGGCAGCAGGTTTCGCGGCAGCAGTTTTGGCTGCTGGTTTTGCAGCAGGTTTAACCGCTGGTTTTGCAGCTGCAGTTTTCGCCGCGGTGGGTTTGGCAGCCGTGGTTTTTGCGGCAGGTTTAGCGGCAGCTGTTTTGGCAGCGGCTGGCTTGGCGGCAGGTTTGGCAGCTGCCGTTTTAGCTGCTGGTTTAGCCGCAGGTTTCGCAGCGCTGGCAGCGACTGGTTTTTTCGCCGCAGGTTTTGCGGCTGGTTTTGCTGCGGCTTTTACCGGAGCCTTGGCAGCAGGCTTGGCCGGTGCTTTTGCAGCAGCCGGTTTGGCAGCGGCTTTCTTCGCAGGTGCCGCCGCTGGCTTGGCCGAACGCAGGGACAACGCCTTGCCGACAGCCTCTTGGACACGACCGACGCCCTGGGCCAGTTTCAGGCTTTCTTGAGCGTCGCGTTTGAGTTGCAGGATATAGCTGCGAGTTTCGGATTGGCGATTCTTGAGGGCGTCGAGCAGGTCCTCAAGTTCTTTCACCGCATCTTTGGCCTTGGCTTGTGCCTTGGCTTTGCCGGCCGCCGCGGCGTCCTGCAATTTGGTGCGGGATTTGTGCAGTTTTTCCTGCGCTTTTCCGCGCTGCTTCTCCAGTTTGGCGAGCAGTTTTTCAGCATCAGCCAAGGCTTGGGAACAAGCGTTTTCCAAATGCTCGAGCAGGCTGCCCGAGAGTTGTTGGAGTAAGTGCAACGGAGTATTTACTGGCTTCTTGGTGGCCGACATGGTTTACCTCCTGGCTGACGTGAATGCGGCTCATACTAGACCTCTGCTGCAACCGCCGCTAGGGCATGTTGACAGTATCGAAAGCGTTGCGTTGCAACGAAGTAAAAATGTTCTGCGCTGACGCAAAACCAGTTCACCTTCGAGTGCATTCACACTGGCATAATCCTGCGCATCTCAGGTCGGAGAGTGCCCATGACGCGCTACCTTTTTTTATCGCTGTGCATGCTTTTTTCCGTGGTCCAGGCCGCCGAAAAAACCACCACGAATGACGCTCACGATCTCGCTTACAGCCTGGGTGCGAGCCTTGGCGAACGCTTGCGCCAGGAGGTTCCGGATCTGCAACTTCAGGCACTGCTCGAAGGTTTGCAGCAAGCCTACCAAGGTAAGCCGCTGGCGCTGAAAGACGAGCGGATCGAACAGATTCTTGCCGAGCACGAAGCCCAGGTCGCCGAGCAACCCGCCGTTGCGCAAAGCGAAGTCGCCCTCGAAAAGGAGCGGCGTTTTCTCACCGAAGAAAAAGCCAAACCCGGGGTTCGCGAATTGGCGGATGGAATATTGCTGACGGAGCTGGCGCCGGGCACTGGCGCCAAGGCTGGTCCGAACGGCAAGGTCCAGGTGCTGTATATCGGACGCTTGCCTGACGGCACAGTGTTTGACCAGAACAGTCAACCGCAGTGGTTCAATCTTGATAGTGTGATCGCGGGCTGGCGCAGTGCATTGCAAGACATGCCGGTCGGCGCGAAATGGCGCCTGGTAATTCCATCGGCGCAAGCCTATGGCGCCGACGGTGCCGGCGACTTGATCGCGCCGTTCACGCCGCTGGTATTCGAAGTCGAATTGCGTGGTGCTACAAGCTGAATGCCGAAAACGAAAAACGGTGCGCATTGCGCACCGCTTTTTGGTTTCTTGCTGGGAGGGGATTTCTCGCCGGGAAGGGTTCAGGCCTGAACCGAACTCTCTTCCTTGTGGGCAGTATGCAGCACTTCGATCAGGCAATCTTCCAGTTCGAAACGTTCACGCAGTTGGCTGCCCAGCTTTTCCAGCGCTTCGGCGAAACGCTCGGTGTCGTTGCAGTCACCCTTGTGACAATGATCATTGAACGACAGCGCCATCTCGGTGCTCACGTCGATACGCGGATTGATCTGCTTCACCAGTTCAAGGCCGCCATCGTCGCCAAAGGCCTTGGCCTCATTGACCAGATGCTCACTCACTTCGAAGTGCCAGGCAGAAACGTAATCGACAAGAATCTCGCAGAACCGACCGTTCAAGGACTTGTCGGCGAAAGCCGGTTTGGCATTTCGCAAGTCGTGGAACGCCTTTACCAACTCTTCACGCTCTTGTAGCCAGCGGTCAATGAGCTTATGAACCCCACCCCAGCGTTCCTGAGCATTCTGACAACTATCTAACATGGCGATCTCTCTTCCCTATTGGGTGATGCCGTCCCATGCCTGCCGCTAGACTCGGCACATCCGGTCTGGGTCAGGCAGAACAGCAACGAGCAACATAATTCCAATGATACGTGCGGGCCAGATTATGCCCGCGCGCCTATGGCTTCAAGGTACGCAGGAGATAAAGTTCATACAAGTGTTTAATCGCCCGCCAGTACCCGGTGCGACGACTCGTCGCTGAGCGGTCGCTGACACGCGATCCAGACAAGGCGCAGCAACTGATACCCGCCCAGAATCATCATCGCAACGAAGAACAACAGGCTCCATTCCGGGATGCTCAGGTCGAACAGCGTCCAGGAAATTTCCGCGCAGTCGGCGGTTCCCTTGAACAACCGTTGCACGGCACACAACCAGGGTGTACTGGCAAACAGATCAGTCAGGTTGGGCGAGCATGCCGAGAGCTGATGCACCGGATCGCTCTGCAACACAACCTGCCGCCACGCCGTGACGGTACCCGCCACACTGCATAGCAGACCCAGCAGCCAATACAGGAATGATCCGAAACGACCAGCCCCCTGCACCGAAGCCGTCAGGCAGACACCCGTGAGCAGCGCCAGGCAAACCCGCTGCAACAGGCACAACCCGCAAGGCTTGAGGCCGACCGCATATTCCAGGTAATAGGAAACGCCCAAGGCCAGGGCACCTGCAATGAAAACCATGAAAAACAAGGAGCGTGAGCAGGCCAAAGACATGGCTTTTCCGTAACTGTAGAGACAAGCGGTTACGGTAGAGGAAAGCGCAGCAGCCTTTCAAGGCAGGCCATCACGGACACTTCACCAGAAGTGTAGGGAATTCCCGACAGAGTCGAGAGGATAAGATGTAGTCCAATGTAGGACTTTGCCAGCTAAGGACTACAACGCAAAAACAGTGACGGATTTGGAGCGATTGGATCGCCCTGACGAACGACTCCCCCTGTAGCAACTGGCGAAGCCTGCATTCGGCTGCGCAGCAGTCGTAATCGGTTTAACACGACTCACCTGATCCGACTGCGGCGCCTGATTTTACGACAGCTTCGTCCGAACGCGGCCCGAGCCGAACGCAGCCTTCGGCAGCGGCTACAGGCCGGCATCAAGCATGAGCCGGCACCGGCAGCGGAGCCGACAGCAAGCGCTCGTCCAGCAGGCCCAAGCCCTCCTGGAACAGCTGATTACTGCGTTCGGTGTCACCCAATTGCGCCAGCAACCGCGCCAGTTCGGCGCAGGCTTCAGGATTACGCTGTATACGCAGACTGTTTTCCAGATAGTCCCGGGCCTTGCCCCACAGGCTGCTTTGCAGACACAAACGGCCCAACGTCAGCAACAGGCTCGGGTCGGCCGGATGATCCTTGAGCCACCCTTCAGCGGTGTGCAGCTGCCGGGCCGGATCGCTACCGCGAACCAGACCGTACAGGCGTGCCAGATGACTGTCGTATTTGCGCTTGAGAGCCGTACGCAGAACCTCTTCCGCCTCGACCTGAGCTCCCAGTTGCCGCAGTTGCTCGGTATAGGCCAGCACCAGTTGCGGTTCCTGCCGCTGAGCGGCGGTGAGCTGCTGCCAGGCACGAGCGAGCGACTGCAAACCGACCGTTCCGTCCTCTTCCCGGTGCGCCGCCAACGAAAGATTCTCACCCCAGGCGCGTTGCTCCAGTTCAGCCAGCTCGGCCGGCGGCAGCACCTTGTCCTTGCGTAACTCCGGCAGCAAGCGAATCACTGCCGACCAGTCGCCCCGCTGCTGATGCAGGCGTTGCAACTGGCGCAGGGTCTGGACGTTATGAGGATGACGCTCGTGCATGGCTTGCAGGGTGACCAGGGCGCCGTCGGTGTCGCCGCGGTCGGTCTGCAATTGGGCATGACTCAAGGCAATCGCCAGCTCGGCCTGGGGCTGTCGCTCCAAAGCGCGCTCCAGCAAGTTATCGCTTTCTTGGTAGAGACCTTGTTCGTTCGCGGCGCGGGCAGCACCCAGGTAGTAGAGCAGCGGCTGACGCTCGGCTTCTGCCGCGCGATACAGGTGACGCTGCGCACTGGCCCAGCGGCCCTCGGCCAAATCCAGCTGACCGTGCTCGATCGCCACTTGCACCCGTCGACTGCGATTGCGCCGCGACCATGGGTTGACCACCCCACCGGAAGTCGTCACCAGTTCGACCAGCGCCTTGATGCCCCAGAACACCAGCCACAGCACGGTCACCAAGGCCAGGGTTGCCCACAAGCTCGATTCGTAACGGAAGCTCTTGTAGGCGATCAGCACGTAGCCGGAATGCTCGGCAATCGCCAGCCCCAACGCGGCGGCGGCAGCAATGACCACGAACACGATCACATAGAGACGCTTCATGGTGTGGCCTCCTGCGCAGTGCTCGCGGCAGGTTTGGCCAGAGGTTTCACTGAGTCCTCGGCGTTGACGTTGCGTCGCTCAAGGTAAGCCTGGACGGCGCTCAACGTGCCTGTCAGGTCCGGCGTGACCACCGTAACTGGCTGCTTGCTCAACTCGGCCACCTGCTCCAGCATGATCTTGCTCTGAGGGTTGTCCGGGTTGAAGTTGCCCTTGAGCACGTCCCGCGCTTCGGTCAGCGCCTGGGTGTAAACCGCAGCCTGACCGTTGAGCGCGGCCCACTGCGCCTGTTCCAGCGCCAGGCTCAGGGCCAGACGCACCTGGCTCAGGCTCTGCCCTGCCAGCAATGGACGAACATTCTTGTCGGCGTTGAAATCAATGCGGATGTAACGCGAGATCTGATCCCACCATTGCGCCCAGCGACTGGCGCCGTCGCCATCGGCCGTCAGGCCCAACAGGGATTCGCCACGGTCCTTGTACTCGGGCGCCAGCTCGGTGAGGCTGATCACTTGATCGCGCAAGGCACCCAGTCGCAGGAACAACCCGGTGCGGTCCGGCTGTTCGGTACTGCGCAGGGCCACCAGGGTTTTGGCCACTTGCTCGCGAGCGGCAAAAGCCCCAGGGTCATTCTGTTCACGGAGAATCTCATCGGCACCCTGCACCAGGGCCTGGGCGCTGCTGATGTCCTGCAACGCCGACAGACGCAGGCTGGCCAGACGCAGTAAATGCTCAGCCTCGGCCAAACGCCAATCCTTGCGGCTGGCACCGAGAACGGTTTCCAGGCGCTGATTCAAGCGTTGTTGATCGCCCTGAAGTTGAGTGACCAAGCGACTGCGCGCATCGAGCTCTTCGGCGGCAGGCATTTGTTCAAGGCGAGCGGTCAGGCGCTGCTCGTTGAGCTTCAGGCTCTGCGCCTGATCGTTCAACGCCTGTACCTGACTCAACTGTTGCAGGTTATTGGCTTGCAGGTGACGCACCTGCCAGACTCCCCAACCGCCCACGGCAACACCGGCAGCGCCCAACAGCAGCGCGACGATTGCCAGCCCATTGCCTCGGCGCGGCTCAGTAGCAGGTGACCCGGTTTCAACCGGTGCTTCTACCGGCGCATCGAGCACCGGCTGGATGTCATCTTTAGGCAAGGCTGTTTTGCTCACGTATCCATCCTTTGCATTAGAAAACGGGTACGGGGTGCTCCCGTAACGCCGTCAGCAAAGCCGCGGCACTGGCGCCACGACAATCCACAACTGTTTGGGCCCCGGCGGCGCGTGCCAGCTCGGCGACCCTGGGGCTTGGAACAAATAACGGCAACCGCGCCATGATCGGCCAGGCATCGCCAGCCAATCGGTACAGGTGCTCAAAACCCTGTCCACTGCTGACCACCAGCCCGTTCAAGCGTTCCGCCTCGATCCGTTCAGGCAGCGTTGCCGGTGGGTACTGCGGCAAGCCGCGTCGGTACAACTCCAGATATTCGACACTAGCACCAAGCTCACGCAAACGCTCAGCCAGCAACTCGCGCCCACCCTCCCCGCGCACGATCAGCACCCGTGGATCGGGACGGGCGATAGCCTCGCGCAACCGTGGAAGTTCAAGCAAGGCTTCGCTGTCATCGCCGTCGGCCGGAAAGCTCACGTCCAGCCCGTTGGCCTCAAGGATCTGCGCCGTCGCCGCGCCGACGCTGAACCATGTCAGAACCGGTGGTTGCGGCCAATACTGGTGGAGCAGCTCTACAGCGATTCTGGCGGCCGGCTTGCTGACCACGATCACCGCGCAATAGCGATCCAGGTCCTGAATCACTGCGCGCATTGTGGCAGAGGCCGGCATCGGCTCGATGTCCAAAAGCGGCAAGCTGCTACTGAAAACCCCCGCGTCAGCCAGCACACGGGCAAGCACCGCCGATTCATCCGCAGGGCGCGTCAGCAGCAGGCGCCAGCCAGTCACTCGTGCCCAGCCTCGCCATAGACTGCTTTGAGAATGGCGTCGGCGCCCTGACTCAGCAGGTCTTCGGCCACTTGCACGCCCAAGGCCTCGGCCTCGCTGCGTGGCGCTCGGGCCTCGGCGCAGAGCAGCAGGCCGCCGTTCGGATCGCCCACCAAACCACGCAACCAGATCTGCTCGCCTTCAAGCACGGCGTAGCAGGCGATCGGCACCTGGCAGCCGCCATTCAGATGTTTGTTGAGGGCACGTTCAGCGGTCACGCGGATGGCCGTATCCTGGTGATGCAGCGGCGCGAGCAGTGCATGAATCTCAGTGTCGGCGCTACGGCACTCGATACCGACCGCGCCCTGGCCACCGGCCGGCAGGCTGTCATCGACACTGATGGCCGAGGTGATGCGGTCTTCGAAGCCCAAACGAATCAAACCCGCCGCGGCGAGGATGATGGCGTCGTATTCGCCGGCATCGAGCTTGGCCAGGCGCGTGTTGACGTTGCCGCGCAGGAAGCGGATTTCCAGGTCCGGGCGACGGGTCAGCAACTGAGCCTGGCGGCGCAGGCTGGAGGTGCCGACGATGCTGCCTGGCGGCAACTCATCCAGGCTGGCGAAGGTATTGGAGACAAATGCATCGCGCGGGTCTTCGCGCTCGCAGATGCAGAACAGACCGAGGCCTTCGGGGAAGTCCATCGGCACGTCTTTCATCGAATGCACGGCGATGTCGGCTTCGTTTTCCAGCAGCGCGGTTTCCAGCTCCTTGACGAACAGGCCCTTGCCGCCGATTTTCGACAGGGGCGAATCGAGCAGCTTGTCGCCGCGACTGACCATGGGCACCAGCGTCACGAGCAGGCCCGGATGGGCCTGTTCCAGACGAGCCTTGACGTATTCGGCCTGCCACAGGGCGAGAGCACTTTTGCGGGTGGCGATGCGGATTTCGCGAGAGGACATGGATCAATCCGTACTGAATAGATACGGCAGATAATAACAGCTCAGCCAAATCCACTTTGACTTGTATCAGAAACTGCATGGCCTCCCTGGCCCTCAAGGTCCGAAAACAGGGTAGAAATCCGCCCGATTACAGCTGCTGCATCATTTTGCGCACGCCGGCCACATGGCGTCGGCTGACGATCAGGGCGTCGCCGTTCAGGCCTTTGAGAAACAGCTGGAAATGCCCCAGGGGGGTGCGTTGCAGCCGTTCAATGCGTTCGCGGGCGACCAGTGCGTTGCGGTGGATCCGCACGAAACGGTCGCCGAATTCGTCTTCGAGGGCCTTGAGTGGCTCATCCAGCAGCACTTCGCCACCTTCATGGCGTAAGGTCACGTACTTGTGGTCGGCAATAAAGTAGACCACCTGGCCCAACGGGATCAGTTCAATACCTTTACGGGTGCGGGCGCTGATATGGCTGCGTGGACCGCTGCCGGTTTCGGCGGCAGGACGAGTCAAGGCTGCGAGCTGGACACGATTGGGGCGCTCGGCTTTTTTCAATGCTTCATGTAACTGTTCTGTGCGCACTGGCTTCACCAGATAGCCCACGGCGCTGGCCTGTAGGGCTTCCACGGCAAATTCATCGGGCCCTGTGCAAAACACCACGGCGGGCGGGGTTTCGCGTTCGCACAATCGTGCCGCCACTTGCAGGCCATCGAGGCCCGGCATGCGAATATCGAGCAGTACGATATCCGGCTTGTGGCTGTCGATCAGTGCCAACGCCTCTTCGCCATTCGTGGCGCTGGGCTCCAGGACGTTGTACCCCTCGAGTTCGCCGACCATTCGGCTCAGGCGCTCGCGGGCAAGGGGTTCGTCATCAACGATCAGGACATTCATATTGCGCTGGATTCCTGCGTGAGTCTCGCACAAAGATAGCGTAGACAGGTGAAGTGACGTCCGTCACCGCGATCCACGCTAAGACTAGCGCGAGGGCCAAAAAGTGCCGCGAGACCGGCGGCTAAATTTTCATCTGCCGGGTGACTGACGGCCCAGGCCCGCGTTGGCGAGGCATCGCCATAGGGTTTGCTGATACACAATATGAACACCCCTCTTCTCTCTATAGTCAGCTGCAGCATCGAGAAGTGCGCTGATCCTACTGTCCAACTGTAGACGGTTGCCGCGACGATATTGCGCAAATGAGAAATATCGTTGCGCAATTTGCGCATCGCTTGCCTCGAGTATGGGGCGCCCCATGAGAAAAAAACGTATCGACCAGTGTCAGCGACAGGATTGGCAACCCTGTTATTATCCGCGTCAGCGTTCCACGCCATCTTTCTTCAAGCCGATACGAGCGAATTCATGAGCACTGACAAGACCAATCAGTCCTGGGGCGGCCGCTTCAGTGAACCCGTCGACGCCTTCGTTGCCCGCTTCACCGCCTCCGTCACCTTCGACCAGCGCCTGTATCGCCACGACATCATGGGCTCGATCGCCCACGCCACGATGCTGGCCAAGGTCGGCGTGCTGACCGATGCCGAGCGCGACAGCATCATCGATGGCCTGAAGACCATCCAGGGTGAAATCGAGGCCGGCCAGTTCGACTGGCGCATCGACCTCGAAGACGTGCACATGAACATCGAGGCGCGCCTGACCGACCGCATCGGCGTGACCGGTAAAAAGTTGCACACCGGCCGCAGCCGCAACGACCAGGTCGCCACCGACATCCGTCTGTGGCTGCGTGACGAGATCGACCTGATCCTGGCCGAGATCACCCGCCTGCAAAAAGGCTTGCTGGAGCAGGCCGAGCGCGAAGCCGGCAGCATCATGCCGGGTTTCACTCACCTGCAAACCGCGCAGCCGGTGACCTTCGGGCACCACATGCTGGCCTGGTTCGAAATGCTCAGCCGCGACTACGAGCGCCTGGTCGACTGCCGCAAACGCACCAACCGCATGCCGCTGGGCAGCGCCGCACTGGCCGGTACCACCTACCCGATCGACCGCGAGTACACCGCTCAACTGCTGGGCTTCGACGCTGTCGGCGGCAACTCCCTGGACAACGTGTCCGATCGCGACTTCGCCATCGAGTTCTGCTCGGCCGCGAGCATCGCGATGATGCACTTGTCGCGGTTTTCCGAAGAGCTGGTGCTGTGGACCAGTGCGCAGTTCCAGTTCATCGATCTGCCGGACCGTTTCTGCACCGGCAGCTCGATCATGCCGCAAAAGAAAAACCCGGACGTGCCGGAGCTGGTTCGCGGCAAGACTGGCCGGGTGTTCGGCGCGCTGATGGGCCTGCTGACCCTGATGAAAGGCCAGCCGTTGGCCTACAACAAGGACAACCAGGAAGACAAGGAACCGCTGTTCGACGCCGCCGACACCCTGCGCGACTCGCTGCGGGCCTTTGCCGACATGATCCCGGCGATCAAACCCAAGCACGCCATGATGCGCGAAGCAGCCCTGCGCGGTTTCTCGACCGCCACCGACCTGGCCGACTACCTGGTACGTCGCGGCTTGCCGTTCCGTGATTGCCACGAGATCGTTGGCCACGCGGTGAAATACGGCGTGGACAGCGGCAAGGACCTGGCGGAAATGAGTCTGGAAGAATTGCGCAAGTTCAGCGACCAGATCGAGCAGGACGTGTTTGCCGTGCTGACCCTGGAAGGTTCGGTGAATGCCCGTGACCATATCGGCGGGACCGCGCCGGCGCAGGTCAAGGCTGCCGTGGCTCGCGGTCAGGCGTTGCTCGCCGGCCGTTAAAAGCTTCGCGGGCAAGCCTCGCTCCTACTGTAGGAGCGAGGCTTGCCCGCGAAGGCATTCTCAAGATCGTTACACAATCTATTTCTTCGACGCGATCATCGCCAGAAACGCGGGCATTGCTGCGTCCTTGTCTGCCGCAATTCGCTGCACGTTCGGATTCTGCCCCAGACGCTCCAGCAGCGCCCTGGCCGCCGGCATCTCGGCCAGCAGATCGATATCGAACAGTTTCTGCGCCAAGGCACAGGCCACCGGCACGCTGTACAGGAAATACAAATCCGCAATGCTGAGACTGTCGCCCGCTACGTAAGGGGCGAACTTGCCGTGCCTGCCCAGTGAGGCGAACCCCAGCAGCAGCTCGGCCTTGGTCTTGTCCTTGATCGCCTCCGGCACTGACATGCCAAAAAACGCTTCGGGGTAGCAGGCGCGCGCCGGCAGTTCGATGTACAACTCGATTTCCTTGGCCAAAGCCAGCGCCTGCGCTCGCTCGAAGGGCTCGCTGGGCAGCAGCGGCGTGCCTTTCTGACTCTGCTCGAGGTACTCGAGAATCACGCTGGTTTCGTTGACGAAACCTTGCTCGACGCCCAGCACAGGAATCTTGCCGCGCGGGCTGATGGCCAGCGACTCGGGGCTGGTGCCCGGGTAAAACGGTACTTCTTCGAACGGCAGTCCCTTCTCCAGCAACGCCAGCTTGACCATGTTGTAGTAGTTGCTGACGCAAAATCCATAAAGCTTGAGCATTACATAGCCTCCAGGCCGTGCAGGGGGGTTGGCAGCGCCAGTTATAGAACGCCCGGGCGCTTCTTGCCAGCAGCATCACAACGCTGAATGCAGGTAAACTGGCCGCCTTTCCTTGAGGAGCCTGCCATGAGCGAGCCAAACGACATCGACAACGACGAAGAAGAATTCGCTGAAACGACGCTGATCGAAGCGATCGAGAACCAGATCGAAAGCGACAACCCGCCAGCGGCCAAGGCAACCTTCAACAAGCTGACCCTGGTGGGTTACGAGCGTGAAGAAATCCTCAATCTGATGGCCCACGTGTTGGCAGTGGAAATCGACGCGATCCTCGAAGAAGACCGCGCGTTCAACACCGAATGGTACGAAGCGGCGCTGCGCGCGCTGCCAGAGTTGCCGCCGGAAAAGAAATAAGATCAAAAGATCGCAGCCTTCGGCAGCTCCTACGCGCCTGTGGGCGCTGCCGAAGGCTGCGATCTTTTGATTTCAGGCATCCGTATTTCAGACCGGGGACTGCCCCCGGGGCGAAAAAACCCTGTTGCGAGCACTGGACATGCCTCACCGACGGGTTCACCTTAGGGGCGCTATCGTCTAATTCCTAGAAAGTCTGGAGTCCTTATGTCGCTTACCCCTGAGTTGGTTGCCGAACTGGAAATCCTCGCACTCTTCAACCTGGACAGTTCCCAGGAAGGTTTGAAAATTCATCAGACCGCTGCCCCGAAAGCCATTGCCGCCGCACAAAGACTGTTCGATAAAGAATTGATCACTCAGCCCGATGGCGGTTATCTGACCAGCCTGGGGCGTGACGCCGCACAAAACGTGCAAACCGTTCTCACCATTCTGTCCGTGCGGGAAACAGCCTGAGCATCACTGCATAGCCCACGGAAAGCTCTGTCACGGGATTTCCGCGGGCACACTTGATGACCGACCCTGTTACCTGCCGTCGCCAAACGATAGAAATCTGACGCCAGGAAAACAAAATCAGCTTAAAAGTCCCGGGGCCGAGGCGCTAAACTGCCCCTCATCCTGAGCCCTCCCACGTCCGAGCCCCGCGAGCCGGATTGAGCTGACATGACCCGCACCCATGAAATCCGCCCCGATCTGGACGAGGGAATCGACCGCAAGGTTCTCAGTCAGCTGCGCGCCCGTTTTCTGAAGCTCAACGAGGGCCGCATGGCCCGCGCGATGGAAGGGTTGTCGACCCGACAGCAAACGGTGCTGACCCTGTTGCCGCTGTTTTTCCACGTCAATCATCCACTGTTGCCGGGTTATGTTTCGGGTAGCACCCCGGCCGGGTTGTCGAATTACGAACCCGACACCAACACCCTCGCCGAAGCCCAACGCCTGACCCGCTCGTTTTCCTACAAGCCGCGCCATGGCAGCAATCCGCCGCGCCCCATTCACGGCCTGTTCCTGATGGGCAGCCTCGGCACCCTGGCCCAGGCCGATCAGAGCGACATGGATGTGTGGGTCTGTCACGGGCCGGACTTGAGCGAAAGCGAACTCACCGAGCTGCGCAAAAAATGCCAGTTGCTGGAAGTCTGGGCTGCCAGCCAGGGCGCCGAGGCGCATTTTTTCCTGATCGACCCGGCCCGCTTCGTGCTCGGCGAGCGCGATACGCAGCTGAGCTCGGAAGACTGTGGCACCACCCAGCACTATCTGCTGCTGGACGAGTTCTATCGAACCGCGATCTGGCTGGCCGGACGCACCCCCATCTGGTGGCTGGTGCCGGTTTACGAAGAGGCCGCGTACAACCGTTACACCCACACGCTGCTTTCCAAGCGTTTCATCCGTGCAGACGAAACCCTGGACCTGGGGCATCTGGCGTACATCCCGCCCGGGGAATTCATCGGCGCCGGGCTCTGGCAGTTGTTCAAAGGCATCGAGTCACCCTACAAATCAGTGCTCAAACTGCTGCTGACCGAGGTCTACGCCAGTGAACACCCGAAGGTCCACTGCTTGAGCCTGCGCTTCAAAAAGGCGGTGTTCGCCAATCAATTGGACCTCGACGAACTGGACCCGTACATGGTGGTTTACCGGCGCATCGAGGAATACCTCACGGCTCGGGGCGAACCGGAGCGGCTCGAGCTGGTACGTCGTGCGCTGTACCTGAAGGTCAATCGCAAGCTCACCGGCAGCAGCGGTCGCACCCAGAGCTGGCAGCGTTCGTTGCTCGAACGCCTGGCCCACGAATGGCATTGGGATCAGCGTCAGTTGGCGTTGCTCGACAGCCGCAGCCAGTGGAAAGTCCGCCAGGTCAGCGCCGAACGCCGGGCCTTGGTCGGCGAACTGAATTACAGCTACCGCTTCCTGACACAGTTTGCCCGTAACGAGCAGACCGCCAGCCTGATCAACAAGCGCGACCTCAATGTGCTGGGCCGGCGGTTGTACGCGGCCTTCGAGCGCAAGGCCGACAAGGTCGAATTCATCAACCCGGGCATCGCCCCCGATCTGGCCGAAGACACCTTGACGCTGGTGCAAGCCCCGAACAAGAGAGAACCGGGGCAAACCCAATGGGGTTTGTACAATGGCAGCCTGACCGCCCACGAGTGGGAGCATTTCGCGCCGATCAAGCGCAGCCGCCAGTTACTCGAACTGCTCACCTGGTGTCACCGTAACGGCGTGATCGACAGCAGCACCCGCCTGGCCCTGCACCCAGGCACCAGCGACTTGAGCGAGTTCGAACTGTTCAACCTGCTCGGCAGCCTGCAACAAAGCATCGCCCTGCCCCTGGCTACCGTCGCCGAAGAGCCTTTGCTGCGCGCCAGTGTGCCGAGCGAAGTGTTGATTCTGGTGAACGTCGGCGTCGATCCGCTCAAGCACCATCGCGACATGAACATCCTGATGACCACCGAGCGAACCGACTCCCTGAGCTATGCTGGCGTGCGGGAAAATCTGGTGCTAACCCTGGATCAGATCACGCTCAATAGCTGGAACGAAGTGCTGGTCAGCCGCTTTGACGGCCCCCACGCCCTGCTCGACTGCCTGCGCGATTACCTCAACAACTTGCCAAGCGGCCCACAGCAGCCCAAGTTGCGGGTGCGTTGCTTCTGCCACAACCGCGCGCAATTCATTGCCCGACGGGTCGAGGAAGTTCTCGATACCGCGCAAAACCTGCTGCTGAGCAAACTCAATCATCGTTACCTGATTCAGGTCCAGCAGCATTACCACGTGCTGGAGCTGGTGCCCGGCCAGGTCAATCACGTTGCCCTCGCCACGCTGCCGGCGCTGCTCGACTACCTCGGCGAAGAGCTGGCGAGCTACAGCCCGCTGCATCTGGACCCGATGGCACTGGAAGACCACGACCTGGCGCTGATCCTGCCCATGGGGCAACCCAACTGCGTTCAGGTGTTCTACCGGATCAACGAACACCAGGCCGATATGTACGTACTGGATGAGTTCAATGCCTTGTGGCAACAACGCTTGCCCTATCACGACGAACAGAGCCTGCTGGTGCCGCTGCAACGTTTCCTGCAATCGATCCAGTACCGGCGCGACGCCTTGCTACCGATGGACGCCGCCCAGCCGCTGAGCCTGGAAACTTTGTATTACCAGTTGTTGCCTTCAGGTACCGCACGGGCGCGTCGGGTCGAAGCCCGGCCGGCGCCGCAAACTCCGGTCAACAAACCGTTCTATGACGTGCAGGCGATCGTCGGCAAAGCCGCACCGGGGCAGGTGCAGGTCACGTTGTATTGCAATCAGCGGGAGTTTTCAGAGCTGGAGCATGGCGACCAACTGTTCAGCGTGGTCGCCCGTAAAATCGTCGAACAGCGCCGCGAGACCGAACGCTATCGCGGCTACATCACCGACCTGGACCTGTCGGGCCTGATCGGTGATGGTCAGAGTTCAAGCAATCTGTATTTGCGTTACAAGGCCGACCTGGAGCGCGCGTTGAACGAGGCGCTCGAGCAGGTCTGAGGGGCTTTATTCCGGGAAGTCGCCGCCATTGGCAGGCTGCGATTCGACTGCCAGCAAGGTCAGTTTCAGGGTTTTGCCACCCGGAGCTGGCCAGTCAATGTGCTGACCAACCTTGAGACCCAGCAGTGCGCTGCCGACCGGTGCCAGAATGGATATCTTGCCTTCGTCGGCGTTGGCATCCTTGGGGTAGACCAGGGTCAGGTGATAGTCCTTGCCACTGCTTTCTTCGCGGCAATGCACTTTAGAATTCATGGTCACGACATCGGCCGGCACCTCTTCGTGACCGACCAGGGTGTCGGCGCGATCCAGTTCGGTTTGCAGCGCGATAACGCCCGGCAGCGAGTCATCCAGGCTGTCGATCAGGCGCTCCAGACGTTGCACGTCCAGACGGGTAAGGGTGATGGAAGGTGCGGTCATGATCAGGGCAGACTCCTTTCTTCTGCACGAAAAAAGCAAAACCCCGCCAGAAAAAGGCGGGGTTTTCACGAGCCTCGATGGGTTGAGGCGTATCTGGACACTATCACAGCTCAATAAATAAACAAGCCGGGGGCGACCACGGCCCAGCGCTGACCATTGTGGCGAGGGAGCTTGCTCCCTCGCCACAAAAGCCCTTAAGCCAAGACTTTGCGTTGTGCAGCCTGCACGCAAATCACCCGCCGCCGCTCATCATCGGCCGAGCGCCATTCGCGAATATCTTCGACATGCCGAAAACACCCCAGGCAAACCTTCTGCTCATCCAGCCGACACACACCGCTGCATGGCGAAGGCACTGCCGGGCTGACGTTGCTATAGAGCGGTTTGGGCGGGCGAACGGGCGCAGACTGGGTCACGATCTCACAGACCTTCGAAATCGAGTTCGACGTCGGCTTGCTGCTTGACGATGCGCTCGAGCATCTCGCCCAGTTGCTCGTCGCTCTTGTCACACATCCAGCGCTTGCTCTCTTCGTCGTAGTCGAAGTGGAAGCCGCCCGACACCGCCGCCAGCCACAACTGCCGCAATGGCTCCTGACGACTGAAGATCAACTGGCTGCCGTTTTCGAACTTGACGGTGAGCACACCGGCCGAGCTCTCCAGATCGATATCCAGGTCACTCTCATCGAAAATATCCTCCAGCGTCTGCTGGGTGGCATCGACCAGGTCGTGAAAACGGGCTTCAGTCAAACTCATTACGGGAACCTCAAAAAGTGTCTACTCACGCTCAAGCGCCGCAAGATACGGGCGAGCCCCGATGATTGCAAAGAATAACCACCAAGGACGAGGTGCGGTACGAAATATCCCTGCGCGCCGCAGGACAAGTTACTGCGCCACAGTCAAAGGCCCGCCGGACGGGAGCCGCGTCACATAGGCAAGCTGCCGGGTGGCCGGTATACTCCGGCGCAATTAATGCATTTTCAAGGATTTCGCCATGAAGCGCCTGATCTCTTCCCTTGCGGCTCTCGTCGCGATTGCCTGCCTGGTGTCGGCCTGTGGTCAAAAAGGCCCGCTGTACCTGCCCGATGACAGCCAGGATCCTGCAGAGCAGGCCAAGTCGTCGCAACAGTCTCCGTCGAAAGCACACAAGCACGACGTCTACCAATAAGGGAACGCCATGGACGCTTTTAACTACCGTGACGGTGAGCTGTTCGCGGAAGGTGTTGCCCTGTCCGCCATCGCCGAACGCTTTGGTACACCGACCTACGTCTACTCCCGTGCCCACATCGAAGCCCAGTACCTGGCTTACGCCGATGCGTTGGCCGGCACGTCGCACCTGGTCTGCTTTGCGGTCAAGGCCAACTCCAACCTGGGTGTACTGAATGTCCTGGCCCGTTTGGGCGCCGGTTTCGACATCGTTTCCCGTGGCGAACTGGAGCGTGTCCTGGCCGCTGGCGGCCGCGCCGACAAGATCGTGTTCTCCGGTGTCGGCAAGACCCGTGACGACATGCGTCGCGCCCTGGAAGTCGGCGTGCATTGCTTCAACGTCGAATCCACCGATGAGCTCGAGCGTCTGCAAGTAGTGGCCGCCGAGTTGGGCGTTCGCGCGCCGATCTCGCTGCGCGTCAACCCGGACGTCGATGCCGGCACGCACCCGTACATTTCCACCGGCCTCAAAGAAAACAAGTTCGGCATCGCCATCGCCGACGCCGAAGACGTGTATGTCCGCGCCGCGCAACTACCTAACCTGGAAGTGGTCGGCGTCGATTGCCATATCGGTTCGCAACTGACCACCCTGCCGCCCTTCATCGATGCCCTCGACCGCCTGCTGGGCCTGGTCGACCGCCTCGGCGATTGCGGCATCTACCTGCGCCACATCGATCTCGGTGGCGGTCTGGGCGTGCGTTATCGCGATGAAGAGCCGCCATTGGCTGCCGACTACATCAAGGCCGTGCGCGAACGTCTCGACGGTCGTGACCTGGCGCTGGTGTTCGAGCCAGGCCGCTTTATCGTCGCCAACGCCGGCGTGCTGCTGACCCAGGTCGAGTACCTCAAGCACACCGAACACAAAGACTTCGCCATCGTCGATGCGGCCATGAACGACCTGATCCGCCCGGCGCTGTACCAGGCCTGGATGGACGTTACCGCCGTGCGCCCTCGCGATACCGCGGCGCGTGCCTACGACATCGTCGGCCCGATCTGCGAAACCGGCGACTTCCTGGCCAAGGACCGTCAGCTGGCCCTGGAAGAAGGCGATCTGCTGGCCGTGCATTCGGCCGGTGCCTACGGGTTTGTCATGAGTTCCAACTACAACACCCGCGGCCGCGCCGCTGAAGTGTTGGTGGACGGTGATCAGGCAATCGAAGTGCGTCGCCGCGAGACGGTAGCCGAGTTGTTTGCTGGCGAAAGCCTGCTGCCGGAGTAACCCCATGCTGCTGCGTTTTACCAAGATGCACGGCCTGGGCAATGACTTCATGGTTCTCGACCTGGTCAGCCAGCACGCGCACATCCTGCCCAAGCATGCCAAGCAATGGGGCGATCGGCACACCGGCATCGGGTTCGACCAGCTGCTGATCGTCGAGGCGCCCAGCAACCCGAACGTGGATTTCCGCTATCGGATCTTCAACGCCGACGGCTCCGAAGTGGAACAGTGCGGTAACGGTGCACGCTGCTTCGCCCGCTTCGTGCTCGACAAGCGCCTGACCGCCAAGCGGCAGATTCGCGTCGAGACCAAAAGCGGCATCATCGAACTGGACATCCGCAACGATGGCCAGATCAGCGTCAACATGGGCGCCCCGCGCCTGGTGCCGGCCGAGATTCCGTTCGAAGCCCCGAGCCAGGCCGTGAGCTATCAGGTCGACGTCGATGGCACCCCGGTTGAACTGGCCGCAGTGTCCATGGGCAACCCCCATGCCGTGTTGCGGGTCAGCGATATCAACAATGCACCGGTGCATGAACTGGGGCCGAAAATCGAACATCACCCGCGCTTCCCGGCGCGGGTCAATGTCGGTTTTCTCCAGGTCATCGACCGGAACCGCGCGCAGTTGCGCGTCTGGGAACGCGGGACCGGGGAAACCCAGGCCTGCGGAACCGGCGCCTGTGCCGCCGCAGTGGCCGCGATCAGCCAGGGGTGGATGGATTCGCCACTATTGATCGACCTGCCCGGCGGGCGTCTGTCCATTGAATGGGCAGGCCCTGGCCAACCGGTCATGATGACCGGCCCGGCAGTACGCGTATACGAAGGACAAGTGCGTCTTTGAGTGAGCGAAATCCATGACCGACAAGCCCCAGGTTCCCGCCCTACAGCCCGACGAATCCCCTTCCGAAAGCCTTGAGGCGGCGGCGATTGCCGCGTACCTGGAGGCTCATCCGGATTTCTTCATCGAGCATGAAGAACTGCTCCCGGCCCTGCGCATTCCGCACCAGCGCGGCGACACCATTTCGCTGGTCGAACGCCAGATGACAATTCTGCGCGATCGCAACATCGAGTTGCGTCATCGTCTCTCGCACTTGATGGACGTGGCCCGCGACAACGACCGCCTGTTCGACAAGACCCGCCGTCTGATTCTCACATTGATGGACGCGACCAGCCTGGAAGACGTGGTGATCAGCGTCGAAGACAGCCTGCGCCAGGATTTCCAGGTGCCCTTCGTCAGCCTGATCCTGCTGGGCGACAACCCGATGCCGGTAGGTCGCTGGGTGACGCATGCTGAAGCGCAAACAGCCATCGGTGGCTTGCTCTCGGAAGACAAAAGCGTCTGCGGCAGCCTGCGTGAGCATGAACTGGATTTCCTGTTTGGCGAAGAACAACGCAAGCAGATCGGCTCCACTGCCGTCGTCGCCATCAGCCACCAGGGCATCCACGGTGTTCTGGCCATCGCCAGCCGCGATCCGCAGCACTACAAGAGTTCGGTGGGTACGTTGTTCCTCAGCTACATCGCCGAAGTCATGGGCCGCGTGCTGCCACGGGTCAACAACTCCCTGCGCTCGGTACGCTGATCGTGGAACGGCAACTGGACGCTTACTGCGAACACCTGCGCAGTGAGCGGCAAGTGTCGCCGCATACGCTGTACGCCTACCGCCGCGACCTCGACAAAGTGCTTGGCTGGTGCGTCAAACAGAACATCGGCAGTTGGGCCGCGCTGGACATCCAGCGGCTGCGCAGCCTGATCGCTCGCTTGCATGCACAAGGCCAATCGTCCCGCAGCCTGGCGCGGCTGCTCTCGGCGGTGCGCGGGCTCTATCACTATCTGAACCGTGAAGGCCTGTGCGACCACGACCCGGCCAATGGCCTGGCACCGCCCAAGGGCGAACGCCGCCTGCCGAAAACCCTCGACACTGACCGTGCGCTGCAACTGCTGGAAGGCGGGGTAGAGGATGATTTTCTGGCGCGTCGGGATCAGGCGATTCTGGAACTGTTCTATTCCTCCGGCTTGCGCCTTTCCGAACTGACCGGGCTCAACCTTGATCAACTGGACCTGGCTGACGGCATGGTTCAGGTCCTCGGTAAAGGCAGCAAGACCCGACTGTTGCCGGTCGGCAAAAAGGCTCGCGAAGCATTGGAACTATGGTTGCCGTTACGAGTCATGACCAACCCGGCGGATGACGCGGTGTTTGTCAGTCAGCAAGGCCGGCGCCTTGGCCCCCGGGCGATTCAGGTGCGGGTCAAGGCCGCCGGCGAGCGCGAACTGGGGCAGAACCTGCACCCGCACATGTTGCGACACTCTTTCGCCAGCCATTTGCTGGAGTCCTCTCAGGACTTGCGCGCCGTGCAGGAGCTGCTCGGCCACTCGGACATCAAGACCACCCAGATCTACACCCACCTGGACTTCCAGCACCTGGCGACGGTCTACGACAGCGCCCATCCACGGGCCAAACGCATTAAAGGCGATGATTCATGACCATCCAACTGATCACTTTCGATCTCGACGACACCCTGTGGAACACCGCACCGGTAATCGCCAGCGCCGAAGCCATATTGCGTGAATGGCTGACCGAGCATGCGCCGAACCTGGGCGCGGTGCCGGTGGAGCATTTGTGGTCGATTCGCGAGCGGGTGTTGAGCAACGAGCCGAGCCTCAAGCACCGTATCAGCGCGCTGCGTCGACGGGTGCTTTTCCATGCTCTGGAAGAGGCTGGTTACGACCACGGTCAAGCCTCAGACCTGGCGGATCAAAGTTTTGAAGTGTTTCTACATGCCCGGCATCAGCTGGAAGTATTCCCCGAAGTCGAGCCGACGCTGGAGACGCTGGCCAAGCACTACGCCCTCGGTGTAGTGACCAACGGCAACGCCGATGTGCGCCGACTGGGCCTGGCGGATTACTTCAAGTTTGCCCTGTGCGCCGAAGACATCGGCATCGCCAAACCGGATGCGCGACTGTTTCATGAAGCGCTGAGCCGTGGCGGCGCGACCGCTGAAACCGCGGTGCATATCGGCGATCATCCTGGCGATGACATTGCCGGAGCACAGCAGGCGGGGTTGCGAGCGATCTGGTTTAACCCGGCGGGCAAAGTGTGGGAAGCCGAGAAGGCGCCGGATGCCGAGATTCGCAGTTTGACCGAGTTGCCGGGGTTGTTGGCGCGCTGGAACTCAGCCGATATTTGAGGTGCTGCGATCTTTTGATTTTCACCCATGAAAAAGCCCGCAGCGACGGCGGGCTTTTTCAGCAAGCAGGAAGCAGGCGCTTAGATAGGCCGGCTGCCGTACTTGTTATCAGGCTTCTTGGGAGGATCGGCGACCACATTGGCCTCCACTTCCTGCACCTTGCCGCCCCGTGCCAGAAACTCTTCCATGGCCTTGGCCAGGGCATCGCGTTCCTTGTTCTTGGCTTCAACGCTCGGCAGCTCATCGACCGATACCGCTGCCTTGGCTTTGCCTTTGGCAGTCGGAACGGGCACATCACCACCGTCGTCTTCAGCGACGTCTTCAGCCGCCGCTTCCAGGCCTTCTTCGGTTTCGTCGTCGCCTACTTCGAGGTCGTCGTTTTCCAGATCATCGTCGCTCATGTTCTACCTCATGACTTGCGAAAAGCAGATTAGTTATAGCCCAGCTTTGCCTCCTGTCGAAGGCTGCCGGAAAAAATTCAACCACCGCTGGTGACCAGCGGTTTATGCCCCTTCACCGTGCACGGTGGCGAGGACTTTACGAGCACCGCCATGATCACGGTGCTCGCCCAGATAAACGCCTTGCCAGGTTCCCAACGCCAGTCGGCCTGCCGAGATTGGCAAACTGAGCTGACAGCCAAGCACGCTGGCCTTGAAGTGCGCCGGGAGGTCGTCCCGGCCTTCGTCGTTATGCTCATAGTCGTCCGTTCCTTGTGGGATCAGACGATTGAAAAATCGTTCGAAGTCGCGACGTACCGCCGGATCGGCGTTCTCGTTGATGGTCAACGACGCCGAGGTATGCTGTAGCCACAAATGCAACAGACCGACCCGACACGCCTTGAGTTCAGGCAAGCCGGCGAGTAACTCGTCCGTTACCAGATGAAAGCCCCGGGGCCGTGCCCGCAGGGTAATCAGAGTCTGTTGCCACATACAGTTCTCCGCACGTTCGGGGCGCATTCTAGCGCGCTCTGGGAAAAAACAAAGGCCCTAATATTCCTTCAATCGTGTAAGCCATTGGCCGCAGAAAAACACCCGTTGTAAACGCCCCTGAACGTGTATGAAAAAACCTTTCAGCCTTTCCTTCACTGACAAAATCAAGACAAAAAAATGCCCGGCAAGCCGGGCATTTTTTTACAGGCGTGCTTACAAGTTGTAGCCGCGTTCGTTGTGCAGCGCCAGATCGATGCCGACTGCCTCTTCTTCCTCGGTGATACGCAGACCCATGACAGCGTCCAGCACCTTGAGAATGATGAAGGTGACGATCGCGGTGTAGATCACCGTGAAGCCGACGCCTTTGCACTGAATCCAGACTTGAGCCGCGATGTCGGTGACGGTGCCGAAGCCACCCAGGGACGGTGCCGCGAACACACCGGTCAGGATCGCGCCGAGGATACCGCCGATACCGTGCACGCCGAAGGCATCCAGGGAATCGTCATAACCGAGTTTGCGTTTCAGGGTAGTCGCGCAGAAGAAGCACACCACGCCTGCTGCCAGACCGATCACCAGAGCGCCCATCGGGCCCACGGTGCCAGCCGCCGGAGTGATTGCAACCAGACCGGCCACCACACCCGAAGCGATACCCAGTGCACTTGGCTTGCCGTGAGTGATCCACTCGGCAAACATCCAGCCCAGCGCCGCAGCGGCGGTGGCGATCTGAGTCACCAGCATCGCCATGCCGGCAGTGCCGTTGGCGGCCGCAGCGGAACCGGCGTTGAAACCGAACCAGCCGACCCACAACATCGCTGCACCCATCAAGGTGTAACCGAGGTTGTGCGGCGCCATCGGAGTGGTTGGGAAGCCTTTACGCTTGCCCAGTACCAGGCAGGCAATCAGACCGGCCACACCGGCGTTGATATGAACCACGGTGCCACCGGCGAAGTCCAGAACACCCCAGTCCCACAACAGGCCGCCGTTGCCGGACCAGACCATGTGCGCAATCGGTGCGTAAACCAGGGTGAACCACACGCCCATGAAGATCAGCATGGCGGAGAACTTCATCCGCTCGGCGAAGGCGCCGACGATCAGCGCCGGGGTAATGATGGCGAAGGTCATCTGGAAGGTGACGAACACTGCCTCAGGGAACAGTGCCGCAGGCCCGGTCAGACTCGCAGGCGTGATACCGGCGAGGAAGGCCTTGTTCAGACTCCCGAAGAACGAGTTGAAATTGATGACGCCCTGTTCCATGCCGGTGGTGTCGAACGCGACGCTGTAGCCATAAATGACCCACAGAACGCTGATCAGACCGGTAATGGCGAAGCACTGCATCATCACGGAAAGAAGGTTTTTCGACCGAACCATGCCGCCGTAGAACAGCGCGAGGCCGGGAATGGTCATGAACAGCACCAGGGCTGTCGAGGTCATCATCCAGGCGGTATCGCCGGAGTTGAGGACTGGGGCCGCCACTTCGTCTGCCGCCATGGCCAGGCCGGGCATTACGAGGGACAACAGGGCTCCTAGCCCTGCGATTTTACGCAGAGTCATATTGTTTTCTCCTGGGGCGTTGGGTTTGTGGCGGCTTAGATTGCGTCGGTATCGGTTTCGCCGGTACGGATGCGAATCGCCTGTTCCAGATTGACCACGAAGATCTTGCCGTCACCGATCTTGCCGGTGTTGGCGGCCTTGGTTATCGCCTCGATAACCCGGTCCAGATCCTTGTCGTCAATGGCGACATCGATCTTCACCTTGGGCAGAAAATCGACCACGTACTCCGCGCCGCGATACAGCTCGGTGTGACCCTTCTGCCGACCGAAGCCTTTGACCTCAGTAACGGTAATGCCCTGCACGCCGATCTCGGACAGCGACTCGCGCACGTCGTCCAGTTTGAACGGCTTGATGATGGCAGTGACTAGCTTCATGAAAACTCTCTCCCGAATTGGTGGACTTGCCCCAGGAAAACAAACCCGACTCAAGTCTAAGCGCAGTGCCTGGCTTTGTAACGCATCGTCGGCCTTACCTGCCCATCCGACGCCAGCTAACCACTCCGCACGAAACTTCCCCCGTTCCGCTTGGCGCACTGCATTCGTCACAGCGACTGCATCAGTGCATGGGTCACCAGCGACTAAGCAGAAAGCTTGCCATCTATCCAAAACCCATTGATTTCAAGCCCTTGGCCGCTGCCACAGGCCCTTCCAGTCGATTGACGAAACGGTTACGCACAACAACAGTGCGCGACCACCCACTCGTATGCGCGAAAAGCGTGCATCCCAGCCTTCGAGATTGACTATAGACACTGCGTGATACACTGCCTGCCATTGTTGACAGGACATTTCCCATGCTCGCGCCAAAAGACTTCCTCGACGCCCTGAGCGGCACCGCCTCCCGCCTCTTCAGCGGCGACACCCCACTGCCGAAAAGCGAAATCGAAAGCCAGTTCAAGGCTTTGTTGCAGAGCGGCTTCAGCAAGCTGGACCTGGTGAGCCGGGAAGAGTTTGATAGCCAGATGGTTGTGCTCGCACGGACCCGGGCACGGTTGGAGAGCCTTGAGGCGAAAGTGGCGGAGCTGGAAGCGAAGCTCAATCCACCCACCGAATAACCCCGCCGGTTCCCTTGGCAATAGGATCTACTGTGGGGGCGAGCCTTCTCGCGATTAGAGTCACCACGGTGTTCCAGCCGCCCCGCGCTGGAACAACCGCCCCGTAGGAGCTGCCGAAGGCTGCGATCTTTTGATCTTAAGCCCCGCAAACACCCCGGCAACTTCCTCCGCCGCCGTCCGCTCAATGCCTCTTGGTGGAAGCGTGCTTCGCGGGTGATGCAAGCACCCGAAGCTCAACCACGCTCGATTTCGGCCCTGCGCTGATCGTAGGTCGATTGCAGGTTTAGCCAGAGTTCGGGCGTGGTGTTCAGGTAAATGGAAAGCCTCTCGGCAAGGTCAGGGCCTACATCGCTCTCCTGCATCACAAGGGCACTCACCTCATCTCCAACCTCATTCAACGAGCTAGCCAAACCAGCCGCCGTAATGCCCATTGGCTCAAGAAACTCCTTTTCAAGGATTTCGCCAGGATGAATCGGCCGCATTCCAGAATTGCTCATCTCCCCTCCTGAGGGCTTGATCAACTGTGATCATAAGCAGCCACCCCGATCCGACAAGAGCGTCCGAGCTCTTTCACCGAAGTCCTTCATCTATCCAGGCCCGGTCCTACAAAAAAACTAGCTCCTCAGTTGATTACGCCCAAATACCAGCCGCGACGTAACCTGTGTAGCAGCTGCCGAAGGCTGCGTTCGACTGCGCAGCAGTCGTAAATCCAAGTTGTACGGTTTGCCTGATGCACCGCGTGATCTGATTTTACGACTGCTGCGCAGCCGTACGCCGGCTCCGCCAGCTGCTACGGATCGTGTTATGGCTTAACTGATTGTAGTTATGGCAAACGCGCCACTCCATGCTTTAAAGGCAATCTAACTGATTTTCTTACTAAAACCACAAACAAACTAAATCATAGACTCACTCCAGAGTCTAAATTGGCGACTGGCGGTTTCTCTGGCAGATAGTTCTCCATCTACATCGAACTTAGCAGTAAATGTGCTTCTACCTTTTGGTAATGGCCCTAACACAGCCATTCCGAGGCCGATTTGACAGATATGCCTACCGAAGCCAATAAAGCGATCGTGCGCTTCGTCCCTGAAAAAATTATCAGCTACCGAAACCAAATCAAGACTTGCTAGTCCACGACTCAAAGCGGGGATCTTGCAGATAGTACGATTTATTCGATCATGAACGCCGGCATGCAACTCGCTATCTTTTTGATCGCCGAAAGAAATGATTTTTACGTTATGCCTGGAATTTAGTTGGGATAGATAGATAAAAAAATTCCTTAAACTATCTTCGTTTTGGCCGCGTGCTGCTGCTTCTCGAACATTTGTAAAAAGGTACCTATCTACGATCAGAATTTTCTTAGAGCATTGTGCAAACGGCTTAAGTCGCTGATCCCATACATCCGGCGCAGCATCAGTTGGCGCTATATCAGCCCTAGAGAGCAAATATGATCTTTGTAAATTTTCGGATTCGCTACACACTCCAGCTCCTAGCAATTCGAACCCAGTATTTATGCAACGCCGTTTCTGTTCATCACTTCCACTAATAACATACGCAACTGCTCCTTCGGCAAAGGCCGTTTTGAACAGAGTGCTTAGCTTACATAATTCATCGAACGAGCCATAATCACCAAAGTTCCACCATTCATTATCAACATCTCTTTTTATGCCATACTCAACCGCTCTTAACCAGCGCTGCTTAAATTTCTCAGGAAGTTTATTTATAAACCCGAGGAGATCTCCATGCCCTGCACCCGGAATGACTAGCGCGCCTCTTTCTATCCAATTCTCTGTTATAAAATCATGAACCGCGCTCATGCTAACATCGTGTAGAACAGGAGAATCGAAAAACTCTTTATCAAGCGAAAACTCAGTTATCATCCATTAATCCCCAGTTTTTCCTTAAGACGCTCTTCGAAAAAACCCTCAGGCCAAGCATCAATAAAGTCACCTTCTTTATCGAGCCTAATATGTAGGATTTCACCACCATTAGAAGTAGGCTCCACAAAAACCGCAGGAAGCGGTTCCCCGTCAGCTCAAGGAACGACCATGTCCCTATCCATCGTCCACAGCCGTGCCCAAGTTGGCGTGGATGCGCCCGCCGTCACCGTAGAAGTGCATCTGGCCAACGGCTTGCCGTCGCTGACCATGGTCGGGCTGCCCGAGGCGGCGGTGAAGGAAAGCAAGGACCGGGTGCGCAGCGCGATCATCAATTCCGGCCTGCAATTTCCAGCACGGCGCATCACCTTGAATCTCGCCCCTGCCGATTTGCCGAAGGATGGCGGGCGGTTCGATCTGGCGATTGCCTTGGGGATTCTGTCGGCCAGCGTGCAGGTGCCGACGTTGACGCTGGATGACGTGGAGTGCCTGGGAGAGTTGGCGCTGTCGGGCGCGGTGCGTGCAGTTCGCGGGGTGTTGCCGGCGGCGCTGGCGGCGCGCAAGGCCGGGCGCACGCTGGTGGTGCCGCGAGCGAATGCCGAGGAGGCATGCCTGGCGTCGGGGTTGAAGGTGATTGCGGTGGATCATCTGCTTCAAGCGGTCGCGCATTTCAATGGCCACACGCCCATCGAACCCTACGCTTCCAATGGTTTGCTCTACGCCAGCAAACCCTATCCAGACTTGAATGAAGTGCAGGGGCAACTTGCGGCCAAGCGAGCCTTGCTGATTGCAGCGGCGGGGGCTCATAACCTGTTGTTCAGCGGTCCACCAGGGACGGGAAAAACGTTGTTGGCGAGTCGTCTGCCGGGGCTGTTACCGCCATTGGCCGAGAGCGAAGCACTGGAGGTCGCGGCGATTCAATCGGTCGCCAGTTGTGTGCCGCTGAGCCATTGGCCGCAGCGCCCCTTCCGACAACCCCACCACTCCGCCTCAGGCCCGGCACTGGTGGGTGGCGGCTCGAAACCGCAACCCGGCGAAATCACTCTCGCCCACCATGGCGTGCTGTTCCTCGATGAGCTTCCAGAGTTTGATCGCAAGGTATTGGAGGTATTGAGAGAGCCATTGGAGTCCGGCCACATCGTAATTTCCCGCGCCAAGGACCGCGTACGCTTCCCGGCACGCTTTCAACTGGTCGCTGCGATGAATCCTTGCCCCTGTGGATATCTTGGCGAGCCAAGTGGCCGTTGTTCCTGTACGCCGGACATGGTGCAGCGCTATCGCAACAAGCTGTCGGGGCCACTGCTGGACCGCATCGATCTGCACCTGACGGTTGCTAGGGAGGCTACGGCGCTGAATCCTGCGTTAAAACCCGGCGACGATACAGCCACCGCCGCCAAGCTGGTTGCCGATGCAAGAGAGCGGCAACACAAACGCCAAGGTTGCGCCAATGCCGTCCTCGACCTGCCAGGCCTACGCCGACACTGTAAGTTATCCACAGTCGATGAAAACTGGCTGGAATCCGCCTGCGAGCGTTTAACGCTGTCGTTGCGAGCGGCCCATCGACTGCTCAAGGTCGCGCGCACGCTGGCGGACCTTGAGCAGGCTGACGGGATCAGACGCGAACACCTGGCCGAAGCGCTGCAATATCGGCCAACAACACTCTAGTTGGTGTCACCCCTTGGTCAGATCAACCAACGGCGTCTGCCGCACCTCAGTCTCCCGCCCGCCCTGAATCTCGTTCACCCGCTTCAATGCCTTATCCACAGCCGCTTTATCCGCCAACAAGCTGTAGCTGATGCGGAACTGCTTCTGCTCCTTCGGCCCAATCGTCGGTACCAGGTTCAGTGGCCGCTGATATCGGCGGTTGTAGGAAAAGCTCGTCCCCGGCTCCAGCCCCGTGACGTAGCCCTGGCCTTGGGTATCGGTGTTTTTCCACAGGGAGAACACCGGCAGTGTTTGAGTATTGAAGCCGACCGAGACACCCAGGCTGCCGGCCTTGTTATGCAGCACGGTCAACGTATCGCCCTTGGCATCGGCGTACGGCACCACGTTGTAAACCGTTTCGTCGTAGTCCTTGGTCGGCGCGCGGTAGGTTTGCCAGTCCGGCAGATCGCCTTTGGCTTTGTCGTTGAACGGCGACACCTGCTTCACCGGAGCGGCGAAACGCGCGCCCTGTTCCAGGAACGGGGTGCTGAAGTTGCTGTGATACAGCGCCTGATATTCCTTCGGGTAGTCGCCGTTGTTGGTCAGGGTGTCGTTGAGGGCGAACACTACGCTGCCAGGTTCGGTGACCAGTTCGGTCGCGACGGAGAAGTCGACTTTCTTGAATGCCTGCTCTTTTAGCTCACCGCGCAGGCTGATGGCGTATGGCGGTTTTTCATCGATGTGCAGGGTGACTTTGTTGGCCGGGATGTTGGCGGCGCGACCGTGCAGGGTAAGCAGTTCGCCATTGTCCATGCCGGGATGGCCGACCCATTCGTAGCCGCAGCGGGTAACCAGCTCATTGAAACCTTCCAGCCAGCCCAGGCCACCGCGGCCGTTGAGTTCGATGAAGGACGGGTTGACCACTTCCTTGACCGGCGAATCCCAGCCCATGCGCACATTGCCGACAGAGGCCTGCAAGACGTTCATGCCGCGAGTCGGTACCACCGAGAGTTTCATCGCGCCGTTATCGATGTCGACGATGCTGACACCCTCCTGCCGACCGCCGTGCAAGGTGCGCAGGGTCACGGAGAAGGGTTTGTCGGTTTTTACCCCGAGTTGCTGGCTGGTGATTTGCCAGTTCTGGGCGGCCTTGTCGGTATCGAGCAGGACGTAATCCCAGGCCATGGCGTGAGAAGCAGCGGACAGTGCGCTGAGGGCAACGAAGAGTTTGAGCGGGGTCATGGCAGCAGCCTTTATTGGAGTTGTGCCATTTTTATAAACTTGAAGAAACGTTTCAGCAAGCATAAAAATCGAGATCACGACGGCAAATGCCAAATGATCGTCGATATGGGGTTTGTGGATAACGCGGAGATTTGAGTTGATGCCATAGCGAGCCTACTCGCGATGGCGATTTGGGCAGCGCCTCAACGAAACCGGTCAACCTCATGCCGCAAGTCCGCCGCGAGCTTCTCCAGCTCTTTGGCAGTCACCGCCAGGTTCGACACCGCTTCCCGCTGCTCACTGTTCGCCAAGGCGATGCTTTGCAGGTTGCTGCTGAGCAAGGTCGCGGTGCTGCTTTGTTCCTGGGTCGCGGTGGTGATGGCGGCGAATTGCTGACCGGCCGAGCGGCTTTGCTCATCGATCCGCGCCAGGGCTGAGGCGACGTTGGCGTTGCGCGACAGGCCTTCCTGCATCAGCACGTTACCCTGCTCCATGGTGCTGATCGCGTTGCCGGTTTCCTGCTGGATACTTTGGATCATCCCGGAAATTTCGTCAGTGGCCTGGCGAGTACGTGAGGCCAGGTTGCGCACCTCATCGGCCACCACCGCAAACCCACGACCCTGCTCACCGGCACGCGCGGCTTCGATGGCAGCGTTGAGCGCCAGCAAATTGGTTTGCTCGGCGATCGCGGTGATCACCCCGACAATGCCGCCAATTTCCTGTGAGCGCTGACCCAAGGTGTTGATCACCGTCGCGGTGCTGTTCAGCGCACCGGCGATTTGTTCCAGAGACGAGGATGCTTCGTCCATCGACGTACGACCGATCTGGGTTTGCTGTGCGTTTTCCTGCGCCAGACGCTGGGTGTTGCCCATGTTGTCGGCAATGTTCAACGAAGTGGCGCTGAATTCTTCCACCGCGCCAGCCATGCTGGTGATTTCGCCGGACTGCTGCTCCATCCCTTCATAGGCACCACCGGACAAGCCAGACAACGCTTGGGCGCGGCTGTTGACCTCTTCCGAGGCTCTACGAATGTGTTCGACCATCGTCGACAGCGCCTGGCTCATCTGGTTGAAGGCGCGGGCCAACTGACCGATTTCGTCGTTGCTCGACACGTTCAGGCGCACGCTCAAATCACCGGCACCCAAGGCTTCGGCCTGACGCACCAGATCGCCCAGCGGCGCCAGTTTGCTGCGCAGCAACCAGACCGCCGAACCCACCGCCAGCAACATCGCCAGCAGGCTGCCGATGGCCAGTCGAATGCCGACGCTCCAGGTCACCGCGCGGATTTCGGCTTTCGGCATGCTCGCCACCACCGACCACGGCCCGCCTTCGAACGGCACGGCAATGCTGTAGAAGTCTTGCGACGTGTCGCTCCAGAAATCGCCCTTGCCCGGTGTCTTGGCCAGACCGACGATGGCCGGGACTGCCACATCCAACGCTTGCACACCGGCGATCGGCACCAGCCATTTGTTCTGCTCATCGAGCAGCGCCAGCGAGCCGGTCTGGCCGATGCGGAAGCGTTTGAGGTTTTCGAACTGAGCGTTCTGTGCGTCGGTGTAATCGAATCCTACGAACAGCACGGCAATCACCTTACCGCCGCTGTCGCGTACGGGGGTGTATTGAGTCATGTAGGACCGTTCGAAGAGCAAGGCGCGACCGACGTAGCTCTGCCCGGCCATCAAGCGCGCATAAGCCGGATGAGCGTGGTCCAGCAATGTGCCGATGGCCCGGGTGCCGTCCTGTTTGCTCAGGGACGTGCTGACCCGAATGAAGTCTTCGCCACTGCGCACGAACAGCGTCGCGACGCCGGCAGTCATTTGCTTGAACTCGTCCACTTCCTTGAAGTTGTTGTTCAACACTTCGCCGCCCAGGTGCAGGCCCGGGGTCTGCACACCCGCCACGGTCACCGGCTCATCCGGGTGCACGCTCAAACCGGCGCTGAAGCGCTTCTCGAACAGGCCGCTGAGGCGCTGGGTACTTTCACGCAACGTGCCGTGGAACGTGCTCAGCTGATCGGCCAGCAGCCGTGCCTCGCTGGCCAGGTGCTCTTCGCGGGTGGCGAGGTTGGCGGCGTCCAGCGAGCGCAGGGCAAATACGGTGCTGCCGCTGATGACAACCGCCAGTATCACGGCAAGCGCAAGACCCAGCTGTGAGGCAATCCGAGCACGAGGTTGAGACATGACAGCTCCTGGCCCAGTGGGCCGGATCATCCTGATCCCGTCGCACTTGGCAAAATTTCTGATAATGGGGAAAGCGTGGAGCCTGGCACGAAGGTTCCATCAGCAGATTTTCGGCGGCAAAGCCGAATACTTGAGTGATTAACGGGGATATGGCTCAAGGCCGCCATTGCAGCGGCTCCATCGATTCAGCCCAGGCGTTCGACATCCGGCAATTCCATGGCCCGGACTTCGCCTTGCAGGAAATCGCTGAGCCGGCGCAAACGTTCACCTCCGGGACGGGTTTTCGGCCAGACCAGGTAATAATTCTCACCACTGGCGACGGCTGTCGGCCACGGCAAACTCAGACGTCCCTGCGCGACATCCTCCGCCACCATCAGCAAATCGCCCATGGACACGCCGTAGCCGCGGGCGGCAGCGATCATGCCCAGCTCCAGGGTGTCGAACACCTGCCCGCCCTTGAGCGAGACCTGATCGCTCAGGCCCATACGCTCCAGCCAGTTGCGCCAGTCACGGCGGTCCGGCGTCGGGTGCAGCAGTTCGGTGCTGGCCAGGCGCGCAACGTCCCACGGTTGGTCCTTTAGAAGATTCGGCGCGCCCACCGGAATCAGCTCTTCGGGGAACAGCAAAGTCGTCTCCCAGTCCGGTGGAAAATGCCCGTTGCTGAGGATGACGGCGCAGTCGAAGGGTTCGTGGTTGAAGTCCACCGTATCGACGTCCATCCAGGCACTGGTCAATTGCACCTCGTTCCCCGGTCGCAGGTGGCGAAAACGGCTGAGCCGCGCCAACAGCCAGCGCATGGTCAGGGTCGACGGGGCTTTCATGCGCAGGATGTCGTCTTCGGCGCGCAAGGTGTTGCAGGCCCGTTCAAGGGCGGTGAAGCCTTCGTGTATGCCCGGCAGGATCAGCCGCGCCGACTCGGTCAGTTGCAGGTTGCGCCCGCTGCGATGGAACAGCCGACAGGCGAAATGCTCTTCAAGCGTACGAATGTGCCGACTGACCGCACTTTGTGTGATCGACAATTCTTCGGCGGCGCGGGTAAACGAGCTATGCCGCGCCGCCGCTTCGAATGCTCGAAGGGCATACAAGGGAGGAAGACGACGAGACATTGGGAAAGCTCCTATAGCGCGGTTACCTCAACTTATCAGAAAGTCCTTGGCATGAGTTTTAATCATGCCACCCATCCTTTTTATCCCTTTGTGGAAACCCCGCAGAGCGCCGAGAATCGACGCTTCCTGCTCTCTCTGACAATCGAGCGTGATGATCATGCAGCATCCAGCGCGTATTGAACTCTGGGCCATCCTGCGGCTGGCCGGGCCGTTGATTGCCTCGCAGTTGGCGCACATGTTGATGGTCCTCACCGACACCTTGATGATGGCGCGCCTGAGTCCCGAGGCGCTGGCCGGCGGCGGTCTGGGCGCGGCGACGTATTCGTTCGTGTCGATCTTCTGCATCGGCGTGATCGCGGCAGTCGGCACCCTGGTGGCGATCCGTCAGGGCGCGGGCGACATCATCGGCGCGGCGCGGCTGACCCAGGCCGGGTTGTGGCTGGCCTGGTTGATGGCGCTGGTGGCGGGCCTGCTGCTGTGGAACCTCAAACCGGTGCTGCTGCTGTTCGGCCAGACCGCAACCAACGTCCAGGCTGCCGGCCAGTTTCTGTTGATCCTGCCGTTCGCCCTGCCCGGCTACCTGAGTTTCATGGCGCTGCGCGGCTTCACCAGCGCCATCGGCCGGGCGACGCCGGTGATGGTCATCAGCCTCGGCGGCACCGTGGCCAACTTCCTGCTCAACTACGCGTTGATCACCGGCATGTTCGGCCTACCGAAAATGGGCCTGATGGGCATCGGTCTGGTCACGGCGATCGTGGCCAACCTCATGGCGCTGGCGCTCGCGCTGCACATTCGTCGGCACCCGGCCTATGACGCTTATCCGTTGCGTCAGGGCCTGTCGCGGCCCAATCGTCTGTACTTGAAGGAGTTGTGGCGCCTGGGCCTGCCGATTGGCGGCACCTACGCGGTGGAAGTCGGCCTGTTTGCCTTCGCCGCGCTGTGCATGGGCACCATGGGCAGTACGCAATTGGCGGCGCACCAGATCGCCCTGCAAATCGTCTCGGTGGCGTTCATGGTGCCGGCGGGGCTTTCCTACGCGATCACTATGCGCATCGGTCAGCATTACGGTGCCGGGCAATTGCTGGATGCGCGGCTGGCCGGACGGGTCGGGATCGCCTTCGGGGCTGTGTCGATGCTGGGGTTTGCGATGGTCTTCTGGCTGCTGCCGAATCAGTTGATCGGCTTGTTCCTGGACCACAACGACCCGGCCTTTCGCCCGGTCATCGAACTGGCCGTGAGCCTGCTGGCGGTGGCGGCGTGGTTCGAGCTGTTCGACGGCACACAAACCATTGCCATGGGCTGCATTCGCGGACTCAAAGATGCCAAGACCACGTTCCTGGTAGGTTTGGGCTGCTATTGGCTGATTGGTGCACCGGCCGCCTGGTGGATGGCCTTCCATCTGAACTGGGGGCCGACGGGCGTCTGGTGGGGGTTGGCGCTGGGGCTGGCGTGTGCGGCGGTGAGCCTGACGCTGGCGTTTGAGTGGAAGATGACGCGGATGATTCGGCGCGAGCCGGCGCCGCAGAATAGTTTCACAGCCGCCCAGCCAGACTGAGATCCCTTGTAGGAGCGAGCCTGTGTGGCGAGGGAGCTTGCTCCCGCTGGGTCGCGAAGCGGACCAAAAAGCTTTGCGACTGCTTCGCAGCCGAGCGGGAGCAAGCTCCCTCGCCACAAAAGCACCCCACAGTTGTTTGTGGTCAGCTCACGACTTCCAGCGCTGGCTGCTGGCTGGAACCGAAGGTCAGATACTCAACCAGTTCCGCCAACGGCAACGGCTTGCTGATCAGATACCCCTGCACCTGATCGCAACCAAACCCGCGCAATAAATCCAGCTGCTCCGGTGTTTCCACGCCTTCGGCAACCACTTCGAGGTTGAGGTTGTGCGCCAGGTTGATCATGGCGTGCACCAGTTTACGATTCTCTTCCCGTTCTTCCATGCCGCCGACAAAGCTCTTGTCGACCTTCAGCAAGGCAATCGGCAGGCTGTTGAGGTGCACGAACGATGAGAACCCGGTGCCGAAATCGTCCAGCGAAAAGCGCACACCGAGCCGCCCGAGGGCGTCCATGGTCTGCTTGACCAGGTCACTGCGACGCATCACCGCGGTTTCGGTCAGTTCGAATTCCAGCCATTGCGCCTCGACGCCTCGCTCGGCAATCAGCCGGCTCAGGGTCGTCAGCAGTTGGCTGTCCTGAAACTGCCGGAACGACAGGTTGATCGCCATGTGCAGCGCCGGCAGACCCCGTTCGCGCAACGCCTGCATGTCCCGCAGGGCCCGGGAAATCACCCAGTAACCCAGCGGCACGATCAAGCCGCTTTGCTCGGCCAGTGGCACGAATTCGCTGGGGGGCAGCAAACCGCGTTCGCCATGACGCCAGCGCACCAAGGCCTCGAGGCCGACGATCTGACCGTCCTCAAGGTTCAGGCGTGGCTGGTAATGCAACTCCAACTCATCGCGACGTAAGGCCCGGCGCAGCTCGCTTTCAAGGTCGGCGATGCTGCGGGCATTGCGATTGATCCGCTCGTTGAAGACGTGAAAGGTGCAGCCTTGAGTACTCTTGGCCTGCTGCATGGCGATGTGCGCGTGCCACATCAGCGGGTCGGCACCGGCCAGCGCTCGGGCGTGAGCAATGCCGAGACTGGAACCGATCAACAGGCTTTCGCCGTCGATCCAGTAGGGCTCGGACAGGGCTTCGGTAATCCGTTCGGCCATCCATTCAGCGCGCTGAGGCGCGCGGCGGGTGTCGATCAGCAGGGCGAATTCATCGCTACCCAGCCGCGCCAGTTGATCGCCGACCTCCAGCTGGCTTTTCAGCCGCGAGACCACTTGCAGGATCAACCGGTCGCCTGCCTGATGGCCGAGGGCGTCGTTGGCGTGTCGAAAGTTGTCGAGGTCGAGGTGACCGAGGGCCAGGCCGCGGCCGTCGTTGTCCGCCAGACGCGCCGCCAGCAAGGTCTGGAAACCCTGACGGTTGGCGATGCCGGTCAACGGATCCTGCTCGGCCAGGCGCTGCAAGGTGTTTTCCAACACCCCGCGCTCACGCACATGACGCAGGCAGCGGCGCAACATGCCGGGATCCAGCAGATTGCGCACCAGCCAGTCGCTCACACCGTCGGGAGGCGCCAACGGCTCGTGTTCGAGCAGCAACACCGTCGGCAGGTTGCAACGGCCGGGTGCCGGCTGCAGAGCAGGAATCGTCAACAACACCGCGCTGCGGTTGTCATCGAACAGGTTGCTGACCGACTCCCAGTTCGGCGCGCTGAGCAGCACTGCCGAACTCCCCATTGGAGCCAGACACTCGCGCAACAACGCTGCCCACGCTGGCTCTTGGGCCAGTAGCAGCAAACGCAAGGGTTCGACAGGCGTAGACAAGCTAGCTCCCTAGACTCTGCAAAGATGTAGGCGGCGCGCATTATGCCGCTCGGGTAACCAATGACCCAATGACATCGGTTATCAAACACGACTTCGAGTCTTGAATACGTACATTAGACGCGAATTCACTGCGCATCCTGCGTGAAAGTATCAAAACCGGCAAATAGAGATCGCGTGTTGCGTCACAAGTCGGAGAGAGCAGCACAATTCTCTGAGCCTGTTAAAATGCCGGCCCATTTCGCTAACGACTCCCTGATTTCGTATGTCCCGACTCAATCCCCGGCAGCAAGAAGCCGTGAGCTACGTCGGCGGCCCTCTTTTGGTGCTCGCCGGCGCAGGCTCCGGCAAGACCAGCGTGATCACCCGCAAAATTGCGCATCTGATCCAGAGCTGCGGCATCCGTGCCCAGTACATCGTCGCCATGACCTTTACCAACAAGGCCGCGCGGGAGATGAAGGAACGGGTCGGCACGCTGCTCAAGGGCGGTGAAGGCCGCGGCCTGACGGTGTGCACCTTCCACAACCTGGGCCTGAACATCATCCGCAAGGAACATGTGCGGCTGGGCTATAAACCGGGCTTCTCGATCTTTGACGAGACCGACGTCAAAGCCCTGATGACCGACATCATGCAGAAGGAATACTCGGGCGACGACGGCGTCGACGAGATCAAGAACATGATCGGCGCCTGGAAAAACGACCTGATCCTGCCGCCCGAAGCCCTGGAAAACGCACGCAACCCCAAGGAACAGACCGCCGCCATCGTCTACACCCACTACCAGCGCACGCTCAAGGCGTTCAACGCGGTGGACTTCGACGACCTGATCCTGCTGCCGGTAAAACTGTTCCAGGAACACGACGACATCCTGGAAAAATGGCAGAACAAGGTCCGCTACCTGCTGGTGGACGAATACCAGGACACCAACGCCAGCCAGTATTTGTTGGTGAAATTGCTGATCGGCAAACGCAACCAGTTCACCGTGGTAGGCGACGACGACCAATCGATCTACGCCTGGCGCGGCGCCCGCCCGGAAAACCTGATGCTGCTCAAGGACGACTACCCGTCCCTGAAAGTGGTGATGCTGGAGCAGAACTACCGCTCCACCAGCCGCATCCTGCGCTGCGCCAACGTGCTGATTTCGAACAACCCTCACGAGTTCGAAAAGCAGCTGTGGAGTGAAATGGGCCACGGCGACGAGATCCGCGTGATCCGCTGCCGCAACGAGGACGCCGAAGCCGAGCGCGTGGCCGTGGAAATCCTCAGCCTGCACTTGCGCACCGACCGGCCCTACAGCGATTTCGCGATTCTGTATCGCGGCAACTACCAGGCCAAGCTGATCGAGCTGAAGCTGCAGCATCACCAGGTACCTTACCGACTGTCCGGCGGCAACAGCTTTTTCGGACGTCAGGAAGTGAAGGACCTGATGGCCTACTTCCGCCTGATCGTGAACCCGGACGACGACAACGCCTTCCTGCGAGTGATCAACGTCCCGCGCCGGGAGATCGGTTCGACCACCCTGGAGAAGCTGGGCAACTACGCCACCGAGCGAAAAATCTCGATGTACGCCGCCACCGACGAAATCGGCCTGGGCGAACACCTGGACAGCCGCTTCACCGATCGCCTGTCGCGCTTCAAGCGCTTCATGGACAAGGTCCGCGAGCAGTGCGCCGGCGAAGACCCGATCTCCGCCCTGCGCAGCATGGTCATGGACATCGACTACGAGAACTGGCTGCGCACCAACAGCTCCAGTGACAAGGCCGCCGATTACCGCATGGGTAACGTCTGGTTCCTGATCGAGGCGCTGAAGAACACGCTGGAAAAAGACGAAGACGGCGAGATGACCGTCGAAGACGCCATCGGCAAACTCGTGCTGCGCGACATGCTGGAGCGTCAGCAGGAAGAGGAAGACGGCGCCGAAGGTGTGCAGATGATGACCTTGCACGCCTCCAAGGGGCTGGAATTCCCTTACGTGTTCATCATGGGCATGGAAGAGGAAATCCTCCCGCACCGCTCCAGCATCGAAGCCGACACCATCGAAGAGGAACGTCGCCTGGCCTACGTCGGGATTACCCGAGCGCGTCAGACGCTGGCCTTCACCTTCGCCGCCAAGCGTAAGCAATACGGCGAGATCATCGACTGCGCGCCCAGCCGCTTCCTCGATGAGTTGCCGCCGGACGACCTGGCCTGGGAAGGCAACGACGACACGCCGACCGAAGTCAAAGCCGTTCGTGGCAACAGCGCATTGGCGGATATACGCGCGATGTTAAAGCGCTAGAATTGACCACTTTTATTTAGACCTTCGGCGCAAAAGACGCCAACAGAGGACAGCTTCATGGAAGCACTGCACAAGAAAATTCGCGAAGAAGGCATCGTGCTTTCCGACCAGGTCCTGAAAGTCGACGCTTTTCTGAACCACCAGATCGACCCGGCGCTGATGAAGCTGATCGGCGACGAATTCGCCACGCTGTTCAAGGACTCGGGCATCACCAAGATCGTCACCATCGAAGCCTCGGGCATAGCGCCTGCGATCATGACCGGCCTGAACCTTGGCGTACCAGTGATTTTCGCGCGCAAGCATCAGTCCCTGACCCTGACCGAAAACCTGCTGTCGGCAACCGTTTACTCGTTCACCAAGCAAACCGAAAGCACCGTGGCGATCTCCCCGCGTCACCTGACCAGCAGCGACCGTGTGCTGATCATCGACGACTTCCTGGCCAACGGTAAGGCGTCGCAAGCGCTGATCTCGATCATCAAACAGGCCGGCGCGACCGTGGCCGGTCTGGGCATCGTGATCGAGAAGTCGTTTCAGGGCGGGCGGGCGGAACTGGATGCCCAGGGTTATCGCGTGGAATCGTTGGCTCGGGTGCAATCGCTGAAGGATGGCGTTGTAACCTTCATCGAATAACCCTCCCGCAATGATCGTTCCCACGCTCCGCGTGGGAATGCTTCAAGGGACGCTCCGCGTTCCGGCTTTCGAATGGGACGCAGAGCGTCCCGGCTGCATTCCCACGCAGAGCGTGGGAACGATCAGGTTTGCGCGGTGGCTTTGAGGCCAGTGAGCAGCAACCGCTGAAAAAAATCCTCTTTCAACCCCTCCGGCTTCGTCAGCTGCATCCGCTCCAGATGCACGGGAAATTCCGAAGGTTCTGGCGCATCCAGCGCCGCTTTGCCCAACTCCAGAATCTCCGTGAGCTTGAACTTGCTCTTCAACCAGTTCAGCGCCCGCAATAAATCCCGCTCCTGCGCCGTGAAATCGCAGCCCAACGGATATTCCGGAAACAGATTCGAATGCCGCGCCTGAATCGCCTGCAAACGCTGTGGGCGGTTGTCGGCGAAACGCGGATCGAGGCGGAAATGCTTCGGCAATTTGCCAACGTTTTGCGCCTGCTCGATCAGCCCCGGCTGGAAGCGTGAGTCGCTGATGTTCAGCAACGCCTCGATCACCGCCGCGTCGGTCTTGCCCCGCAGATCGGCGATGCCGTACTCGGTGACGACGATGTCGCGCAGATGCCGTGGGATTGTGCAGTGGCCGTATTCCCAGACGATGTTCGAACTGACTTCACCGCCCGACTCGCGCCAACTGCGCAGAAGCAGGATCGAACGCGCGCCTTCCAGCGCATGACCTTGGGCGACGAAGTTGTATTGCCCGCCAACGCCGCTCAACACCCGCCCGCTTTCGAGCTGATCCGCCACGCCCGCACCGAGCAACGTCATGGTGAACACGGTGTTGATGAAGCGCGCATCAAGGCGCTGCAAGCGTTTGAGTTCTTCCTGCCCGTAGAGCTCGTTGATGTAGCTGATGCGGGTCATGTTGAATTCGAGCCGCTTGCTCTGCGGCAACTCCCGCAAGCGCTCGTAGAAACTGCGCGGGCCGAGAAAAAACCCGCCATGCACCGAGATGCCGTCGGTTTGCGCGGCCTCGTTCAACGTGCCGGCGTTGGCCTGCTGCTGAGTCGACACATCCGGGTAGACCCTGCGTCGCACTATCCCGGCGTCGGCCAACACCAGCAAGCCGTTGACGAACATTTCGCTGCAACCGTAAAGGCCCTTGGCGAACGGTTCGATGCCGCCTTCGCGCTCAATCAATGGCGCCCACTGGCTGAGATCAAGGTCCGCCAGCAACGCCTTGTAGCCGTCGTTGTCCGCCTGCCGCGCCAGCAACGCCGCCGTCAGGGCATCGCCCATGGCGCCAATGCCGATCTGCAAGGTGCCGCCATCGCGCACCAATGTGCTGGCGTGCAGCCCGATGAGGTGATCCTGGAAACCCACAGGCATGTTCGGCGTGGAGAACAGCGTGGTGCTGTCCTTCGCGTCGATCAGCAGGTCGAAGGTGTCGATGCCGATTTCCGCATCGCCGGGCATGTACGGCAAATCGTTGTGCACCTGACCCACCATCAGGATCGTCTCCCCCGCCGCCCGGCGTTTGGCGATCATCGGCAACAGGTCAAGGGTGATGTCCGGGTTGCAGCTCAGGCTCAGGCGATCGGGATGTTCGCTGTGGCTGGCGACCAGTTGCGCCACCAGGTTCAAACCGGCGGCATTGATGTCTCGCGCGGCGTGGCTGTAATTGCTGCTGACGTAATCCTGCTGGGCCGAGGCGCTGTTCAGCAGGCTGCCCGGTTGCATAAAGAACTGATGAATGTGGATGTTGCTCGGCAGGCTGTCGCGATGCAGGTCGGCGAGGAAATCCAGTTCCGGGTAATCGCCAAACACCCGCTCGATGAAGGGTTCGAGGAAGCGCTTTTGCAAACCATCGCCCAAGGGCGGGCGTCCAAGGCACAGGGCGGTGTAGACCGTCAGCTGCCGCTCGGGCAGTTGCGCGATGCGTTGATACAGCGCGTTGACGAAGTGGTTGGGTTTGCCCAGCCCTAGCGGCAGGCCCATGTGGATATGCGCCGGTAACCGTGCCAGGACGTCATCGACCGCCTGCTCGATAGAACACAACTGCACCATCTGATCCTCCCGCCCGCTCCATGAATTGGGGTTGGACCGAGCTTGCCGGGTCTTTGCTGCAAAGAATAGCCTCAGGCAAATCGCAGGCACAAAAAAGCCGCTCGTAAGCGGCTTTTTCGCGAAAGATGCAGGCTTGTTATAGGCCGGACATCTCTTTGATTGCACCCTTGAGCTCGTCGTCGGTGCAATCGGCGCAGGTGCCTTTAGGCGGCATCGAGTTGATCCCGGTAATGGCTTTGGCCAGGATGCCGTCGAGGCCGCCCTGGTGATCGGCGCGCTCTTTCCAGGCAGCCTTGTCACCGATTTTCGGCGAGCCCAGGAGGCCGGTGCCGTGGCAAGCATTGCAATGTTTTGCAATAACATCTTTCGGCGCTTTGGCACCGCCAGCGCCACCCGCGGAAGCGGCAACTTCCATCCCCTTGCACTCTTTGCCCTGAACACAGACTTGGCCAACTGGTTCAAGGCGCTTGGCGATTTCATCGTTGGTCGCAGCTTGTGCGCTGACTGCCCAAAGGGCCAATACGGTTGCTGGTGCGGCCAGCATTTTCATAATTAGGTTCACGCGTACACCCTCAATGGTGGCTAGTCACGCCCGCGGCCACGGTTCGCAGGCGGGCGCAAGTATAGCGGTAAGCCCGCCACACTGAAACAACCCCAAAGTCGAAGGGGTCTTATCCCAGGGCGGAAATACCGCATGGGCGTCTGTGCAATCCGGGCACGACGCCGTGTCTCTTAGAAATTCGCTGGAGTGGCTGCGCTGATTAGTCGCGCCGGGGCATCGAACGGATTCCGGAAACGGTGCGGCTTGGTACTCTCAAAGTAGTAGCTGTCGCCGGCTTCAAGCACAAATGTTTCGAGCCCGACCACCAGCTCCAGCCGACCTTCCACCAGAATCCCGGTTTCCTCGCCCTCATGGGTGAGCATCTCGTCACCGGTGTCGGCGCCTGGCGGGTAGATTTCGTTGAGGAACGCGATAGCCCGGCTCGGGTGAGCCCGACCGACCAGCTTCATGGTCACTGCGCCATCGGAAATATCGATCAGTTCGTGAGCTTTGTAGACGATCTGAGTCGGCTTTTCCTGCAGGATTTCTTCGGAAAAGAACTCGACCATGGACATGGGAATCCCGCCCAGTACCTTCCTCAGCGAACTGATCGAGGGGCTGACGCTGTTCTTCTCGATCATCGATATGGTGCTGTTGGTAACACCCGCGCGTTTGGCGAGCTCACGCTGGGAAAGACCTTTGAGCTTACGGATCGATTGCAGTCGTTCACCGACGTCCAATGCTTGCGCCTCCAGGGATTCAGGTTGCAGGAATATTGAGCGTTATCATGGCGACAGCGTTCAGTATTTACAACACTTGCACCTGAATCCAGCTTGGCGAAGCGACTTTCGGTCGAAGCGCTGTTTGTCAGGCCCCGGAATAGAGCAGCGGTACCCGACGCAGGTTGCAGAAGATCTGATAAGGAATCGTATCGGCCGCCGCCGCGACGTCACTGGCGAGGATATTTTTGCCCCACAACTCGACGGGCGAACCGAGGCCGGCTTGCGGTACGTCGGTCAGGTCGACGCAGAGCATGTCCATCGATACCCGCCCCAGCAATTGACTACGCTGCCCGGCCACCAGCACCGGCGTGCCGCTCGGTGCCTGGCGCGGATAACCGTCGGCATACCCCATCGCCACCACACCCACACGCATCGGCTTGGGGGTGACGAATTTCGCGCCGTAACCAATCGGCTCGCCGGCCGGCAGTTCACGCACGCAAATCACTTTCGATTCCAGGGTCATCACCGGTTGCAGTCGGGACGCCACGGCATTGGCCTCTTCGAACGGCGTCGCGCCGTAGAGCATGATGCCCGGGCGCACCCAGTCGCTCGGAATCTGCGGCCAACCGAGCACCGCCGGCGAGTTACGCAGGCTAATTTCGGCCGCCAAACCCTGACGCGCCGCCTCGAACACCGCGACCTGATCGACGCTGGCCTGGCAGTGCAGCTCATCGGCGCGGGCGAAGTGGCTCATCAGCACGATTTTCGCCACTTTGCCGCTGGCCAGCAGCCGCTGATACGCCGCCTGGTAATCCGCTGGATGCAGGCCGACACGATGCATGCCGGAGTCGAGCTTGAGCCACACCGTGATCGGTTTGCTCAGCGCGGCTTTTTCGATGGCTTCGAGTTGCCACAACGAATGCACCACACACCAGAAGTCATGCTCGACGATCAGCGCCAACTCATCGGCTTCGAAAAAACCTTCCAGCAACAACACCGGCGCACGAATACCGGCGGCACGCAGCTCCAAGGCTTCCTCGATACACGCCACGGCAAACCCGTCCGCCTCGGCTTCCAGCGCCTGGGCGCAACGCACCGCGCCATGGCCATAGGCATCGGCCTTGATCACCGCGAGGGCACGGGCACCCGTGACTTCACGGGCAATCCGGTAGTTGTGACGCAGGGCTTGGAGGTCGATCAGGGCACGGGCAGGACGCATGGCGGCAGACTTCTAGTCGGTCATTGGAAAAAAACCGGCGCTGGCTGACAGCGTGAACCACCAACAGCACCGGGAGAGGGATCTTTGTGACTTGATTTTTGGCAGAGCGTTTATGGCAGCGCGGCAACGACCGACAGCTCGACCAGGATTTGCGGCTCGCACAACTTCGACTCGACCGTGGCCCGGGCCGGCGCGACGCCTTTTGGCAGCCACTGGTCCCACACCGAATTCATGCCCGCGAAGTGCGCTTCGATGTCTTTCAGGTAAATCGTCACCGACAGCAGGCGGTTCTTGTCCGTCCCGGCCAGATCCAGCAAACGCTCGATGTTGGCGAGAGCTTCACGGGTCTGCTGTTCAATCCCGGCGTTCATGTCGTCGCCGACCTGCCCTGCCAGATACACGGTACCGTTATGGACGACGATCTGGCTCATGCGCTCATTGGTGAGCTGGCGCTGGATTGACATGTTTTGCAGACTCCTTGAGTTTGTTGCCATAACGGGAAATATCGAGGCCTTCGGCGCTGATCTGCGGCGTTCTCTTGGCCATCAGGTCAGCCAGCAAACGACCAGAACCACAAGCCATGGTCCAGCCGAGCGTGCCGTGGCCCGTGTTCAAGAACAGGTTTTTGAACGGCGTGGCACCGACAATCGGCGTTCCGTCCGGGGTAGTCGGACGCAGACCGGTCCAGAAACTCGCCTCGGCCAGATTGCCGCCCTGAGGATAAAGGTCGTTGACGATCATCTCCAGGGTTTCGCGCCGACGCGGGTTCAACGACAGGTCAAAACCGGCGATTTCCGCCATGCCGCCGACGCGGATGCGGTTGTCGAAACGAGTGATCGCGACCTTGTAGGTCTCGTCGAGAATGGTCGACGTCGGGGCCATCGCCGGGTTGATGATCGGCACGGTCAGCGAGTAACCCTTGAGCGGATACACCGGGGCCTTGATGCCCAACGGCTTGAGCAGTTGCGGTGAGTAGCTGCCGAGCGCCAACACGTAACGGTCGGCGGTTTCCAGCTTGCCGTCGATCCACACGCCGTTGATGCGATCACCGGCGAAGTCGAGGCGCTGGATGTCCTGGCCGAAGCGGAATTCCACACCCAGTTTCACAGCCATTTCGGCCAGGCGGGTGGTGAAGATCTGGCAGTCGCCTGTCTGGTCGTTCGGCAGGCGCAAGGCACCGGCGAGGATGTCGGTGACGCTGGCCAGGGCCGGTTCGACCCGGGCAATGCCGGCGCGGTCGAGCAGCTCGAACGGCACACCGGACTCTTTCAGTACGGCGATGTCTTTGGCAGCGCCATCGAGCTGCGCCTGGGTGCGGAACAGCTGGGTAGTCCCCAGGCTACGGCCTTCGTAGGCAATGCCGGTTTCGGCGCGCAATTCGTCGAGGCAGTCGCGGCTGTACTCAGACAGACGGACCATGCGCTCCTTGTTCACCGCGTAACGGCTGGCGGTGCAGTTGCGCAGCATCTGCGCCATCCACAGGTACTGGTCGATGTCGGCGGTGGCCTTGATCGCCAATGGCGCGTGACGCTGCAACAGCCACTTGATGGCTTTGAGCGGCACGCCCGGTGCGGCCCACGGTGAGGCATAACCCGGCGAAACCTGCCCGGCGTTGGCGAAACTGGTTTCCATGGCCGGCGCTGGCTGACGGTCCACGACCGTCACTTCAAAGCCGGCTCGTGCCAGATAATAGGCACTGGCGGTACCGATGACGCCGCTACCCAAGACCAGAACGCGCATTTTCATATCCCTCATCGCGGCTTACCGCTGACGTTTATTGTGCAGACCGAAGATGTGGGCAGTTTAAAAAAGATCAGCCAGTGCTTTTCACTATATAAGTGCTTATATTTGGCGACAATTCTCGGCAAAAACCCTTTTCACGGAGGCGCATCCCCTATGCGGACCAACACTCAGACCAAACGTGAGCTGGACAAGATCGACCGCAACATCCTGCGGATCCTGCAAGCGGACGGGCGCATTTCCTTCACCGAACTGGGGGAAAAGGTCGGCCTCTCCACCACCCCCTGCACTGAACGGGTACGGCGCCTGGAGCGCGAAGGGATCATCATGGGCTACAACGCCCGGCTGAATCCGCAGCACCTGAAGGGTAGTCTGTTGGTGTTCGTCGAGATCAGTCTCGACTACAAATCCGGCGATACTTTCGAAGAGTTCCGACGTGCGGTGCTGAAACTGCCCCACGTCCTTGAATGCCATTTGGTGTCAGGGGACTTCGATTACCTGGTGAAAGCGCGGATTTCCGAAATGGCCTCGTACCGCAAATTGCTGGGCGACATCCTGCTCAAGTTGCCGCATGTGCGCGAATCCAAGAGCTATATCGTGATGGAAGAAGTGAAAGAGAGTTTGAGTCTGCCGATTCCGGATTGAGCCCTACACCAACACCTGCCGGGTACTGGCCATGTATTCGTGAATCTGCTTCTCGACCCGCGGATGAATCAGCTCCACCGGCCGCCGCCCATTGGGGCAAGGCAACGTCTTGGTGGTACCGAACAGACGGCAAATCAATGGTCGCTCGTCATACACCGTGCAGCCGTTGGGCCCCAGATGGACGCAATTGAGTTCGTCCATCGCTGCGTCCTGCTCGGCCCGGGTCTTGCGCGGCAGGCGGGACATTTCTTCGGGCGAGGTGGTGACCGGCCCACAGCAGTCATGGCAGCCAGGCACGCACTCGAAGGTGGGAATCTGCTGGCGCAGCGTGCGGATTTTCTGACTGTTGCAGCTCATCTAAACGGTGACCGAATGTGAAATAGATGGGGATTCTGACGCAAAAGCCCCGACCCAGACAGCACCAACCGACCAATGTTGCCCGTATCCGAAGGGGCGGCTTATGCTCCGTCAACTTTTTCAAACACAAGAATCAGGATGACGTACATGAACGCCCCCGTTCAGCAACCTGCCCCAAATCACCGGCATGCGGCCTCTTACTACGCAGCCAGCAGCTTGCTGCAGCCCGACCTTCCGGCGCTCACAGGCGAGCTGGTTGCAGACGTGTGCGTGGTGGGTGGTGGGTTCTCCGGGCTGAACACGGCGCTCGAACTGGCCGAACGAGGCTTGCGCGTGGTGCTGCTGGAAGCGCACAAGATCGGTTGGGGCGCCAGCGGACGCAATGGCGGGCAATTGATTCGGGGCGTCGGCCATGGTCTCGATCAGTTCACCAACGTGATCGGTGCAGACGGTGTGCGTCAGATGAAACTGATGGGGCTGGAAGCGGTGGAAATCGTCCGACAGCGGATCGAGCGTTTTCAGATCCCTTGCGACCTGACCTGGGGTTACTGTGACCTCGCCAACAAAGCCCATGACCTGGAAGGCTTCGCTGAAGACGCCATCGAGCTGCGCAGCCTCGGTTACCGTTACGAAACCCGTTTGCTGCAAGCCAACGAAATGCACAGCGTGGTGGGCTCCGAGCGCTATGTCGGCGGCTTGATCGACATGGGCTCCGGGCATCTGCACCCACTGAACCTGGCGCTGGGCGAAGCGGCCGCCGCCCGGCAATTGGGCGCCAAGCTGTTCGAGCAATCGGCGGTGACCCGCATCGATTACGGCCCCGAGGTCAAGGTCCACACCGCCCTGGGCTCGGTCCGCGCCAAGACCCTGGTGCTGGGCTGCAACGCCTACCTCAACGATCTCAACCCGCAACTTGGCGGCAAGGTGCTGCCCGCCGGCAGTTACATCATCGCCACCGAACCCTTGAGTGAAGAACAGGCTCACGCGCTGCTGCCGCAGAACATGGCGGTCTGCGATCAACGGGTGGCGCTGGATTATTACCGACTCTCGGCGGACCGACGCTTGCTGTTCGGCGGCGCCTGCCACTATTCAGGACGCGACCCGAACGACATCGCCGCGTACATGCGCCCGAAGATGCTGGCGGTGTTCCCGCAATTGGCCGGGGTAAAGATCGACTATCAATGGGGCGGCATGATCGGCATCGGCGCCAACCGCCTGCCACAGATCGGCCGGCTCAAGGACCAGCCGAATGTGTATTACGCCCAGGCCTATTCCGGCCATGGCGTAAACGCCACGCACCTGGCAGGCAAGTTGTTGGCTGAGGCCATCAGCGGCCAGCACAGCGGCGGGTTCGATCTGTTTGCCAAGGTGCCGCACATTACCTTTCCGGGGGGCAAACATTTGCGTTCGCCGTTATTGGCCCTGGGGATGTTGTGGCATCGACTTAAAGAGTTGGTTTGAGGAAGATGATCGTTCCCTCGCTCCTGCGTGGGAATGCATCCAGTGACGCTCTGCGTCACAGCGGACGCGGAGCGTCCGAGGCGGCATTCCCACGCAGAGCGAGGGAACGATCAACAGTACTAGATCCGCCAGAAAGGTTTAAGCCCCTCCTCCCGCGCCTGCTCCCGATTCAACCCGATATCCTTGAGTTGCTCCGGCGTCAGCTCCAGCAACGCCTTGCGTGTGTGCAGACGATGCCAGAACAGACCCCAGCGACCCAGGCAGGACGGTGCGTTGCGCGTGACTGCCTCGCGCGCGCCGTTCTGTTGCCCTGCCGCCAGTTCCTGACTGTGTAACGTCAGCCGCACATCGCTCAAGCCGTTCATTTTCGTCGCTCCTGTTTACTTGGGTAGCCAGAGCTTTCATGATGCGCGGACGGCAAAAAGCATTACAGATTCAACAGAGCTGTATTAACTCCATACAGTTTTTCTGTTTCGGCCTCTGAATCGCATATTTTTGCCCCATCTGTATTGGTTAACCGAATCACCCACATCGAGACTGCACCATGACCCTTTACGTCAACCTCGCCGAATTGCTCGGCACACGTATCGAACAAGGCTTCTATCGCCCCGGTGACCGGCTGCCCTCGGTGCGGGCGCTGAGTGTCGAACACGGGGTCAGCCTGAGCACGGTGCAGCAGGCCTATCGCGTGCTGGAAGACGTAGGTCTGGCGATGCCCAAACCCAAATCCGGCTATTTCGTACCGGTAAGCCGCGAGCTGCCGGAGCTGCCGGTGATTGGCCGCCCCGCCCAACGCCCGGTGGATATTTCGCAATGGGATCAGGTGCTGGAATTGATCCGCGCCGTGCCGCGCAAGGATGTCGTGCAGCTAGGCCGCGGCATGCCGGACATCACCTCGCCGACCATGAAACCGCTACTGCGCAACCTGGCACGAATCAGCCGCCAGCAGGACATGCGAGGCCTGTATTACGACAACATCTGCGGCACCCTTGAACTGCGCGAACAGATAGCCCGCATGATGCTCGACTCCGGTTGCCAGTTAAGCGCCAACGATCTGGTGGTCACCACCGGTTGCCACGAAGCGCTGTCGACCAGCATCCGCGCCATCTGCGGGCCGGGTGACATCGTCGCAGTGGATTCGCCAAGCTTTCACGGCGCCATGCAGACCCTCAAGGGCCTGGGCATGAAAGCGCTGGAAATCCCCACCGACCCGCTCACCGGCATCAGCCTCGATGCTTTGGAACTGGCCTTGGAGCAATGGCCGATCAAGGCCATACAGATAACCCCCAACTGCAACAACCCGCTGGGCTACATCATGCCGGAGTCGCGCAAACGTGCGCTGTTGAACCTCGCACAGCGTTTCGACGTGGCGATTATCGAGGACGATGTGTATGGCGAACTGGCCTACACCTACCCCCGCCCGCGTACGATCAAATCCTTCGACGAAGACGGCCGCGTCCTGCTCTGCAGTTCCTTTTCCAAGACCCTGGCACCGGGCCTGCGCATTGGCTGGGTCGCGCCGGGCCGTTATCTGGAGCGGGTGCTGCACATGAAGTACATCAGCACCGGCTCCACCGCGACGCAACCACAGATTGCGATCGCCGAATTTCTCAAGGCTGGCCACTTCGAACCGCATTTACGGCGGATGCGTATGCAATACCAGCGCAATCGCGACGCGATGATCGATTGGGTCACCCGTTATTTCCCGGCCGGCACCCGCGCCAGTCGTCCGCAAGGCAGCTTTATGCTGTGGGTCGAACTGCCGGAGGGCTTCGATACCCTGAAACTCAATCGTGCACTGCATGACCAGGGCGTACAGATTGCCGTCGGCAGTATCTTTTCCGCCTCGGGCAAATACCGTAATTGCCTGCGGATGAACTACTCCGCCAAGCCCACACCGCAGATCGAAGAAGCGGTGCGCAAGGTCGGTGCAGCGGCGATCAAACTGCTGGCGGAAACCGACTGACCTTTCTGCGGGATCCAGCGTCCATAGGCTAACAACGGCCGCCACCGGAACATTCCCCCGTGAGAATCAGACAGCCCCTGCTTGCTCTGCTGTTACTCACCTCGCTCCTGGGTGGCTGCGCGACGCTCCACGTCCCTCGCGAACCGAGTCAGGCCCTGCCTGCGGTGGACTCGGCGTTCGGTCGTTCAATCCAGACCCAGGCCGCTCCCCATCAGGGGCAATCAGGCTTTCGCTTGCTGTCCGATAGCACCGAGGCGTTCACCGCCCGTGCCGAGCTGATTCGCCACGCCCAAAGCAGCCTCGATCTGCAGTACTACATCGTTCATGACGGCATCAGCACGCGGATATTGATAAGCGAGCTGCTCAACGCCGCCGACCGTGGCGTAAGGGTGCGGATTCTGCTCGACGACACCACCAGCGATGGCCTGGACCGGATCATCGCAACCCTTGCCGCGCATCCGCAGATCCAGATCCGCGTGTTCAACCCCCTGCACCTGGGCCGCAGCACCGGCGTCACGCGAACCATGGGTCGTTTACTCAACGTATCGCTGCAGCACCGGCGCATGCACAACAAACTGTGGGTGGCGGACAACAGCGCGGCAATCGTTGGCGGGCGCAACCTGGGGGACGAGTATTTCGATGCCGAGACCAAACTGAATTTCACCGACATCGACATGCTCAGCGTCGGCCCGGTTGCAGAGCAGTTGGGACATAGCTTTGACCAGTACTGGAACAGCGCCCTGAGCAAACCGATCGAACAGTTTCTCTCAAGCAAGCCGAGCGCCAGGGACTTGAGAAATACCCGGACCCGACTGGCCGAGTCTCTGGAAGAAACGCGCAAACAGAACCACGCGCTTTATCTGCAGTTGATGACCTACACCACTCACCCGCGCCTGGACGTCTGGCGGCGGGAGCTGATCTGGGCCTGGAACCAGGCGCTGTGGGACGCACCGAGCAAGGTGTTGTCCGACGGAGAACCTGAACCGCACTTGCTGCTGAGCACCCAGTTGGCGCCTGAACTCAATGGGGTCAGCAAAGAGCTGATCATGATCTCCGCCTACGTCGTACCCGGCCAACCGGGGCTGGTGTACCTGACCGGTCGCGCCGATGCGGGGGTTTCGGTCAGTTTGCTGACCAACTCACTGGAAGCCACCGATGTACCCGCCGTGCACGGTGGGTATGCGCCTTATCGTAAAGCCTTGCTGGAGCATGGCGTGCAGCTGTTCGAATTACGCCGCCAGCCCGGAGACAACGGCAGCAGCGGATCGCGTCTGTTTTATAGCAATTCCAACAATGGCTCCGACTCCAGCCTGCACAGTAAGGCCATGATCTTCGACCGACAAAAAGCCTTCATCGGCTCATTCAACTTCGACCCGCGCTCGGTGTTGTGGAACACCGAAGTCGGGGTGCTGGTGGACAGCCCGGAACTCGCCGGGCGTGTGCGCGAACTGGCGCTGGAGGGTATGGCGCCGGCCCTCAGCTATCACGCGCGACTGGAAAAGGGTCAGATAGTCTGGGTCACCGAAGACGACGGCAAACAGCACACATTGACCAAGGAACCGGGGAGTTGGTGGCGGCATTTCAATTCATGGCTCAGCAGCACGATCGGCCTGGAGAAGATGCTGTAGTCAGGAGTCTGGTGATAAATTGTGGCGAGGGAGCTTGCTCCCGCTCGGCTGCGCAGCAGTCGCAAATCGGCGTCCGCGCTCTACCTGAGTAAGCGACAGCACATGATTTAGGGCCGCTGCGCGCCCCAGCGGGAGCAAGCTCCCTCGCCACAGGTTTTGTGCAGCGCTCAGGCCGGCTCGGCAACCACTCCAAACGCCCCTTGCCGCGATACCAGAATCACCAACCCCAACGCACCCGCCGCCATCAGCAACGGCAGGGCATGCCCGCTGATCCACTGGCTCCCGGCACCGGCCGCCAACGGCCCGATCAGGCAACCGATCCCCCACAGCTGTGCGATATGGGCATTGGCCCGCACCAGCGCATCGTCGCGATAACGCTCACCGATCAGGATCAGCGACAAGGTGAACAGACCACCGGCACTGGCGCCAAACAACACCCACAGCGGCCAGATCAACAGCGTATCAATCAGCAATGGAATCGCCAGGCTCGACAGCAGCAAAAGCATCGCACAACCGGTGAACAACGTACGTCGCGACAAGCGATCAGCCAGCGCGCCAATCGGCAATTGCAACAAGGCATCACCCACCACCACCGTACTGACCATCGCCAGGGCGATTTCCGTGGTGAAGCCCTGACGCAGGCAATAGACCGGTAACAAGGTCAGGATCATCGCTTCGAACGCGGCAAACAGCGACACCGCCCAGGCAATTGCCGGCAGGCCACGGCAGAAGTTCAGCAAGTCGTTGAGGGTCACGCTGCAGGCTTCACTGGTGGGCGCTCCGCTACGGCCCAGCAGCAGGAACGGTGACGTCATCAGCAAACCGACGCCAACCCAAAAACCGTAATCATGCTCGGTGCCCAACGCACCCAACAGTAACGGCCCAGCCAGCTGACTCAGCGCATAACTGCTGCCATACAGCGCTACCAATCGGCCGCGCCATTGCTCGACCACCAGTTGGTTGATCCAGCTTTCGCCAAGGATGAAGACGAGCGTCAGGATCACCCCGATCATCAACCGCAGCACCAGCCAGATCGGGTAGCTCGGCCACAGCGCCAGCAAGCCGATGGACACCGCCCCGGCCCACAGGCACAGGCGCATCAGATTGGCCGTGCCAAGACGGGCCGCGAGATGGCTAGAGATCTTCGCCCCCAGCAGCACGCCAATGGCTGGCATCGCCGCCATCACGCCAATCGCGAACGAGCCGTAACCCCAACCCTCCAGACGAAGCGATACCAATGGCATGCTGACGCCCAGGGCCAGGCCGACACTCAAGACAGACGCCAAGACGGCGAAATAAGTCGCCCAACGCATGTTCCACGCTCCTGTGGATATTTTATGTACAGCACAAAACAGTGTGGGAGCGTGCCTTTGTGGCGACGGGGGCAAGCCCCCTCACCACAAAAGCCCGCTCCCACAGGGGATCTATGTCGTTCAGGAGCCCGATTGACCACCGGGCTCCCTCACTTGCTTACAACTTGATCCAGGTCGCCTTCAGCTCGGTGTACTTGTCGAACGCGTGCAGCGACTTGTCGCGACCGTTGCCGGACTGCTTGAAGCCACCGAACGGCGCAGTCATGTCGCCGCCGTCGTACTGGTTGACCCACACACTGCCAGCGCGCAAAGCCTTGGCGGTGAGGTGAGCCTTCGAGATATCCGTGGTCCATACCGCCGCCGCGAGGCCGTAAGGGGTGTCGTTGGCAATCGCAACGGCTTCTTCGGCGGTATCGAAGGTGATCACCGACAACACGGGGCCAAAGATCTCTTCCTGGGCAATTTTCATTGCGTTGCTGACACCGTCGAAAATCGTCGGCTCAACGTAGGTGCCCCCGGTTTCCTGAAGAATGCGCTTGCCACCAGCCACCAGTTTGGCGCCATCGGTGTGACCGGATTCGATGTAGGACAGCACGGTGTTCATCTGCTGGGTATCCACCAGCGCACCGACGTTGGTCGCCGGATCCAGCGGATTGCCCGGCTTCCAGGCCTTGAGGGCTTCGATCACCAATGGCAGGAATTTGTCTTTGATCGAACGCTCGACCAGCAGGCGCGAACCTGCGGTGCAGACTTCGCCCTGGTTGAAGGCAATGGCGCTGGCAGCCGATTCAGCGGCGGCTTGCAGGTCTGGCGCATCGGCGAACACGATGTTCGGGCTCTTGCCACCGGCTTCGAGCCAGACGCGCTTCATGTTCGATTCGCCGGAGTAGATCAGCAGTTGCTTGGCGATCTTGGTCGAACCGGTGAACACCAGGGTGTCGACGTCATTGTGCAGGGCCAAGGCCTTGCCGACGGTGTGACCGTAACCCGGCAGCACGTTCAGCACACCTTTCGGGATACCGGCCTCAACCGCCAGCGCTGCAATGCGAATAGCCGTCAGCGGCGATTTTTCGGAAGGTTTGAGAATCACCGAGTTACCGGTGGACAGCGCCGGGCCGAGTTTCCAGCAGGCCATCATCAACGGGAAGTTCCACGGCACGATCGCACCGACCACACCAACCGGCTCGCGAGTCACCAGCCCCAGCTGATCGTGCGGGGTGGCGGCGACTTCGTCGTAGAGCTTGTCGATGGCCTCACCGCTCCAGCTCAGGGCTTGTGCCGCGCCGGGAACGTCGATGTACAGGGAATCGCTGATCGGCTTGCCCATGTCCAGGGTTTCGAGCAGGGCCAGCTCTTCGGCGTGCTGTTTCAGCAGGCCGGCAAAACGAATCATGGTGGCTTTGCGTTTGGTCGGCGCCAGGCGCGACCAGGCGCCGGAATTGAACGTGGCGCGAGCGTTTTCCACGGCGCGCTGGGCGTCGGCGGCGTCACAGCTGGCAATCTTGCCCAGCAGACGGCCATCAACCGGGCTGATGCACTCGAACGTTTCACCGGAGACTGCATCGGTGTATTCGCCATTGATGTAGGCGCGGCCTTCGATCTTCAGATCGCGAGCCCGTTGTTCCCAGTCGGCACGAGTCAGGGTGGTCATACGAGTGTCCTCCTCTTATTGAATACGAGCGCCCGCGCTCTTCGCGGGTGCTGTCAGGAATTCTGCCCGGCCAGCCTGCTTTTCGGCTCAAGGCAACCGTTACCCTAAACCAGCGGCGGGTGAAGTTTCAATATATTTGACATAAGGCCGTTAAACGGCCTTGCGATGTTCATTTTAATAAACATAGACTTTCAATTTTCCAGCCAGTCGCGCCGTAATCACGGGGGAATACCAGCATGAGCATTCAGGATATTGTCGATTTCAGTCAGGCCACCACCCAGCCCGATCGCTATCGGCCAGACCCGGCGAAAGTCCTCAAGGGCGACCCCGAGCAAGCGGTGTACAACCACTACAACATTCCGTGCGGCCAGATGAGTGCAGGCGTTTGGGAAGGCGAAATCGGTCAGTGGCGGGTGAACTACACCGAACACGAGTACTGCGAAATCGTTCAGGGGGTTTCAGTGCTGCGCGATGACGACGGCGGCGCCAAGACCCTGCGCATAGGCGATCGCTTCGTGATTCCGGCCGGTTTCAAAGGCACCTGGGAAGTGCTGGAGCCGTGCCGCAAGATTTATGTGGTGTTTGAACAGAAGGCTTGAGGGTTTGTGCTGTCTGGGCTTGCCCGCGATGGAGCCCTGACAGACGATGCAAAACGGCAACAAAAAAGGCCCGTATCTCGCGATACGGGCCTTTTTCGTAAGGAGGAAAAATCAATTACTTGATTTTGCCTTCTTTGTAGATCACGTGCTTGCGAACAACCGGATCATATTTCTTGATCTCGATTTTGTCCGGAGTAGTGCGCTTGTTCTTGTCGGTAGTGTAGAAGTGACCAGTACCGGCGCTCGAAATCAAACGAATCAATTCACGCATGATTAGCTCCCTTAGATCTTGCCGGCTTTGCGGATTTCGGCCAGCACGACAGTGATGCCACGCTTGTCGATGATACGCATGCCTTTGGCAGATACGCGCAGACGCACGAAACGTTTCTCTTCTTCAACCCAGAAGCGATGATGCTGCAGGTTCGGCAGGAAACGACGACGGGTTTTGTTGTTTGCGTGGGAAATGTTATTCCCAGTCACCGGACCCTTACCGGTAACTTGACATACTCTCGACATGCCTCAGCCCTCTAAAACCACATGCCCAACCCGGCATGGGTTGGCCGCTTAATCTCTCAGTCATTTGGCGCCAGGCGCCGCGTTTCTTTAGAGGTCTTACCGGCTACACCTACAAGTGAAGGAACCGGGCCCCTAGAAAAGAGCGCTGCTTTATACCAGAAAGACCAGAGAGCAACAACAACCGGTGTGAATTGAGTTGATAAAAACCCGGTTTTTCGGGCGCCGAGTGCCTTGGACAAAGGCTGAGCCCGATAGCGACCGCTCGTCGCAGAGAATCGGCCAACGGACCAATTCAGGGTTTTTCTCAACCATCACTCACCGAAAACAATCGCCCATACTCCCCTGAAAATGAAAAAGGGGATAGTCATTTGCAAAAGAGCCCACTAGGGTAAGCCTTTTCCAGACTGCACTTGCAGATGGGCCTTCGATCTGTAAAGGAATCCGACCATGCGCCTCGCTGCCCTACCACTGTTGCTCGCCCCGCTTCTGCTGAGCCCGCTGGCCCATGCCGCCGCCCTGAGCGTCTGCACCGAGGCCAGCCCTGAAGGGTTCGACGTGGTGCAATACAACTCGTTGACCACCACCAACGCCTCGGCCGACGTGCTGATGAACCGCCTGGTGGACTTCGACACCGCCAGCGGTAAAGTGGTCGCCAGCCTCGCGGACAGCTGGGACGTCACGCCCGACGGCCTGACCTACGTCTTCAAATTGCATCCGCAGGTGAAATTTCACCACACCGAGTATTTCAGCCCGACGCGCGACCTGACCGCCGAAGACGTGAAATTCAGTTTCGACCGCATGCTCGATCCGGCAAACCCGTGGCACAAAATCGCCCAGAGCGGCTTCCCGCACGCTCAGTCGATGCAGTTACCGACACTGATCAAGAAGATCGACGCCCTGGACCCACTCACCATCCGTTTCACCCTCGATCACCCTGACTCGACGTTCCTGCCGACCCTGACCATGGGCTTCGCCTCGATCTATTCGGCCGAGTACGCCGACCAACTGATGAAGGCCGGCACTCCGGAGAAGCTCAACAGCCAGCCGATCGGCAGCGGCCCGTTCATCTTCACGCGTTTCCAGAAAGATGCCTCGATTCGCTATAAGGCCAACCGTGACTACTTCCAGGGCAAGCCATCGGTGGACCCGTTGATCTTCGCGATCACCCCGGACGCCAACGTGCGCTTGCAGAAATTGCGTCGCAACGAGTGCCAGATCGCCCTGTCGCCGAAACCGCTGGACGTACAGGCTGCGAAGCAGGAGCCGACCCTGAAGGTGGAAAAGACTGACGCCTTCATGACCGCATTCGTCGGCATCAACAGCCAGCATCCGCCGCTGGACAAGCCGGAAGTGCGCCAGGCAATCAACCTGGCGTTCGACAAGGCCAACTACCTCAAGGCCGTATTCGAAGACACCGCCGAGCCTGCCAACGGGCCCTACCCGCCCAATACCTGGAGCTATGCCAAAAACTTGCCGGGCTACCCGCATGATGTCGAGAAAGCCCGGGCATTGATGACCAAGGCCGGGCTCAAGAACGGTTTCCAGACCACTATCTGGACTCGCCCTTCCGGTAGCCTGCTGAACCCCAACCCGAGCCTCGGCGCGCAATTGCTTCAATCCGACCTGGCGGAAATCGGCATTCAGGCCGAGATCCGCGTGATCGAATGGGGCGAACTGATTCGCCGCGCCAAGGCCGGCGAGCACGATCTGCTGTTCATGGGCTGGGCCGGCGACAACGGTGACCCAGACAACTTCCTCACGCCGCAGTTTTCCTGCGCGGCGGTCAAAGCCGGCACCAACTTCGCCCGTTACTGCAACCAGGATCTGGACAAGCTGATCAGCGCAGGCAAGACCACCGGCGAGCAAGGTGTACGCACCAAGCTCTACGAACAGGCCCAGGCGCAGATCCAGCAACAGGCATTGTGGCTGCCACTGGCCCACCCGACGGCCTTCGCCCTGACGCGCAAAGACGTCGAGGGTTATCGGGTCAGCCCGTTTGGTCGCCAGGATTACTCGAAGGTCAACCTCAAGTAATCAGCGTCGCCACAAAACCTGTGGGAGCGGGCTCGCTCCCACAGGGACTCATTTGCCCACCTTCCCCTCTCACATCCACCCGTACTCGGCCATGGACAACGGTTCGCCGTCACCGACAATGAAATGGTCGAGCACCCGCACATCGATCAGGTCCAGCGCTTCTTGCAGGCGCTTGGTCAGCACTCGGTCGGCTTGACTGGGGTTGGAGTTACCCGACGGATGGTTGTGGCAGTTATGTGCCCCGTTTTCTTATGTGCCCGAAGGTAGCCACACCGGCGTAGATCAAGGATTTCGGCCCAGCATCAAGGCACATAACCGCAAGCCAAGCGCAGCATGACATCTCCTTCGCTTTTCTAGAGAGGTGGTTGTCATGTTGGAACATCACTTTCGGTCGTTCAAGGCGATTGACCGCATCAGGGCCCTGTGGCTGGGCCCACAGATTGAGCGTTACGTCCAGTCGCTCGACGAGCGGCACACGTCCAATGACACGGTTCGGCAGCATGTCCGGGCGCTCGCGCACTTCAACGATTTCGCCATCGCAAGAGGCGCTACGCAGTTGCAGGAGCTTCCCGATCATGTCGATCCTTTCGTCGAACGATGGAAGGCCGAACATGGCGGCTGGTGCAAGAACGCTCATGACATGGCGGCAGTTGTCGCGCAAAGCCGTATTCCCGTGGAGCGGATGTTGTGCGTGGCCTTGTCCGGCTACACGCGACCGAGCAATAAGCCTGCTATGCCGTTTTCCGTCTCCGTCCCGGACTTCTTCACCTTTTTGCTGGAGGAGAAGGGGTTGCTCCGTACCACGCTGCACAACTACATCTACACGCTGCGTCCATTCGAGTCGTACCTAGCGCAAGCCGGTATCGCCTTGGCCGGGCTGACGCCTGCTTGCATCACCGATTTCCTCAGCGAGCGCGCAAAAACCCTACACAAATCCGGCATGCTCAACAGCGCAGGGACCTTGCGCGTCTTTCTCCGCTATCTGCACCGAGAGGGCATCGTGGTCACGGATCTCGTGCGCAGTGTGCCGCGCGGGCGTAGCTACAGGCAGGCCTCCATTCCTCGCGCCATTCGCTGGGAGGATGTCAAGCGACTGCTTGCCAGCATCGATCGGCGCTCGGACCAGGGCAAGCGCGACTATGCCATTCTGGTGCTGCTGGCCAGCTATGGGCTGCGTGCTAGGGAGATCGCGGCCCTCTGCCTGGACGACTTCGACTGGAAGCACGCCCAGGTCAGTATTCCCATGCGCAAAGGTGGGCACTCGACCCGCTATCCACTCTCGGCGACAGCCGGCGAAGCGGTCATTGAGTATCTGCAGGTTCGACGCACCGACGTGGTACATCGCCAAGCCTTTCTCACGGTCAAGTCGCCCTACGCGCCCATGCAGCACGCCACGGTTTCATCGATGGTCGGCATCCGGCTGCGAGCCGCCGGCATCCAGGTATCCCGAGCTGGATCACACACCCTGCGCCACGCCTGTGTGCAGCATCTCGTCGAAGCCGATGTTCCCTTCAAGGTCATCGGCGACTACGTCGGCCACCGCAACCCGGCCTCCACACTGGTCTACGGCAAGGTGGCGCTGCACAAGCTGCGCGAACTGGTCATCGCAAACGCGGAGGACGTGTTATGACCGCCCACTGGAATGGCTTTCACAGCCCCCTCGCGCCTCACATCGAACAGTACCTGCGCGCCAAGCGGGCCATGGGATGCAAGTTCGCCAACGAAGACCGCCAACTGCGTCTGCTCGACCGGTTCCTGGATGAACAAGGCATCGACAGCATTGAGGCGATCAATGCTGGATACCTGCAGGCCTTCTTGATTTCCCGCCATCGCACCAACCCACGCAGCTACAACAACTTGCTGAGCAATGTGCGACGACTGTTCGACTGGATCGTCAGCCAGCAGCTGCTCGCGGTGTCCCCTGTACAAGCCAAAGCGCAGCCGCAGACGGCCCGGCGGCTGCCTTTCCTGTTCCCGCCCGAGGCCATCCGGCAACTGCTGGCCCATGCCAAGGCATTGCAGGACAACTCGCGCGCGCCGCTGCGGGGCGCCACCTACGAGATGATTTTCGCCTTACTGGCCGGCCTCGGTCTCCGGGTTGGAGAGGTAGCCTGCCTGCAATGGGGCGACGTGGACCCGGAGCGCGAAGTCCTGGAGATCCGAAACACCAAGTTTGGCAAGGACAGGCTGGTGCCATTCGGCCCCAAGCTGGCCGCCAGGCTGCGCAGCTATTTGGCCCTACGCGAGGCCCGAGGTTATGCCTGCGCGGGTGCCTGCTTCCTGTTCTCCTGGAATGGACGAGACCCCATCAGCACGAACAGCATCCGCAATACGTTCCGCGATGACCTGCTGCCGCAATTGGCCCTGGATGTCCCGGCCGGTGTCTTCGGACCGCATGTCCACGGACTGCGTCATTCGTTTGCAGTCCGAACGCTGCTGAAGTGGTATCGCCAGGGGATTGCGCCTGCCGATCGCCTGCATCATCTGTCGACCTTCCTCGGGCACCTCAACCCAGCCAGCACGGCCGTGTACCTGACCATCACCAGTGACCTGCTCAGTGCTGCCAACGAGCGCTTCGAGGCCTTTGCACCCTTGCTTGCCGAAGAGGTGACGCCATGAAACTCCAGAGTTTTTCATCGGTCATCCATGGCTACATCCTGGACTACCTTCCCCGGCACAAGGGCTTGCAGCCCAGCACTATCCGCAGTTACCGCGACAGCCTGCGCCTGTTCCTGGTCTTCGTCGCCGGAGCGCATCACCGGGGCGTAAGCGAACTGGAGCTGGAACATCTGGACTACCACGCGGTGCTCGCTTTCCTGCGCAACATGGAGGTCGAACGTGGCAACGCCATCAGCACGCGCAACCAGCGCCTGGCGGCGCTGCACGCGCTCTACGAGTACATCAGCCGCACAGTCCCCGAGATGCTACCGTCCTGCGCAAAGGTCGCGGCCATTCCGATGAAGCGCTGCCCTCTGCCGGAGATGAAGTTCCTTGCACGCGATGAAGTCGAAGCCTTGTTCGCCAGCATTCCCGCTCAGGACAGGCTCTCGATACGCGATCGCGCGCTCTTGATGCTGCTGTACAACACGGGGGCGCGTGTCTCCGAAGTGGCCCAGTTGACGGTCGGCCAGCTCGATTTGCAGTCGCCCGCCCAGGTTCGATTGCTGGGCAAAGGCTCGAAGTGGCGGACCTGCCCCTTGTGGAGCCAGACGGCGAAGGCCTTGCAAGCCATGTTGGACGAACGCGCCGCCTCCTTGGGGCCCGCCGAGTCGGTGTTCGTCGGGACGGGCGGAGCGCCGATGACCCGCTTCGGTATCTACAAGCGCATCCGCCACCTTGCGCAGGCCTGGGAGACCTCGGCCAGGCCCTTTTCGCAGATCCGGGTCACGCCACATGTGTTTCGGCATACCACCGCGGTTCATCTGCTCGAAGCTGGCGTCGAGGTGAATGTCATTCGGGGCTGGCTGGGGCACGTCAGGCTGGAGACGACGAACCGGTATGCCGAAATCACCATCCGCATGAAGACCGATGCTCTGGAGCTGTGCGAGCCCGTCGCTGCAAACCTGGGACGCTCGCGCAAACCCGCGTGGCAGGACGATGCCGCAATGCTGGCTTGGCTGTCGTCCTTGTAGTCACAACCCGCGGCTGGGCTGGACGACCTGCTTTCGCTTCGCTTGAACGTCCAGCCTCACAACAACCATCCATCTGCCGATCGGGCGGGGATTCGCCGTCTTGGCGGCTCGCCCGTTATGTCTCCTGCGACTGGGCAAAAATCCTTGATCTACGCCGGTGTCGCCGCCTTCGGGCACATAAGAGAACGGGGCACATAATGTTCATTTTGTGGCGCGCCACAAAATGGCAGAGGATCAACGCTGCGGCGTTGTGGGCCAAAGCGCGTTTAACCACTTGTCTTGGATAGACACTGGTACTGTCGATGGAGCCGCGAAACAGCACTTCAAAGGTCAACACTTGATGTTTTGAATCCAAAAACAGACACCCGAATACCTCGTGAGGCTCGTGGCGCAGCATCGACTTCAGGTAGTCACGAACCGCCTGCGGATTTTCCAGCGCCGATTTTTGCCGTGCACGTTCGGCTAAATGCCGCCTGCCCATTTCCTGTGCCGCTTGCAACTGAGCGAATTTCGCTGGCCCGAGCCCCAATTGCCTGCTGAACGCAGTTTGATCGGCTTCGAGCAGTGACCGCAGGCTGCCAAACTGATTCAACAGATGTCGTGCCAGATCTACTGCACTTTTACCCGATACACCGGTACGTAAAAAAATCGCTAGCAACTCGGCGTCCGAAAGACTCCCCGAACCCAACTCAAGTAACCTCTCCCGCGGTCGCTCCGCCGCTGGCCAATCGCGAATGCTCATAACACCTCCATGTAAGTGGGCGCCGCTGTTCCGTAGCGGTCGCTGTGATATCGTAGCCCATCTTTTTTGCGGGCGATTTCACCCCTGGGGAGGGGGTATCGCCATGCAGTCATCAACGAAATGAAAGGCAGACCTATGCAGCGGCTGTATCGGAAACGCATCGTTCTGGGCGTCGGCGGCGGCATTGCTGCCTACAAGAGCGCCGAGCTGGTTCGCCGCCTGATCGACCAGGGCGCCGAAGTGCGCGTGGTCATGACCCGTGGCGGCAGCGAATTCATTACCCCGCTGACCATGCAGGCCCTGTCCGGGCACCCGGTCCACCTGGACCTGCTGGACCCGGCGGCCGAAGCCGCCATGGGCCACATCGAACTGGCCAAATGGGCCGACCTGGTGCTGATTGCCCCCGCCACCGCGGACCTGATCGCCCGCCTGGCCCAAGGCATTGCCGACGACCTGCTGACCACGCTGGTGCTGGCCACCGACGCAGTGGTCGCCGTGGCGCCGGCGATGAATCAGGCCATGTGGCGCGACCCGGCGACCCAGGCCAACCTGCAGACCCTCGAAAGCCGCGACCTCAAAGTCTTCGGCCCGGCTTCCGGCAGCCAGGCCTGCGGCGACGTCGGCATGGGCCGCATGCTCGAAGCCACCGACCTCGCCCAATGCGCGGCTGACTGCTTCCAGCGCCAGGCGCTGACCGGCAAACACGTGCTGATCACCGCTGGTCCGACCCAGGAAAACATCGACCCGGTGCGCTACATCACCAACCACAGTTCCGGAAAGATGGGCTTTGCCCTGGCCGAAGCCGCGGTGGAAGCCGGCGCCCGCGTGACCCTGATCACCGGTCCCGTGCACCTGCCGACCCCGGATCGCGTCACGCGCATCGACGTGGTCAGCGCTCGCGACATGCTCGCGGCCTGTGAAGCCGCGATTCCTTGCGACTTGTTTATCGCCTCGGCAGCGGTCGCGGACTACCGTCCGGAAGTCGTGGCCCCACAGAAACTCAAGAAAGACCCTACAAGCGGCGACGGCTTGTTGCTACAGATGGTGCGCAACCCAGACATCCTGGCCACCATCGCCACCCGTCCCGACCGTCCATTCAGTGTCGGCTTTGCCGCCGAAACCGAACACCTGCTCGACTACGCTGCCCGCAAGTTGAAAGACAAGAACCTCGATCTGATCGTCGCCAACGACGTCGCCAACCCGAGTATTGGCTTCAACAGCGAAGAAAACGCCTGCAGTGTGATCGACCGGAAGCTGCACGCCACTGTTTTTGCCCAGACCAGCAAGGGCAAGATTGCCCGCCAGCTGATCACTTTTATCGCCGAACGTCTGAACCAGGTTTAATTTACATGCACGCTTTGCAAGCCAAGATCCTCGACCCACGCATCGGCACCGAATTTCCGCTGCCGCAGTACGCCACGCCCGGCTCCGCCGGCCTCGACCTGCGCGCCATGCTGGAAAAAGACACCGTCATCAAGCCGGGCGAAACCCTGCTGATCCCTACCGGCCTGTCGGTGTATATCGGCGACCCGGGCCTGGCGGCCTTGATTCTGCCGCGCTCGGGCCTGGGCCATAAGCACGGCATCGTGCTGGGCAACCTGGTCGGCCTGATCGACTCCGATTACCAGGGCCCACTGATGGTGTCGTGCTGGAACCGTGGCCAGACCGATTTCAACATGGTCGTTGGCGAACGCCTCGCACAACTTGTTCTGGTACCAGTGGTTCAAGCGCACTTCGAAATGGTCGAAGAGTTCGTCGAAACCCAGCGCGGCACCGGCGGGTTCGGACATTCCGGCAGTCACTGATGTGCCCCCTGTGGCGAGCGAGCTTGCTCGCGCTGGGCAGCGTAGCGGCCCCACGATTCTGGCGACTATCGCCGACTTTGTGAGCGCTGCGCACTCAAGCGGGAGCAAGCTCCCTCACCACAAATCGCACAGACGTCATCTGGAAGGTTTACCACTGAAAATCAAGGCATTGGTTGACCCAATACTCGTCGACATTGGTGGCATGGCCTTTTCGCACCACGAACTCTCTGCGGAAAACGCCGTCATACCCTTCAGTTCGAGCCAGCCGACGAGCTTTTCGCCGGCAGGTCCAGCCACTTTCGAGATGGAGCATTCCTACAGATGAGCACCCCAGCCCAAGTCGCACCCAAGTTCCCCGACAGCATCTTCCGCGCCTACGACATTCGTGGCACCGTCCCGGAATTCTTGAACGCTGAAACCGCTTATTGGCTCGGTCGCGCCATCGGCTCCCAGAGCCTGGCCCAGGGCGAACCCAATGTGTCCGTCGGCCGCGACGGTCGCCTGTCCGGCCCGGAACTGGTGGAACAACTGATTCAGGGCCTGGCCGACAGCGGTTGCCACATCAGCGACGTCGGCCTGGTGCCAACGCCTGCGCTGTACTACGCCGCCAACGTACTGGCCGGCAAATCCGGAGTGATGCTCACCGGCAGCCACAACCCGTCGAACTACAACGGCTTCAAGATCGTCATTGCCGGCGACACCTTGGCCAATGAACAGATCCAGGCCCTGCACGACCGCCTCAAGACCAACAACCTGACCAGCGGCAAGGGCAGCATCACCAAGGTCGAGATCCTCGACCGCTACAACACCGAAATCGTCCAGGACATCAAACTCGCCCGCCGCCTGAAAGTCGTGGTCGATTGCGGTAACGGCGCGGCCGGCGTGATTGCCCCACAACTGATCGAAGCCCTGAACTGCGAAGTCATCCCGCTGTTCTGCGAAGTCGATGGCAACTTCCCGAACCATCACCCGGACCCGGGCAAGCTGGAAAACCTGGTAGACCTGATCGCCAAGGTCAAGGAAACCAACGCCGACCTGGGCCTGGCCTTCGACGGCGATGGCGACCGCGTGGGCGTGGTCACCAACACCGGCAGCGTCGTGTTCCCGGACCGCCTGCTGATGCTGTTCGCCAAAGATGTGGTAGCACGCAACCCCGACGCGGAAATCATCTTCGACGTCAAATGCACCCGCCGCCTGATCCCGCTGATCAAGGAATATGGCGGTCGTCCGCTGATGTGGAAAACAGGTCACTCGCTGATCAAAAAGAAAATGAAACAATCCGGCGCCCTGTTGGCCGGCGAAATGAGCGGGCACATCTTCTTCAAGGAGCGCTGGTTCGGTTTCGACGACGGTATCTACAGCGCCGCGCGGTTGCTGGAGATCCTCAGCAAGGAAAAATCCACCGCGGAAGAGTTGTTCGCGACCTTCCCGAACGATATTTCTACGCCGGAAATCAATATCCATGTGACCGAAGAGAGCAAATTCAGCATCATTGATGCACTGCACGACGCGCAGTGGGGTGAAGGCGCCGACCTGACCACCATTGACGGCGTGCGAGTCGACTATGCCAAAGGCTGGGGCCTGGTTCGCGCCTCCAACACCACACCGGTGCTGGTACTGCGTTTCGAGGCCGATGACGAGGCTGAATTGCAACGCATCAAGGATGTGTTCCACGTCCAGCTGAAGCGCGTTGCACCTGATCTCCAATTACCGTTTTGATCTATTGAAGCACCCGGAGCCCTGAATGACCCTCGAACGCGAAGCCGCCGCCAACACCGCCAAGGTCCTGTCCGAAGCGCTGCCTTATATTCGCCGCTATGTCGGCAAGACGCTGGTGATCAAATACGGCGGCAACGCGATGGAAAGCGAGGAGCTGAAAACCGGCTTCGCCCGCGACATCGTGCTGATGAAAGCCGTCGGCATCAACCCGGTGGTGGTTCACGGCGGCGGCCCGCAAATCGGCGACCTGCTCAAGCGACTGTCGATCGAGAGCCACTTTGTCGATGGCATGCGCGTCACCGACGCCGCGACCATGGACGTGGTGGAAATGGTCCTCGGCGGCCAGGTCAACAAGGACATCGTCAACCTGATCAACCGTCACGGCGGCAGCGCCATCGGCCTGACCGGTAAAGACGCCGAGCTGATTCGCGCAAAGAAGCTCACCGTCACCCGCCAGACCCCGGAGATGACCCAGCCGGAAATCATCGACATCGGCCACGTCGGCGAAGTGGTCGGGATCAACACCGACCTGCTGAACCTGCTGGTCAAAGGCGATTTCATTCCGGTGATCGCGCCGATCGGCGTCGGTGCCAACGGCGAGTCGTACAACATCAACGCCGACCTGGTGGCCGGTAAAGTGGCCGAGGCTCTGAAAGCTGAGAAGCTGATGCTGCTGACCAACATCGCCGGCCTGATGGACAAGAGCGGCAAGGTTCTGACCGGCCTGAGCACCCAGCAAGTCGACGATCTGATCGCCGATGGCACCATCTACGGCGGCATGCTGCCGAAGATCCGTTGCGCGCTGGAAGCGGTACAGGGCGGCGTGGGCAGCTCGCTGATCATTGATGGTCGAGTGCCAAATGCAATTCTGCTGGAAATCTTCACCGACACCGGTGTGGGTACGCTGATCAGCAATCGCAAGCGTCCCTGATTCAAAACCTTAAAAAGATCGCAGCCTTTCGGCAGCACCTACGGATTTCGGATGTACGAAAGACCTGTAGGAGCTGACGAAGTCTGCGATCTTTTTTATGCGCGCCAGAAATGCCTGACCTGATTGGGCGAAACGTCCGACTTCACGAAGGAAGCAATCTGCATAGGATCTTCTCTGTACCCACAGGAGATTTACCATGCAAAAAGACTACGTCCCCTACGGCAGCGATGTTTCACCTGGCACCTATGCCTGTGTCGATTGCGGTCACGAATACTCGAATCAGGGCAAAACATCGATGCCGCCCTGCCCGCAACTCCGCAAAACCGCACACACCCGTCATGGCTGGAGAATTCTGACTGGCCAGGGCGATGCTGTGGCTGATCCGTACCCGGAGAAAACCAATAAACCCACCGGGATCAAAAAGGCCGAGACATTCAGCAGCACCAGCAAAAAATAAATCTGAGGGACCGGGCCATACATAAACAAAAGACCCCGCTCAACTTGCTGAGCGGGGTCTTTTGCTGTCTGCAATCCCTGTGGGAGCGTGGTTACACGCCGAACTGGGCGCGGTAGGCTTCAACCGCAGGCAAATGCTGCTTGAGCTGCGGATCGTCAGCCAGGAACTCCAGCACCTGGTTCAGCGAAACGATGCTGATCACCGGAATGCCGAAGTCACGCTCCACTTCCTGAATGGCCGACAACTCACCATTGCCACGCTCCTGACGGTTCAGGGCGATCAGCACACCGGCAGCTTTGGCACCGTCCTGGGAGGCGATGATCTGCATCACTTCACGGATGGCGGTGCCCGCAGTGATCACGTCGTCGATGATCAGCACGTCGCCAGTCAATGGCGCGCCGACCAGGCTGCCGCCTTCGCCGTGGGCCTTGGCTTCCTTGCGGTTGAAGCACCATGGCAGGTCACGGTCGTGATGTTCGGCCAGCGCCACGGCGGTAGTAGCCGCCAACGGGATGCCTTTGTAGGCCGGGCCGAACAGTACGTCGAAGGGAATACCGCTCTCGACGATGGCTGCCGCGTAGAAACGACCCAGCTGCGCCAGGGCCGAACCTGAGTTGAACAGGCCGGCATTGAAGAAGTATGGACTGGTGCGCCCGGACTTCAGGGTGAACTCACCGAAGCGCAAAACGCCGCGATCGATGGCAAAACGAATGAAATCGCGTTGATACGCTTGCATGAAAAAAACCCCAAATACCACGGATTTAGCTAATTAGGTAGACGCCGTGTATCATACCCGCACGCGATTTTTGGGGCCACTTATGCGGATCATCAGTGTGAACGTCAATGGTATTCAGGCTGCAGTCGAGCGTGGTTTGCTCAGTTGGCTGCAAGCACAGAATGCCGACGTCATCTGCCTGCAGGACACCCGCGCCTCCGCCTTTGAACTGGACGACCCAGCCTTCCAACTGGATGGCTACTTCCTTTATGCCTGCGAAGCCGAAGTTCCCGCCCAAGGTGGCGTGGCTTTGTACTCGCGGTTGCAACCGAAGGCTGTCATCAGCGGTCTCGGCTTCGAGACGGCCGACCGCTACGGGCGCTACCTGCAAGCCGATTTCGACAAGGTCAGCATCGCGACCTTGCTGCTCCCTTCGGGGCAGAATGGCGATGAAGACTTGAACCAGAAGTTCAAGCTAATGGACGACTTCGCCCGTTATCTGGATAAACAGCGACGCAAACGTCGCGAGTACATTTATTGTGGCTCGCTGTACGTGGCGCAACAGAAGCTGGATATCAAGAACTGGCGCGACAGCCAGCAATCCCCGGGCTTCCTGGCGCCTGAGCGTGCCTGGATGGACGAGATTGTCGGCAACATGGGTTATGTCGACGCCCTGCGGGAAGTCAGCCGCGAAGGCGACCAGTACAGCTGGTGGCCGGACAACGAACAGGCCGAGATGCTCAACCTGGGCTGGCGTTTCGACTACCAGTTGCTGACCCCGGGCCTGCGCCGCTTCGTACGCAGCGCACGCCTGCCGCGTCAGCCACGGTTCTCGCAGCACGCACCGCTGATCGTGGACTACGACTGGACGCTGACGATCTAAGCGTCTTTTCGCAGATGCAAAAAAGCCGACATTGCTGTCGGCTTTTTTGTGCGCGCTGATTTTTGCTTTCCGTGGGGACTTTGCTGGCTGTTACTTGATCAACCGCCAGGTGAAGGGATAGCGGTAAGGCACCCCGTCATTGGCCTTGAGCCCGGCAATGATGCACAGCACCATCGCCCCGATCAGGACCAGCGGCAGCAGCGCAAAACCGATCAACACCAGCATCAGCACGTAACAGATGCCCGAGACCAGGGCCACGGTGATCTGAAAGTTCAGCGCTTCTTTGCCTTGGGCATCGATGAACGGGTCCGCTTCACGCTTCCACTGCCAGAGTATCAGCGGCCCGATCAGGTGACCGAACGGAAACCAGACACCGAGAAACGCCGAGAGGTGACAAAACATCGCCCACTGGCGAGCCTCGGAGCTCGGGGTAGGAAGCAACTGCTGTTCATCACTCATGGCGCTCTCCTTTGCCGGACATCAAAACAATCAGTCAGCCAGTGCAGCCTTCTGCAGTTCGAAAATCTCGATCATGCCTTTCTTCGCCAGTGCCAGCATCGCGTTCAGCTCTTCCGGCTGGAACGGCGCGCCTTCGGCAGTGCCCTGGACTTCGATGAAGCCACCAGTGCTGGTCATCACCACGTTGAGGTCAGTCTCTGCAGCCGAGTCTTCCAGGTAGTCGAGGTCAAGCACAGGTTCGCCCTGATACATGCCCACCGAAACGGCAGCGATCATTTGCTTGAGCGGGTCGCCACCTTTGAGGCCACCGCGCTTCTTGATCACTTTCAAGGCATCGACCAGTGCAACCATGGCGCCGGTGATGGACGCGGTGCGGGTGCCGCCGTCAGCCTGGATCACGTCGCAGTCGACGTACAGGGTGACGTCGCCCAGCTTGGACATGTCCAGCGCAGCGCGCAGGGAACGACCGATCAGACGCTGGATTTCCAGAGTGCGGCCGCCTTGCTTGCCGCGGCTTGCCTCACGCTGGTTACGCTCGCCAGTGGCGCGCGGCAGCATGCCGTATTCAGCGGTCAACCAGCCCTGGCCCTGACCCTTGAGGAAACGCGGCACGCCGTTCTCGACGCTGACGGTGCAGATAACCTTGGTATCACCGAACTCGACCAGTACAGATCCCTCGGCGTGTTTGGTGTAGTTGCGGGTAATGCGGATCGAGCGGAGCTGATCGGCAGCGCGACCACTTGGACGTTTCATAGGGAGTACCTGTACGGGGGACGGAAAACTGCCGAGCATTATAGAGCCGTGGGCCGCGAGTGGGCACTTCTAAAAAATTCGCCCGACGATTGAAGGCTCTGAATAGAGCGTAGCCGACGGTCTGCAGCTCATTGTCACAGCGTGTGATTGGGCGCATCCGCCCCACTGCGCTACAATCCTGCGCCTTTGCTGCCTGTCGGCTTTAATTCACAGATAGCGGGTCCGCGAACCATGGGTTACGCGCCGACCTGCATTGCGAGGTACCTCCATGGTGCACAGCATGACCGCCTTCGCCCGCGTCGAGAAAGCCGGCGTCCAGGGCACCCTGAGCTGGGAGCTGCGCTCGGTCAACAGCCGCTACCTGGAACCCCATCTGCGCCTGCCGGAATCTTTCCGCGACCTCGAGGGCGCGGTCCGTGAAGCCCTGCGCCAGGGAATTTCCCGGGGCAAGCTCGAATGCACCCTGCGTTTCACCGAAGAAAGCACTGGCAAACCGCTGCAAGTGGACCGCGAGCGCGCCGCGCAACTGGTCGCTGCCGCCGAGACCGTCGCCAGCCTGATCAAGAACCCAGCCGCGCTGAACCCGCTGGAAGTCCTGGCCTGGCCCGGCGTGCTGGTGGCCGACGCCGCCGACCCGCAAGCGCTGAATGCCGAAGCCATGGCGCTGTTCAACCAGGGCCTGAAAGAACTCAAGGCCGGCCGCGAGCGCGAAGGCGCGGAGCTGGCGCGGTTGATCAACGAGCGCCTGACGTCCATTGAAGAAGATGTGGTGATCCTGCGTGAGCTGGTCCCGCAGATGCTCGCCACTCAGCGTCAGAAAGTCCTCGACCGCTTCACCGACATGAAGGCCGACCTCGACCCGCAGCGCCTGGAGCAGGAAATGGTCATGCTCGCGCAAAAGAGCGACGTCGCCGAAGAACTGGATCGCCTGAGCACTCACATCATCGAAGTTCGCCGGGTGCTCAAATCCGGCGGCGCTGCCGGTCGGCGCCTGGACTTCCTGATGCAGGAGCTCAACCGCGAAGCCAACACACTGGGCTCCAAAGCCTTCGACCCGCGCAGCACCCAAGCAGCGGTCAACCTCAAGGTGTTGATCGAGCAGATGCGCGAACAAGTGCAGAATATTGAGTAAGGCAAACCTGACATGACCCACAGTACCGGCACCCTGTACATCATTTCCGCACCTTCGGGCGCGGGCAAGAGCAGCCTGGTCAAAGCCCTGACCGACGCTGATCAGGAGATCCGCGTCTCGGTCTCCCACACCACCCGCGCCATGCGCCCCGGTGAAGTGAACGGCGTGAACTATCACTTCGTCGACCGCAGCGAGTTCGTGAAGATGATCGAGCACGGGGACTTCCTCGAGCGTGCCGAAGTGTTCGGCAATCTCTACGGCACTTCGCAAAGCCACCTGCAGCAGACCCTGGACGAAGACCACGACCTGATTCTGGAAATTGACTGGCAGGGTGCAGAGCAAGTGCGCAAGTTGATGCCCCAGGCCCGTTCGATCTTCATTCTGCCGCCGTCGCTGGAGGCCTTGCACCAGCGCCTGACCAATCGCGGCCAGGACAGTGACGAGATCATCGAAGGCCGGATGCGCGAAGCCGTCAGCGAGATGAGCCACTATGTCGACTACGACTACCTGATCATCAACGACAATTTCGCCCACGCACTGGACGATCTGAAGGCGATTTTCCGCGCCAATCAGCTGCATCAGAAGCGTCAGCAGCAACGTCATGGCAAATTATTGGCTGAATTGCTCGGCTAATCAGCTCTTCCCAAAACCGCTGCAAGGGCTTTACATTGGTGCTTATAGCGCGTTGAAGAGCCTGGTCAAAAAATCAGCGCTTCCCTAATCGCTGGTGATTTTTTAAACTGTTGAGTCCGCTCGCCCAACCGGGCAGCGCGCATATTGCATTCGCTCCGAGGAATACCATGGCCCGCGTAACCGTTGAAGACTGCCTAGAACACGTGGAAAACCGCTTTGAGCTGGTCATGCTCTCTACCAAGCGTGCCCGTCAACTGGCCACCGGTGGCAAAGAGCCCCTGGTTCAGTGGGAAAACGACAAGCCTACAGTTGTAGCGCTGCGTGAAATCGCTGAAGGCCTGATGAGCTACGAGTTCATCGCCAACGCTGAAATCGTCGAAGACGAACCGCTGTTCGCAGCGTTCGAGGACGAGTCCAACGAGGCAGTATAAGGCCATGCCTGGTCGACGTAGCACGGCGCGGGGTCATAGCAAACGGCAGGTGTCATCATGCCGAGCATAGACGCCCTCGCCGATCGCTTATCGACCTACCTCGGCAAGGACCAGGTCAACCTGGTCCGCCGAGCGTACTTCTACGCCGAACAAGCCCACGACGGCCAACGCCGCCGTAGCGGTGAGGCGTACGTCACGCATCCTCTTGCGGTGGCGAATATTCTTGCCGACATGCACATGGACCATCAAAGCTTGATGGCTGCAATGCTGCATGACGTGATCGAAGACACCGGTATTGCCAAGGAAGCGCTGCAAGCGCAGTTCGGCGAAACCGTGGCCGAACTGGTCGACGGGGTCAGCAAACTGACCCAGATGAACTTCGAGACCAAAGCCGAAGCCCAGGCCGAAAACTTCCAGAAAATGGCCATGGCCATGGCGCGCGACATTCGCGTGATCCTGGTCAAGCTGGCCGACCGCCTGCACAACATGCGCACCCTGGAAGTGCTGTCCGGCGAAAAGCGCCGGCGGATCGCCAAGGAAACCCTGGAAATCTATGCGCCCATTGCCAACCGGCTGGGCATGCACGCCATCCGCATAGAATTCGAAGACCTCGGTTTCAAGGCCATGCACCCGATGCGTTCCGCGCGGATCAACCAGGCGGTCAAGCGCGCCCGGGGCAACCGCAAGGAAATCGTCAACAAGATCGAAGAGTCCCTCAGCCACTGCCTGGCCATCGACGGCATTCAGGGCGAGGTCAGCGGTCGTCAGAAACACCTCTACGGCATCTATAAGAAAATGCGCGGCAAGCGTCGGGCCTTCAACGAGATCATGGACGTTTATGCGTTCCGGATCATCGTCGACAAGGTCGATACCTGCTACCGCGTGCTGGGTGCTGTGCATAATTTGTACAAACCGTTGCCGGGGCGCTTCAAGGATTACATTGCGATCCCCAAGGCCAACGGCTACCAGTCGCTGCACACCACACTGTTCGGCATGCACGGTGTACCGATCGAGATCCAGATCCGCACCCGTGAAATGGAAGAGATGGCCAACAACGGCATCGCCGCCCATTGGCTGTACAAATCCAGCGGCGACGAGCAGCCCAAAGGTACTCACGCCCGCGCCCGTCAGTGGGTCAAAGGCGTGCTGGAGATGCAGCAACGGGCCGGCAACTCGCTGGAATTCATCGAGAGCGTGAAGATCGACCTGTTCCCGGACGAGGTCTACGTGTTCACGCCCAAGGGCCGGATCATGGAGCTGCCCAAAGGCTCCACGGCAGTCGACTTCGCTTACGCGGTGCACACCGATGTGGGCAACAGCTGCATTGCCTGTCGGATCAACCGTCGTCTCGCGCCGCTGTCCGAACCGCTGCAAAGCGGCTCCACGGTCGAGATCGTCAGCGCCCCCGGCGCGCGGCCGAACCCGGCATGGCTCAACTTCGTAGTCACCGGCAAGGCACGGACCCACATCCGCCATGCGCTTAAGCTGCAACGCCGCTCCGAATCCATCAGCCTCGGCGAACGCCTGCTGAACAAGGTGCTCAACGGCTTCGACAGCTCGCTGGAAAAAGTCCCGGCCGAGCGTGTGCAGTTGATGCTCCACGAATACCGCCTGGAACTGATCGAAGACCTGCTCGAAGACATCGGCCTGGGCAATCGCATGGCTTACGTGGTCGCCCGCCGCCTGCTCGGCGAAGGCGAACAGCTGCCAAGTCCGGAAGGCCCGCTGGCGATTCGCGGTACCGAAGGCCTGGTGCTCAGTTACGCCAAGTGCTGCACACCAATCCCTGGCGACCCGATTGTCGGCCATCTGTCCGCCGGCAAAGGGATGGTGGTGCACCTGGACAACTGCCGCAACATCAGCGAAATCCGCCACAACCCGGAAAAATGCATCCAGCTCTCGTGGGCCAAGGATGTCACCGGCGAATTCAACGTCGAGCTGCGCGTCGAACTGGAACACCAGCGCGGCCTGATCGCCCTGCTGGCCAGCAGCGTCAACGCGGCCGACGGCAATATCGAAAAAATCAGCATGGACGAACGCGACGGTCGTATCAGCGTGGTCCAACTGGTGGTCAGCGTGCACGACCGCGTGCACCTGGCCCGCGTGATCAAGAAACTGCGCGCCCTGACCGGGGTCATCCGCATCACCCGCATGCGCGCGTAGCCCACCCTTCACAAGGAGTCATACATGACCAAGACCGTTATCAACAGCGACAAGGCCCCGGCCGCCATCGGTACTTACTCCCAGGCGATCAAGGCTGGCAACACCGTTTACATGTCGGGTCAGATTCCTCTGGACCCAAAAACCATGGAACTGGTCGAAGGCTTCGAAGCCCAGACCGTCCAGGTGTTCGAGAACCTCAAAGCCGTGGCTGAAGCTGCCGGTGGTTCGTTCAAGGACATCGTCAAACTGAACATTTTCCTCACCGACCTGAGCCACTTCGCCAAGGTCAACGAGATCATGGGCAAGTACTTCGACCAGCCTTACCCTGCCCGCGCCGCCATCGGCGTTGCAGCCCTGCCAAAGGGTTCACAGGTTGAAATGGATGCCATTCTGGTCATCGAGTAATGTGTCCGGCGCAGCCTTGCGAGGCTGCGCCGACTGATCTTGTACAAAGGGTTCTGAAAGGATTCCATCATGCGCCATGCGCTAGCTCTCTCGCTGGTCGCCCTACTCTTGGGCGGATGTGCCAGCAACCCTGCCGACCGCGACATCAGCGGCACCTGGATCAATCAGGCGGCGATCGATTCAGCCTCCAAAGGCGGCTCCCTGCGTGAAGCGCTCCAGGCCTATGGCCCGAACCTGGAATGGGACGTCAACACCAAGGCCGGTCAGGCGCGCTACACCAATGGTTTTGAAAACGTCGAAGGCAAGCTGCTGGGTGAAAAGTCAGGCGCCTGGAAAGTCGACTTTTATGGCAGCTCCGCCAGCGAGCTGAAACGTGATGGCAAGCAACTGCACCAAGTCGCGAGCGAATACGAACCAGAGCAGCTTTTCGACCGCGCCCAGATCCCTGTCCCGGACGGAGCACCGATCGGTGCCAGCTTTGAGCGTGCGTTGTACTCGGCTTACATGGGCGGCAGCTGGAAAATCATCAACGGCCCAGGCGAAGGTGGCACTGTGCAGTTTCAGGCCGACGGCCAAGTGTCCGGCCTGCCCGGCGCCGACCGTTACGCCCTGTGCCTGACCGGCGATTGCGCATCAATGAGCATCAGCAACGACAACATCTGGCTGCAACTCAATGGCCAGGGCAATACCTGGATCTTCGCCCGCAAAGGCAAGGAACTGGAGCTCTTTCAGGCCGTGAACACCGCCTTGGCGGACGAGATGCCGCAGTTTGCACCCGGCGAGCGCAAGTGGTTGCTCAAGAAGCAGTAACCCGCCCCTAAGGCCAACGCAAAACCCATGTGGGAGCGAGCAGGCTCCCCCACAGTTGTTTTGGGGTAACTGGACGTCAGCAGCGGCCTTCGAGAATCGCGGCATAGCCTTCGCGGAAACTCGAATACTTCGGCGTCCAGCCCAACGCCTTCGCCCGAGCATTGCTGCAACGCTTGCTGCCGGCACGACGCACACTGGCGTCATCGGCCCATTCGGTCACGCCCAGGTATTCACGCAACCAGCCCACCACCTCTGCCATTGGCGCGGGCGCATCGTCGACGCCGATGTAGTCCTCATCCAGCGTCACACCGAGCCGATCCGCCTCCAACAGAAACGCCAGCAACCCCGCCGCGTCATCGACGTGAATGCGGTTGGCGTACAACGGCGGATCGATCGCCACGCGATAACCGCGACGAACCTGAGTCAGCAGCCACTCTCGACCCGGACCATAAATGCCAGTCAGACGCACGATGCTGGCCGGGATGCCGCTCTCACGTGCCACTTGCTCGGCTTCCAGCATCAAACGCCCCGAGTAACCGCCTGCCACCGTCGGCGAGGTTTCATCGACCCACTCACCGTCCTGCTGACCGTAAACACTGCTGCTGGACACAAACAGAATGCGCTTTGGCTGCTGGCCATGTTGTTTCAACCACCCCAGCACATGCTGCAAGCCTTCGACATAAGCCGCGCGGTAACCCGCTTCGTCGTGATCAGTGGCAGCGGCGCTGTACACCAGATAATCCAGTGGCGCGGTCGGCCAGTCAGCCGGGCATTGCGCACTGAACAAGTCACCCGCAACGCCCACCACTCCGACCGGCAAGCGCGACACATTGCGGCGCAGGCCATGAACCTGCCAGCGCCCGGCCAGCAATTGCGTAGCCAGACGGCTGCCGACATCACCGCAGCCGGCGATCAAAACAGAAGGCGCGGACATCAGAAAACTCCCTCAAGAAAGGTACAGACTAGCGCCCGAAATGGATGAGCAGCTAGCAATGGAAGAAAAAAAGATACTCTATTACTTTTGTTAACAAGAATTACTTGCAATAATGCACGCCACTTTTGTTCTCGGCCTCACGAGGCCTGGAAGAACATTTACCGTCTTTTCCTCTCAGGTCCGGCCAGCATGACACGCAATCAACTCTCCGCTTCGCCAACCAAACGACCTCGCGCCTGGAGCGCGGTAGCCGCTCTGCTGCTCAGCCTGATGCTGGCGCCGACCGCCGCGTTCGCCGATGCACAAGCGCCGGCCACACAGCCTGCTGCCACTCAAACACCAGCCGTTCAAGCTGCACCTGCCGCGACCGATCCGGTCCAGGCCGTAGACGCCGCTGACATGCCGCAAGCTCTCGAAGCCGACAACTCGCTGGGCATGGCTCACGACCTGTCGCCGTGGGGCATGTACCAGAACGCCGACATCATCGTGAAGATCGTGATGATCGGCCTGGCCATCGCCTCGATCATCACCTGGACCATCTGGATCGCCAAGGGCTTCGAGCTGATGGGCGCCAAGCGCCGTCTGCGTGCTGAAATCGTCCACCTGAAAAAAGCCGCCACCCTTAAAGAAGCCAGCTCGACAGCGGCCAAGGAAGGCACCCTCGCCAACCTGCTGGTCCACGATGCGCTGGAAGAAATGCGCCTGTCGGCCAACAGCCGCGAGAAAGAAGGCATCAAGGAGCGTGTGAGCTTCCGCCTCGAGCGCCTGGTTGCCGCCTGCGGTCGCAACATGAGCAGCGGCACCGGCGTGCTGGCCACCATCGGTTCCACCGCGCCGTTCGTCGGCCTGTTCGGCACCGTGTGGGGCATCATGAACAGCTTCATCGGTATCGCCAAAACCCAGACCACCAACCTCGCCGTTGTGGCCCCCGGCATCGCCGAAGCCCTGCTGGCGACCGCGCTGGGTCTGGTTGCAGCGATTCCTGCGGTCGTCATCTACAACGTCTTCGCCCGCTCCATCGCCGGTTACAAGGCGCAAGTGTCCGACGCCTCGGCAGAAGTCCTGCTGCTGGTCAGCCGTGACCTCGACCACCTGCCGCCCGAGCGCAGCTCGCAACCGCACATGGTGAAAGTGGGGTAATCGGCCATGGGCCTGCATTTGAAAGAAGGCGCAGACGACGATCTGGCCGAGAACCACGAAATCAACGTCACGCCGTTCATCGACGTGATGCTGGTGCTGTTGATCATTTTCATGGTGGCGGCGCCGCTGGCCACCGTGGACATCAAGGTCGACCTGCCCGCCTCCACCGCCAAACCGGCGCCGCGGCCAGAGAAACCGGTGTTCCTCAGCGTCAAAGCTGACCAACGCCTGTTCCTCGGCGAAGACGAAGTGAAGACCGAAGCCCTCGGCGCCACGCTCGACGCCAAAACCCAGGGCAAGAAAGACACGACGATCTTCTTCCAGGCCGACAAAGGCGTGGACTACGGCGACCTGATGAGCGTGATGGATGCCTTGCGCGCCGCCGGTTACCTGAAGGTCGGCCTGGTCGGACTCGAGACGGCAGCCAAAAAATGATCAACACGCGCCAAAAGCTGACGCGTTACAGCGGTAGCCTGGCCGTGGTGCTGGGCGTCCATGCGCTGGCCATTGCGCTGGCGCTGAACTGGACGTCGCGCCCGCCGATCGAGCTGCCGCCGCAAGCGATGATGGTCGAGCTGGCGCCAATTCCGGCGCCGCCACCGCCCGCACCGCCGAAGGTGATCACGCCACCGCAGCCACCGGCGCCGGTGGAAGAACTGCCGATTCCGAAACTCGCTGAAGCGCCGAAGGCCGAGATTGCCGTGCCGAAACCGGTCAAACCCAAGCCGAAGCCGCAACCGCCCAAGCCTGTGGAGAAAAAGCCGGAGCCGCCGAAGGAAAAACCGTCCGAGGCAAAACCGAGCGACGCGCAGCCAACCCAGGCGCCGACGGAGAAATCCGCTCAGCCGGCACCCGGCCCCTCGCCCGCACAACAAGCCGCTAAGGCTAGTTGGCAAGGCACCCTGCTCGCGCACCTGGCCAAGTACAAAAAGTACCCGGCCAGCGCACAGCAACGCGGCAAGGAAGGCTTGAACCGTCTGCGCTTTGTGGTGGATGCCGAAGGAAACGTGTTGTCGTTCGAACTGGTGGGCCGCTCCGGCAACGCCGATCTGGACCGGGCTACCCTGGAAATGATCCGTCGTGCCCAGCCGCTGCCCAAGCCACCGGCCGACATGCTGAACAACGGCGCCATCGAAATCGTTGCACCGTTTGTTTACTCGCTGGAACGACGCCGCTAAAACAGAAGACCAAAAGATCGCAGCCTTCGGCAGCTCCTACAGGGTGTACATCAATCCCTCGAGCTGCCGAAGGCTGCGATCTTTTTGCTTTTTGCATATCTGGAAACGCCAAACCTGCATTACCCTGTGTCACTCGACACACTCAGTCTGATAACGTGCGTCTATCGATTGCAGCCGGTATGCTTGGCCCGCAACTTCATGGACGCTTGCTATGACTCTCACAGAATTACGCTACATCGTTACCCTCGCCCAAGAGCAGCACTTCGGCCACGCGGCCGAGCGTTGCCACGTCAGCCAGCCGACCCTGTCGGTAGGCGTGAAAAAGCTTGAAGACGAACTCGGTGTGCTGATTTTCGAGCGCAGCAAGAGCGCCGTGCGCCTGACCCCGGTGGGCGAAGGCATAGTCGCCCAGGCGCAGAAAGTCCTGGAACAGGCCCAAGGCATCCGCGAACTGGCCCAGGCCGGCAAGAACCAGCTGACGGCCCCGCTGAAAGTCGGCGCGATCTACACCGTCGGCCCGTACCTGTTCCCGCACCTGATACCACAACTGCACCGGGTCGCCCCGCAGATGCCGTTGTACATCGAAGAAAACTTCACCCACGTGCTGCGCGACAAACTGCGCAACGGCGAGCTCGACGCGATCATCATCGCCCTGCCGTTCAACGAAGCCGACGTGCTGACCTTGCAGCTCTACGACGAGCCGTTCTACGTCCTGATGCCGGCCCAGCACCCGTGGACCCAAAAAGAATCCATCGACGCCGCCCTGCTCAACGACAAGAGCCTGCTGCTGCTCGGCGAAGGCCACTGCTTCCGCGATCAAGTGCTGGAAGCCTGCCCGACCCTGGCCAAAGGCAACGACGGCGCCAAGCACACCACGGTGGAATCCAGCTCACTGGAAACCATCCGCCACATGGTCGCCTCCGGCCTCGGCATTTCGATCCTGCCGCTGTCGGCGGTGGACAGCCACCACTACGCTCCCGGCGTGATCGAAGTGCGCCCATTGAGCGCACCGGTGCCGTTCCGTACCGTGGCCATCGCCTGGCGCGCGAGCTTCCCGCGGCCAAAGGCGATTGAAATCCTCGCCGACTCCATTCGCCTGTGCTCGGTGGCCAAGCCGCCAGCGCCGGTGGTGGCCGGTTAAGTCGCTGTCATGACCGAGTTGTCGCAAGTGTCGGTGACGGCACTCAAGGGTGTCGGCGAAGCCATGGCCGAGAAACTCGCCAAGGTCGGTCTGGAGAATCTCCAGGACGTGCTGTTCCACCTGCCGTTGCGCTATCAGGACCGCACTCGCGTGGTCCCGATCGGCCATTTGCGACCCGGGCAAGACGCGGTGATCGAAGGCACCGTCAGCGGCGCCGATGTGGTCATGGGCCGGCGCCGTAGCCTGGTTGTCCGTCTGCAGGACGGCACCGGCGGGCTCAGCCTGCGCTTCTACCATTTCAGCAACGCCCAGAAAGAAGGCCTCAAACGCGGCACGCGGATTCGCTGCTACGGCGAAGCCCGGCCCGGCGCCTCGGGGCTGGAGATTTACCACCCGGAATACCGCGCCATCACCGGTGACGAACCGCCGCCGGTGGATGAAACCCTGACCCCGGTCTACCCGCTCACCGAAGGCCTGACCCAGCAGCGTTTGCGCCAGTTGTGCATGCAAACCCTGACCCTGCTCGGCCCCAGCAGCCTGCCCGACTGGCTGCCGACCGAACTGGCCAGGGATTATCAACTGGCGCCGCTGGCCGATGCGATCCGCTACCTGCATCACCCGCCCGCCGATGCCGATGTCGACGAACTCGCCCTCGGTCATCACTGGGCCCAGCATCGTCTGGCCTTCGAAGAACTGCTGACCCATCAACTGTCCCAGCAACGCCTGCGCGAAAGTATGCGTGCCTTGCGCGCGCCGGCCATGCCCAAAGCCTCGAAGCTGCCACAACAGTATCTGGCCAACCTCGGCTTCACCCCGACCGGCGCCCAACAACGGGTCGGCAACGAAATCGCTTACGACCTCAGTCAGCACGAACCGATGCTGCGGCTGATTCAGGGCGACGTCGGCGCCGGCAAAACCGTGGTCGCCGCCCTCGCCGCGCTTCAGGCACTGGAAGCGGGTTATCAGGTCGCACTGATGGCGCCCACCGAAATTCTCGCCGAGCAGCACTTCATCACCTTCAAACGCTGGCTCGAACCACTGGGCATCGAAGTCGCGTGGCTGGCCGGCAAGCTCAAGGGCAAAAACCGTGCAGCCGCGCTTGAGCAGATCGCGGGCGGCGCACCGATGGTGGTCGGCACCCACGCACTGTTCCAGGACGAAGTGCAGTTCAAGAACCTGGCACTGGCGATCATCGACGAACAACACCGCTTCGGCGTGCAGCAGCGCTTGGCATTGCGGCAGAAAGGCGTCGGCGGGCGGATGTGTCCGCACCAGTTGATCATGACCGCCACGCCGATCCCCCGGACGCTGGCCATGAGCGCCTACGCCGACCTCGACACCTCGATCCTCGACGAACTGCCGCCCGGCCGTACCCCGGTAAACACGGTGCTGGTCACCGACACCCGGCGCGTCGAAGTGATCGAAAGGGTGCGCGGCGCTTGTGCCGAAGGCCGTCAGGCCTATTGGGTGTGCACGCTGATCGAAGAATCGGAAGAGCTGACCTGCCAGGCCGCGGAAACCACCCATGAAGACCTCACCGCCGCCCTCGGCGAGTTGAAGGTCGGCTTGATCCACGGCCGCATGAAGCCCGCCGAGAAAGCCGCGGTGATGGCCGAGTTCAAGGCCGGCAACCTGCAACTGCTGGTCGCCACCACCGTGATCGAAGTCGGCGTCGACGTGCCCAACGCCAGCCTGATGATCATCGAAAACCCCGAACGCCTCGGCCTCGCGCAGCTGCACCAATTGCGTGGCCGAGTCGGCCGGGGCAGCGCCGTCAGCCATTGCGTGCTGCTCTACCATCCGCCGCTGTCGCAGATCGGTCGTCAGCGGCTGGGCATCATGCGCGAAACCAACGACGGTTTTGTCATCGCCGAAAAGGACCTCGAACTGCGCGGCCCCGGAGAAATGCTCGGCACCCGCCAGACCGGCCTGCTGCAATTCAAGGTCGCGGACCTGATGCGCGACGCCGACTTGCTGCCCGCCGTGCGCGACGCCGCCCAGGCCTTGCTCGAGCGCTGGCCGGATCACGTCAGCCCGCTGCTCGACCGCTGGCTACGCCATGGGCAGCAATACGGCCAAGTGTGAGCACTGTCGCAGTTTCTGGACCCTGGCCTTAAACAAGCTGGTTATACTCCTGCAATTGTTTGAAAACGGATACAGACCATGACAGAAGCTGCCCTCGCCCCTGAAACCCCGCACGCTCCGTCTGTTATTCGGCTGCTGCTCGGCAAGCTGGGCATCGCCTACCAGGAAGTCCTCGAGCATCACGGCCTGAACGCCGCACGCAAAGTGCAGGCGGTTTTGCTGGACGATGCCGTCGGCGCGCTCATGGTGCTGTTTCCGCAAAGCCAATTGCTCGACCTCAACCGCCTCGCCGAACTCACCGGCCGCCGGTTGACGGCTGTATCCACCGAACGCCTGGTAAAAATGCTCGGCAAACACAGCCTGAGCCTGTTGCCCGGCCTGCCGGCGCTCACCAGTTCGCCGTGCCTGTATGACGAAAGCCTGCTGCGCGAGCCGAAGTTGCTGATCAACTCGGGCGAGCCGGGCGTGTTGCTGGAAATCACCAGCGACGATTTCAAAACCATGCTCACCAAAGCCAGCGCCGCCAATTTCGGCGAAGCCGTGCACAGCATCCGCCCGAACCTCGACCGCCCCGACGATGACCGCGAGGAAATCACCCAGGCCGTGCAAGCGTTCACCGCGCGGCGCATTCAGCAACGCCTGGAAGCGACCATCGAAATTCCACCACTGGCCGAAACCGCGCAAAAAATCATCAAATTGCGGGTCGACCCCAACGCCACCATCGACGACATCACCGGCGTGGTCGAAACCGACCCGGCCCTGGCCGCACAAGTCGTCAGCTGGGCGGCGTCGCCGTACTACGCCTCGCCGGGCAAGATTCGTTCAGTGGAAGACGCCATCGTCCGCGTGCTGGGTTTCGACCTGGTGATCAACCTGGCGCTGGGCCTGGCCCTGGGTAAAACCCTGAGCCTGCCCAAAGACCACCCGCAACACACCACGCCGTACTGGCAGCAATCGATCTACACCGCCGCCGTCATCGAAGGCCTGACCCGCGCCATGCCCCGCGCCCAGCGCCCGGAAGCCGGCCTGACCTACCTCGCCGGCCTGCTGCACAACTTCGGCTACCTGCTACTGGCCCACGTCTTCCCGCCGCACTTCTCGCTGATCTGCCGCCACCTGGAGGTCAACCCGCACCTGTGCCACAGCTACGTGGAGCAACACCTGCTGGGCATCAGCCGCGAACAGATCGGCGCATGGCTGATGCGCTACTGGGACATGCCCGACGAACTGGCCACCGCCCTGCGCTTCCAGCACGACCCGAGCTATGACGGTGATTACGCGGAATACCCGAACCTTGTGTGTTTGGCGGTGCGTTTGCTGCGTAGTCGCGGGATTGGTTCGGGGCCGGATGAAGACATTCCGGATGCCCTGCTGGAGCGCGTGGGCCTGACGCGTGACAAAGCCAATGACGTGGTCAGCAAGGTTCTGGAAGCCGAAGTGCTGCTGCGCGAACTCGCTTCGCAATTTAGCCAGGCCTGAAAGCAGCCATAAAAAATGCCCCACACTTGATCGAGTGCGGGGCATTTTTTTGTGGCGAGGGAGCTTGCTCCCGCTCGACTGCGCAGCAGTCGCAAACCCAGCCACCAAGGTGAGCCTGATTGATCGTTCCCACGCTCCGCGTGGGAATGCATCCCGTGACGCTCCGCGTCACCGCCTCACGCCAAACTCAAGTCTTAGGCTTAGCCTTCCTAGGCTTCAGATACTTGGTCAATCCCTGAAACCAGATCACCAGCGCCGGGTTACCCTTGATCTGAATCGACTTGTCTTGAATCCCCTGCATAAACGCCAACTGCTTGTTCTTCGCCTGCATCGTGGCAAAACCATACGCCGCATCCTTGAACGCAATCGCAAACGCCGGCTCCGCATACACCCCAGCCTTGCTGGTAATGCGCTGATCCTTCACCACGAAATGCCGCGCTACCTTCCCGTCCAGGGTCTGTAGCTGAAACACCAACGCCTTGTCACCCAACTGCTGCTGAAACGCAGGATTAGTCCGACTGGCCTTACCCATCAACAAACCCAGCATCCACAGAAGAAAACGAAATTTCATGCGCACAGCCTCAAAAGAAAAATGAACGGCCGGCGCAGTGTAGCCGCTCCAAGCCAGAACGCCACCATCTGGTTGCGTTAGAAGAAGATGAACCGCTTTTCCCGCATGATGACCGCCAAGTCACGTTTTCCAGCCTCAACCTTGATCGTTCCCACGCTCCCGCGTGGGAATGCATCCCGTGACGCTCCGCGTCACACCCAACACCCGCCCTACACCTGAAGAAACACATTCCTGTAGGAGCTGCCGAAGGCTGCGATCTTTTGATCTTAATGCCCTCAAACCACTCGGACATTTCCTTCAAAACGCCGGGCTGTCCGTGAACTAGGCGACCTTGGCGTTCACCGATAACCTCTGTTCGTCACCGCAAAATCGGTGACTCGGACGTGCAAGTCCGATTCAGGTGCACAATCGTTGGTGGCAATTCATCGAGCGTTTTCCTATGCTCGCGGATCGTTATGGCGGCTGTGCGTCGGAGACCTTCGGGTCTGCCGGGCACCTGGACCGGTCTTGCACACCAACGCACAGCTGCCACCTCTTTCGAAGTGCAAAGCGAAACGGTGTCAGCCTCTTAACCCCAGGAAGTTAACATCTATGATCAAGCCAACACCGAATCCCCCAGAAAACCCAGCCACATCCCCCTACGAATCCTTAGATTCCAGAAAACTCCACGAAGCCGCCGAACGCGCCCTCGACCACCATTTCGCCCCACCGCCCAACGAAAAACCCAAGCGCAAAGGCAAACTCTTCACCGTCTCCCCCGACATCGACACCGAAGCCCTCCTGGCCAACGCCTCCGAAGACCTGAAGTCCATCAGCGCCATCGCTGCCGACCTGGCTGATGACATCGAAGGCACCCGCCGCTCAGTCGCCCTGGCGCTCAGCAGAATGGCCGATGGGGTGCAGTTGATGGTAGAGCGAGCGCTGGATCACATTGATTCGCCGAATCCGGCGGAGCATCGGGCGAAGGCATAAAGGGACCGCAGAAAGAGAAAGGGGACGTTGAGTCCCCTTTCTCGATGATCTCGACTCACCACTGACAGCCTGTCTCTGGTGACGCCTCCATGCTGATATCTTGATCGAACGAATACTTCTTACCGGATTTGTAATTCGTATAGGTCATCCCATAGATCCGAGCACCCTGACGGACCATCTCATACTCACCCGTCAGCGCCCCCTCGGAAACTTCCACCCAAGTTGTCGTGAATTCATAGGGCCGATCCTCTGCCAGGATTTCTTGCTCGGTGCTTCGATGGACTAGAGAAATGGCCTTCTTCGACTTGCTATACCTAACCCCCGTGCCGCTCCATTGGGTGACCGAGTCGTAATAGATTCTGAATTCGAAATTGATGTTCTTGCCTTCCAGCGAACGGAAACAAGAAACCTGCGTTGTGATCTCACTGCGGGCCGTCAGCGGCAACACCAACAACAGCATTAAAAATAATCTCTTCACAAATCCCTCTGATCTCATTTTTTTGAAAACGATGACGTGCTCTCAGTAGCGCTTACCGCATGTCTAAAGTGAAAAATCCGAGACCTCTACAAGCCGCCAACATTGCTCACGAACAAACTGATACTCGAAGACATAATCGGTATCCGACTTCTGCAGGATCGCCGTGGCGTTGTTGCCCCGCTCTTCCTTGATGGTCAACTTAAGACCATCGCCCTCTCGTTTCACACGATCCGGGATGATTGGAAACTTGATCTGATCGCCGCTGACACTGCGCTTTTCCATCTCAGGCTCGGGATCTCCCGCTACGGTCGTGACCATTTTCAGCGGCTGTCGGACGAACGCTTTTTGCACGTCTGCTCGCTCGGAAAAGGCTGCGAGGAACGCTGAGAACTCGTTCGAGGGACAAGCGACATTGGCCGGGTGCATCTGCTCGATGGTTTGCAGGTCTTTGGCTAACGCTGGTTGTGACGATAAACCGATGATTGATACAACTATGCACACACAACTAAAAAACCTGGCCATTTCCATTTACTTCCCTATTGATCCACTAGCTGACCATTCTTCAAAGACTTGCGCCGCCGACTTAAGGCCGCTCATAGTCGATCCCTTTAACCGCAGGACTCTCCTGCTGAAGCTGTCTCTTCGTGACGCCATAAGCCTTGATCAGCCCTTCCCAGGAGCCTTTCGAACCAAACGACCGATAGCTATTGCTGTAGCTGTAATGCTCTAACCGGCCGGCCGTGGAGTAATACCCGCGCCACTCCGGGCAGGATCCGCACCCGCCATAACCGCCGATTGAAACCAGGCTGCCCTTGGTTCCTTTCACACAATCCATCGCCACTACCACGTTACTCAACATCTTCGTCTTCGCACCGTCGGACGTGAGCTGTGAAACTTTGTCGATGTTGCGCCGAAGCACTTTGCCGCCGATGTTGATTGTCTGGTCGGAGCAGACCGGGATTACGTGGGTTTCAGTTTCCTGCACCGTCACGGATCGGCAGGACGACACCAACACCACCTCAACGCCACCACATTGCATGACATCGCGTTGGGTGTAGGCATCCGAAGGCGCGGCGAAGACTGGAAACGAGAGCAGCAGCGAAAGGCTGCCCGCGAGAAGACGCTGATTCATGGAAAATTCCCTTTCACCGTTAACTGGAAAATAAGGGGACCGATTTATATACCGACCTCAACAAAAGCCACCTCACAAATCGCCCCCCCTTTATTTTCTACTTCAGAACACTACGCTCCTTTGCACGCTCAGGAATTTTTTGCTGTTTACCGCCTGCGATCATGAGCTCGTTATACGTTTTATAGTTTTTCGCGGCGGTAGCTTTGTCGCCTTCCGACCAATATGCATCTGCAATATTGAGATAGGCCACGACTCGTTTCGGATTATCGGCAATGACGTTTCCCAACAACCAAATAGCATCCTCATTGAATCCGGCCTGCTGCCAAAAATAAGCAATATCATTGAAGCTTTGCTGGTCACCACTTGAGTAACCATGGTCAGTTATATACTTCTCTACAAAACCTCGTTTCGGAAAATTCACGAACGCTTCTTTATTTTTATAAAGCCGAGATGTTGCATTCTTAAACTCTATCAGAATCTCACCTTTCAGACTCGCAACAGCTTTCTCTACCAGTCTTTGTTTCTGCATGCAGTCTTCAGTCGTACAGGCTTCCGCTGCATCTTGCTCAACGACTGAATAACAGTACGGTTGCGATGACTCAGAGGTACTTGGTCCCTTCTGCAAACAAACAAGTCGATCCTGATTTGTTTTTAGTGCTTTACAGTAGGGTACCGTTCCGAACGAGTCAGGAACACCCGATTTGTTTTTTACAATATCTACCGTACTTACAACCTTGCTCGCCTCAAGAGCTTTAACTTTTCCATCCTGACTGACAAACCAGAAGCTATTCTCTTGAGTGGTGCAGTCACATTCACAGCTCAGCACATAATCTCCACTTCGGATGTCCCACCTGGACTTGGCTACACCGTCAGACCCACAATAATTCTCTGCAATGGCCACAGAGCAAATATTGGTATCCGCATCGCATGCGAGCTTTTTACCCTCGCCCCACGCTGAAGACACCAGCAACAGAATTACATATAACCAACGGCTGTTAAAGCTCAAAAGTATCTCCCTGGACAACGAACAAAGCGAACCGAACAAAGGGGATAGATTTATTTATCGAAAGTTAAATCTACCCCACAAATAAATCCGTCCCCTCTTTACGGCTCGACAGGTTTTAGCTGCGCTCACTAACTCTTTTAGGGATTTTTGCTGCCTTGCCCGATCGACTCATCAATGCGCTGTATTTTTTATAGTTCTCGGCAGACAAGTCTTTTTTATCTGCCCCCCAATAAGCATCCGCCAGATTTAGATAAGCAACAATCCTGTTCGGACTCTGTGCGACTACCTGTTTTAGCAGTTCTATTGCCTCACCATAATAACCAGCCTCAGCAAATAAAAAGCCAAGATCATTAGACCAACCAACCATATTTGAATAATAGTACTTTTCAACTATATAAGTATCGGGCGCGCACGTCTCATCCTCACCGCCATCTACAACTAGATAACTCATAAGCTCCTTGAATTTTACCTTATCACCATTCTTGTATGCCAATAGCGCCTGATCAAAATTTGAAGCTACCGCCACTGACATAAGCTTTTCACGTTTATCGTCTGAACGCTGAGCTTCGACATGAAGCCTCTTTAAATACTCGAATGCTTCAGCCCCCGAAAACGTTTCGAGTGATTTAGACATAAGCGCATTCGAAGGAATTGCATAAACACTTACAAGCGACCTATCACAGGACTCATTATTAACCACCAGAAAAAGATTATTCATAACAATCTTCTCCGACTGAGCGTCATATTGAAACTGAAGATTAAAAGTATACTTGGCGTTGTCTTCTTCCTTTGTATTCAGGTAAACAATTGCGCCAGGCTTCGTGGAAGCATACTTGAATGAGACAATTTCTGCTTGCGCATCCACTACACTGATGGTTTTATCTGCCCCCTTTAAGACGCCAACTTCAAACCCATCATAACTTGCTGGGGAATAAGCATTTTTGATTAATGGCAACGCAGTTGGCGCCTCAACAATTACGGACTGCTTAGAATCGACGATTGCCGTCACAAGTAAGCGTTGAGCCGTATCGCCGGGTTCACTTTTCAAAATCAATAGTTTTTGGCTGCTTTTATTCGGAAGCAAACCAATGTCAAACTCTTTAAATATCTCCGAGGCCGCAGGCGGATTTAACACTTGATCTGCGGAAACGGAAATGCTTCCACCCCCTAAAAGAACAAATATCAAAAAACGACAGTTTTTCACGAATCCGCTCACTGATTTATCTCCTGATATATGGCTGTAAAATTACTTCGCCGCTCACCATAACTATTAGTATGTTTATTCACAATTTCTGTTATTTTATCTGTAGAGGTTGTATTAGGCGCAACAAGATCATTCAGCTTATTTAGCTCCCAAAAACCCATCGCAGATATAAGGCCTATTTTCGTTTCGAGCAACTGATCGGGATTATCAACCATGTTAATGGTCTCCTCCGGCAGCTTCGCCCTTAACAAATCCTCAACGGCTTTATAGTTAGACTTCCATGTTAGTTGAATAAATCCTTTACCTTTATACTTTATACCTTCCACACAGCCACCCGCAGTCAATACAAAATTGCCCTGAAGGGAGCAGCAACAGTAAATGCGTTTTGCGATTTCATCTTCATTTGGAAACTGAGAATAAGCTTTATTTTTTCGAATGGTATAGGCACTTTTTGCAGCCGGACTAAGAGCGTTATACTGCGCCATTTCGATACGCTTATACCCGTACTGATCCGCTTCCGCTGGGTATGTATTAAAATACCGCCCGAATTTAGATCTGAGCGCTTCTGCGGAATACCATAAGTCTTCCACTTTACCAACCAAAGCATTTCCAACTTCGGTTTTAACTTGAGCAAAAAACTGAGCAATTCTAGGAATTGTATTAATTTCAAAACGATCGGCATACTTATTGAACAGCCCCCGTACCTCTTCTCGCTTTTCCTCTGACGACTCCGGGAACATTTTTTTCATTTGATCGTACGACAAAAGCTCCGCAGTAGCGGATGTAAATCCAGCAACAAATGCTATTGGATGAAAGTGCCAAACCACTTCTGAACCAATAGCAGCCTTGCCAACAAGCTCATCCCAAAACACATATTTGCTTATTCTTTCTTTTTCATGCTTCAACGTTTTGGGTGATGACTCCAACAACTTATCCAACTTATTCCACTTAGCCGACTCTGCTTTGTCCTTCCATTCAGTCGGATGATGAGCAATAAGCTTCGCCCACTGATCTCTCGTATCAGTATTCTTCAATGCGTCGGCGAGCTCGCCGGGATCGACTTCACCATCATGGTTTTTATCAATTTTCATGAGCAAATCTTTGAAGAACTGTGGCATGTCTTCGGGGTCGAGGAAACCGTCTGCCATAGCGTTTGTTTCTTCAACAATATGGAATCCCAATTTTTCCCAGTCATGCTGGGTGACGATTTGGGCGCCTGCTTTTTTCACTAGTCCGCTGACCGGTTGAGCGTCCTCGGTAACACTGACCTTGTGCCAGTCTTCAGTACCTTCCTTTATGACCGGAGCCTTACTGAGGTCGACTGCATGGTCGAGTTTGAGCACTGTCATGCCCGTCGCCGGGGGTGTTTTCTTGAGCTCCGTTCCGGTCGGCAAGTGCAGGTACTGTTTGCCTGTTTTCAGACCAGCGAGGTTTTTAAGGAAGTCTTTTACTTCCGATTCGGCGGTGAATATTTCGACGTGAACCTGAAACTTGCTGTCCGACGCGCCTTGCTCGCTAGTGAGATTTTCCGTTTGCCCCAAATAGCCGATCGGGTCGCCAGCTTTGATTCCAATGCTAGTCGTCACAACCTCAAATTCTGTAGGCGTGAGCGTCTCCCACTGCACGTACTGGCTATCCGGATCGCTTTCGACAATGGCCCAGAAATTTGATGGTACGCTCCCCGTGCCTGTCCATATGCTAGCTTCCACTGGTGTACATGGGGCCATTCGCCGCAATTTGTTGTCGAGAACCAAGCTCACAACATCCTTGCTATCGAACGCAATAGTGCTGCTGACCGTTATCTCACGACTTTCTTCTATACGCGCACCTGCAGGTTGCCCATCCGTAGGGTTCGCTGGTGCGGCATACATCGCCAAGCGTTTGCACGTCCTAGCTTTTACTTTCCCTTGCCAATACTTTGGCTTGGCACGTTCCGGTACATCGTCCGCGAGCCAAATACGTTTGGGTTGGGAGTTTTGGTAAGGTGCACCATTCTTCAAATAGGCGAACCAAACCTCTCTCCCTGCTTCACGAACTTTGTGTGACCCGTTCTTTACACTGCCGGAAAGGATTTTTCCTTTAGCATAGGTGACGTTACCGACGCTTCTCTGCTCCAGCACCTCAAGCTTGGTGCCCATAGCCAGTTTTCCGGGTGACTGAACGCTGCTTGTTTCGGGAAACTCGTCGTATGCCTTGAAGTCATTTACCTTCATGGTCACTTTGGGTTTTGGTGTTTCTTCCTCGGACAATGGATAGCGCTTATAGGGCAACAAATGCATATACAAGCTGTAGAAGTTCAGCTTGTTTTGCTTGCCCTTGTTCGGCCCTTCCTCCGGGTTGGGTGCCGATTTGTACTCGTGACGCACTAGGCAAAAGGAGTTGGAATACTTCAGCTTTTTCTCGTTGTCGCCAAAGGTTGACTCCAGATAGTCCTGATTGAGCCGATACGCAACGACCTCACCATCAGCCATACAACGTACTGGTTCATTCAGCACGCACTGAGGAGCACTTTTGTCGGTGATGTGAATACCACCGTGCCAAAATTTATTGCTACCCAGCAGGTAATGACCCGAGGTCTCACCCTCAAGGACTTTGTAGAGTTCTTCAGCATCAGTGAACTGTTTGCCGTCAGCCTTGCGGAACGGATATTGGAAGTTCATCAACGGTGCAGGGCCCGTCGGAGCAGCTACCGGGGCTGGAGCAGGAGCAGGAGCAGCCGCTGGTGCCGATTGTGCACCCGTTCTGTATTGGGGTTTCGGACGCAAGAACTTTTCTGGCATTGGCCAGTAACCGCTACCGTGCCCGTACTTGGCGGACTTAGGCCCTGATGAGGATTGCGAACCGAAAAAATCCCCCGCGTTCCGCACCGAATTGATGGTCTCGACTACCCCCGTATGCCCGTGGAAATTGATCCAGAGTGCAATATCACCAGGCTCGACGTTCGCGAGCGGAACGACGTCAAAATGGGTTACGTCAACATTCAGCTGTCCCGTTGTCAGGTATGGAATTGAATATCCCGCGTCCTTCAGCATTCGGTACAACAGACCTGAACAGTCGATTTCCTTTCGCCCGTCGCCGTCGGCATCGGCGTAACCTTTCGCTGGACCGTATTCATATTGGGTATGCGGGTAGTTAGCCCGCTGTTCGAGTAGTCCGGTACTCATCGGAAGCTCCCTGCTTTAAGACATTGAATTGAGTTATCAGCGACGACGCCTTGGGCCGCCAAGTGGTCAACACCTCGCGTACCGGACTCAGGGTCCGTTTTCTGAACCTCCTGATAACACGCCATTGCTCGGGGCAGGTCAGCAGGGACGATGGTGCCGACTTCATACACCTCACCCAGTTGGCTCAGTGCATCTACTGAGCCTCGGCTCGCGGCGCTTTCCAATGCAGCCATTGACTGTTGCGGGTTGATACAGACGTGCTTGTCGTCGTATTCACCCTCATCGCAGTAAAAATTCGCAAGCGTCACGCCTGCATCTGGAATGCTTTTTGAAGCAGCAATCAAAAGATCCACAATTTTGCTGTTATCCAGGCGTGGAGCTTGCCCAGAAAGACTGATTCCCGCAGCAGCGAGTGCAGCTTGCGGCGAACCTTCTTGCGCTCCGGCCAAGTAGCTATCCAGTGCTGCTGCGTACAAATAAACACCCGATTCAGGCGATGCATGATTAGCCAGCCTGTCAAACCATGCACCTTTCCTCAGCTCTCGCTGACCTGGCAATAGTTTCTCTGTTCGAGACACAACATCAGATACGTTTTCAAGCGACCAATCTTCGACACGATCCAGAACCCAACAGTCGCCGTGTTTGAAGACGAAAACCTTTAGAAATTTGCCTGTCTGGTCACGAACGATCAGCTTGTTCGGTAAATCGACCTTAATAGTTAGGCTCGACGCAGCAGCATTTTCCGGCACAAGAACGTTCAACTCGGCAGCGTCCAGCGCTTTGATATTGCGCTGGACAACCTTTGGCTTGTCGCCATCGGCAACCACTCGAAGTTCCTGAACGGACGAGGCAATAAATGCCTTCTGTATCTCAGGTTGGGATGAGAAAACCTGGGCGAACTCTGCAAAGTTGCCGCTCGGGCATTGCGGGTCACTGGGCGATGAGGCAACGGCGCCGCTGCACATACCCAACGTCAGCAGTGCGATGGAGCACCACCTGAACTGCCTTGCGTTTTTGTTTGTTGTCATCACGAAACTCATCACTCAGAAAACACAAAAAAAGCCTTCGGTTTAACCTTCTCAGGCGCCGCATTCCCCAACGCCTGATCCATCAAACTCCCCGCCTTATCCTTATCCGCCGCCCCCGGCAGCACCGGTGGCTTAATCCCGATCCCGGTCCCACTCCCCGCCGACCCACCGGCATTTATCTTCACCATCGGCCCAACCACCGTCACACCACCGGCATCGAGCTTGATGAAACTCCCACCGGTCTTAACCGTGAGCTCCATCCCCGCTTCGATAACAATCTTGTCCCCAGCCTTGAGGTGTATTTCCTTCCCGGCACTGGTCAACTGCGCATTCCCAAGCTTCACATGCTGGTTCTGCCCAACCGTCAGGTGATCATCCATCCGCGCTTCAGTCTTGCGATCAGCGATGGTGGTGCGATGTTCTTCGGCCTTCAGCTCGGTGTAGGTGTTCTTCACCACCGTGTCGTGACGTTCATTCCCCACCCGAATCTTCTGGTCGTGCTCGATGTTTTCATCCCAATCCCGCTGGGCATGGATGAAGATCTGCTCCGCCCCTTTCTTGTCTTCAATCCGCAGTTCGTTGTACCCACCACCCCCTGGTGAGCTGAGGGTTTTGAATACGGTGCGGGTTTTGTTCGCTGGCAGGTCGTAGGGAACCTGGTTTTCCTTGTGGTACAGGCAACCGGTCACCAGCGGTTGGTCGGGGTCGCCTTCGAGGAAGGTGACGAGCACTTCCATGCCGATACGCGGGATGGCGATGGCGCCGTAGCGGTCGCCGGCCCAGCTCGAAGAGACGCGCATCCAGCAGCTGGTTTTGTCGTCGGCCAGGCCTTCGCGGTCCCAGTGGAATTGCACTTTGATGCGGCCGTATTGGTCGCAGTGGATTTCTTCGCCTTTGGGGCCGGTGACCATGGCGGTCTGGCTGCCAAGGACGCGTGGCTTTAGATGTTCCAGGGCCGGGCGGTAGAACACGGCCCATGGGGTGGCGAGGAAGCGGTTGCGGTAGCCCTGGTGGAAGTCGTCTTTGTTGTCGGTGGTGTCGCTGGTCACCGCCTCTTCGAGCACTTGCGGCTGTTTGCCTTCGTGGACGATTTCGGTGAGCAGCCACAGGTCGTTCCACTCGGTGCGCGGGTGGTCGGAGATTTCCAGGAAGTGGCCGCTGACGAGGGTGGTCTGGTCGCCATGGCCTTCGGCTTGTTGGTAGTCGGCGCGGTGGCGTTCCAGGGCGCGTTGGCTGAGGAATTTGCCGCGGGCGCGGTCGAGGAAGCGGCCGGGGTAGTCGTAGTCTTCGAGGTCTGGTTCGGTGCTTTCGCCGTCGGGTTTATAGCCTGCTTCAAGTCGCAGGTTGGGCTTTTCGAAGTCGTAGTCGCGGCGGGTGACGCGGCCGGTGCGGGTTTCAAGGCGCAGTTTGAAGCCTTTGATCACCGGTTCGTCGGCGACCATGCCGCTGCCTTGCACGTAGGCGGTGGGCTGGCCGAGTTTGGGGAACACGGTCTGGTCGTCGCCGAACACCAGCAGGTGGGCTTTTTCGCTGTGCTGGAAGTGGTAGTGAATGCCTTCTTCTTCGCACAGGCGCTGGACGAAGTGCAGGTCGGTTTCGTCGTATTGCACGCAGTAGTCGCGGTCCGGGCACGGGGTGCTCAGCTGGAAGCGGTAGGCGTTGCCCTTGATGCCGTGTTCTTCGAGGATCAGCGCGATGATTTTCGGCGCCGACATCTGCTGGTAGATGCGCTGGTTGGTGCGGTGATGCAGGTATTGCAGGTGCGGCACCAGGGAGATTTTGTAGCGGGTCAGGCGCTTGCCGGCATCACCTTGGGCGACGCGGTAGATCTGGCCGTGAATGCCGCTGCCTTTCGGGTCGAATGCGAGGAACGCCTGTTTGTGCAGGAGCTTTTCCAGGTCCAGATCCGGGTTTTCGCTGACCAGTTCCAGGTCGAAGCGATACGGCTGGCTGATGCCTTCGGTGCCGGTGAACGACAACACTTGCAGGTCGCCGGCATAGTCTTCGACTGTGAGGCTGAAGTGCGTTTCGTTAGCTGAGTTGAACATTGCTTGCTCCCTGTTCGGTAGTCATCCGTTACGCCCGCAGTCGAAGGCGTTGCAGCAAAGACGAAGTGGCGCCCATAGCGTCACGCAGTTGGGCGGCAGTGATCGTTCGATCTGCCGCATCGAAAGCCAGCGCTGTTCGCAGGGCTGGCCAGCAGTGTTTGGGTAGATTTCGAGGTGCGTGCAGCTCGCGGTCGAGGTGGCCGTCGCGGGCCTCGGTCGACGGCAAGCGGCGGAACGGGTGTTTGCCGCCCGCCAATTCGTAGAGCACGCAGGCCACGCCGTACACGTCCGCGCTGGCCGAGAGTGGCTGGCCTTCAAGCAGTTCGGGGGCGGCGTAGCCGGGGGTCCAGGCGTTGAAGCGGCTGCGGCTCAGGTGCGGCAGGCCGGGCAAGATGCCCTCTTCTGTCTGGCCGAGGCCGAAGTCGAACAGGCGCAGGCCTTCTTCACTGAGCATCACGTTGCTCGGTTTCATGTCGCCGTGCAGCACGCCGCGAGCGTGGGTGTAGGCCAGCGCGTCGAGCAGCGGCAGCGCGATGTCGCGCAGTTCTTTCCACGGCAGGCCCAGGGGCCGCTCGCAGAGTAATTTGTCCAGGGTCAGCCCACGCATGAGTTCCATGGTGATGAAGGCCCGCTGGCAGTCGGTGTCCACTTCGAAGGTGTGCAAACGCAGCACGTTGTTGTGGCGCAGTCGTCGGGTCAGGGTGAACTCGCTGTAGAGCAAGGCACTGGCGTCCGGCGATTCGGCAAATTCTTCGCTGAGGATTTTCAGCGCAATGTAAGGGTCGGGATCGCCAAACTGTTCGCGCAGCAGATCCCGTGCACGGTAGACCGCGCCCATGCCACCGGCACCGAGCAGGCGCTCGATGCGGTAACGTCCCGCCAGCACGTCGGGCAGTTCACTGATGCTGGCCCGGGTCGGCGCCAGCGTAGGTTCGGCCTGATGCGGCTTTCCGTTTAAAGGCTTGGCGAAGGCGAAGTAAGTCAGGTTATTGGCTTCTTCCTCGGTCACCAGCAGGTCGTCGATCGGTGGCATGAATTCAGTCATTGGCGGATCACCACGGCAGTCAGGTTATCCCGGGCGGAGCCACGCAGAGCGCCGTCGAACAGACGCTCCAGCGCAACGTGCGGCGCGGTCAGGCTCAGCGCGTTGCCCAAGGCATCGCTAGTCAGCCCTTGATACAAACCGTCGCTGCACAACAGAAACGCATCGCCGGGATAGACCTCGAGCTCGAGCACGTCCAGGGTCAGCTGCTCGGCTGCTCCAACCGCACGGGTCAAGGCGTGAGCGGCAGGATGCGCACGAGCGTCTTCGATGCTCATTTGTTGCTCGTCGATCAGTTGCTGTTGCAGCGAATGGTCCTTGGACAGCTGATACAAACGCTGGCCGCGCCACAGGTAGCAACGGCTGTCGCCGGCCCAGATGCAGGCCGCGCGATTGCCTTCCACCAGCAGCGCCACCACGGTGCTGCCCATGATGCTGTCGTGACGCCCGGCGGTGACGGTCAACTCCTGACCCAAGCGGCGATTGAGCCAGTGCAGGCACTGGCGAATGCCTTTGAGTCGTTCGTCGAAGTCATCCTGCACCGGCAATTCCGCCAGACTGGCGACGATCAACTGGCTGGCGATGTCGCCACCCTGATGACCGCCCATGCCGTCCGCGACCACCCACAGCCCCTGCTGTGGACAGTCGAGAAAAGCATCTTCGTTGCGCGCCCGAACCTTGCCCGGATCGGTACGCGCAGCGCTGCACCAGGGGCTGGCAACCAGCATCAGAGCTGCACCGGCATACGGAAGGTGCGCAGCACGCCCATGTCGAACGGGTTCGGCGTGCGCTGGCTCGACAGCAAGTAGTTGGCGCGCAGGCCGCCCACGTCAGCCTTGAGCACCAACACGTCGCGACCGGTCAGGTACTCGGTCTGCATCAGGTCGAACAGACGGAACAGCGACCATGGGCCGGTGTTCTTCTCGATACCGATCGGGCGGCCGGCCATTTTGTCGAGAACCAGGCTGGTGCGACCGTCTTCAGCGTCGGTCGGCCATTTGAACGACACCGGCACGATCGGGCCGTGGCGGTATTCGATGGTCTTGTCGCCAAACTTGAACTCGGAACGGCTGACCGCCGGGTCGAGGGTGTACGGCTCCAGTTTGAACTGCACTTGCGGCTCAGCCGGGTTGATGGCGAAGAAGCTCTGGCGGATCACTTGTGCCGCAGCCATCTGGTCGAGGTAGACCTTGGAGATCGGCATGCTGTGACCGTCAATAATGCGCAGGCGGTAGTTGCCTGGGTCGCCACTGACGAATGGACGCATGTAGGTATCAAAGAAGCGGTCGGCGATGCCTTGGGCCTTGAAGAACTCGCGGAAGTCGCTGATCGCAACGTCGCTGGTGCTGTGGGCGCTGAACGGGTAACGCTTGTTGATCGCCTTGCCGTAGAAGCTGTACAGCTCGCTCTGATAACGCTGGTTCAGGTACTGGTAGGAATCGTTGAGCACCAGACGCCAGGTGTCTTCGGCCAGTACGTTGAACCACACGCTCACTGGGCGCGGCAAACGGTTCGAGGCATTGCGCAGGTTGCTCAACGAATCACGCTGACCACTCATGCGGGTCTTGGCCATTTCGAACGCAGCCTGCTCCGGCGAACTGGCGCGGGCCAGGCTTGCCATTTGCATTTGCAGGTCGTTGAGTGCTTGCAGGGCCGGGGTCAGATCAGCGGCCGGGCCGTTGTTGTCATCCAGCAAGCGGTGCAGCGGTTCGAAGCGACGTTGCAGGGATTTCTTCGCGGTGTCCGGCAGGTTTTTGGTCGCGGCCATGTCAGACGCCGCATCCGCTGCGGCCGACGCCAATTTGCCCAACTTGCCGAGCTTGCCCTTCTGCTCGCCCAGTTTTGCAGCGGCATCGGCGGCTTCATCAACCGGTTCGGCTTCCGCCGGGAAGCGGGTGTTCTCGCGCACTTCCACCAGCAGTTGCAGCACCGGGGAATTGGCCGACGTCAGGCCCGCCAGTTGCTCGGCACCCTCACTGAAATCGCTGATCGCGGGCAGAGCCACCTGGCCCACGGCTTCGCTCCAGAAGTTGGCGTAGTCGCGGAAGTACAGTTGCTCCAGTTCGACCATCAAGCGACGCAAGTCCATGCCGCTGATGCCCGAGCCTTCGCCCAGTACCCAGTTGTCACGCAGGATATCGGTGACCAGCGCTGCACCCTGGACCGAGAAATACTGCTGATAGCCCTGTTGGGTGTAGAACCCCGGAATCACGTAATCGGTGCCGACAAACAACGAACCCTGCGGGCCGATGTGTTGGCTCAGGCGGTATTCCGGCAGGTTGCGAGCCTGCTCGCGCAGCATCCGGTAAACCACGTTGGCCAGCGACTCGCTGCGCAGGACCTGACGCGCCTGCGCCACCAGTTGTTCGTTGAGCGGGTAGATAAACGGCTGCTTGAGCAAACGCTCGAAGTGGGTGTTCAAACCGTTCTGCACGGCGGTATTGCCGGCGTAGCGCAGGGACCAGTCAGTGGCGACCCAATCCTTGAGCCATGCCGCATCGCGACGATCTTTCATGTTCAGCATCAGGTACGCGCGCAGGCTGTTGAGCAGGCGTTCGCGGTCCTTCATGTTGGCGCGGATCTGCCCTTCCAGCAGCGTCGCAACCCGTGGCAGCAGTTGTGCTTCGAGTTCACGCTCGTAGGCGCTCTTGACCACCGGATTGGCGTCTTCGCCTTGGTACAGACCACCACGTTCGAGGTACGACACGTCACCTTTGTTCGGGAATACCTGTGTCGCCGCATAGCTGGTGTCGAGGGTTTTAAGCACCGCCATGGAATCATCGCGCGCAGTCAGGGCCGAGCGTTGCTGGTTCCAGGTTTGTGCCAGGGAGCGCAGGTTTTCCAGACGCTCATAGTTGGCCGAGAAGCCGCCCGCCCAGAGCATGCCGAACAGCGCCAATGCCGCCAGTGCGCCCACGTACAGAGCACGTTGACCCCAATGGATGCGGCTGCGCTCGCGCTTGTCCAGACCGGCCAGGTCGGCCTCGGGGAAGATCACCCGGCTGAGCAAATGGTGAATGAACCGCGAACGGCCGCTGCGCAGGGTCGGCAGCATGCCGGCGTTCATGCCCAGACTGGCGCCGATGCCGGCGGTGGTCTGGTCCATCTCTTGAGTCAGGTGCGGTGCGCTGGTCAGGTAGAAACCGCGCAACTGACTGACACGCTGGTAGCGGTTGCCGGTGAACGCCAGGTCGACGAACAGGCACAGGCGCTCGCCGATCTGCCCCAGTTGATGCGGGAAGTCGAGGATGCGGCCACGGCGCTGGGTGTCGCGCTCCTGGTGCATGCGCATGATCACTTGGCTGTTGAGGCGACGCAGCAGCTCTTCGAACTCGGCGCGCAACACGGCCACATCGGTGCCGCTCTGCTCTTTGCGGAAGCTGGTACCGAGGACCTGATCGCTTTCTTCGCGGGTCAGTTGATCGAAGAACTCCTCGAAACCGAGCAGGCGATCGGCCTTGCTCAACACCAGATAAATCGGCACATCGACGTGCAATTTCTGATGCACGTCTTGCAGACGCGCGCGCACCTGGCGGGCCAGGGTTTCGAGGTCCTGCTCGCTGCCGCCCAGCAGGGTTTCCACCGGAATGGTCACCAGTACGCCGTTCAACGGGCGGTTGCGGCGACGCTTGCGCAGCAGGTCGAGCAAGGTGCTCCAGGCGCTGCCATCGACTTCGGCATCCGGCTGGGTCAGGTAACGCCCGGCGGTGTCGATCAACACGCCGTGGTCGGCGAAGTACCAGTCGCAGTGCCGCGTGCCGAGAGTGTCGCGGGTGAGTTTGCGGTCGATCTTGTTGATCGGAAACTCAAGGCCCGAGAAGTCCAGCAGGCTGGTCTTGCCGCTGCCCTGCGGGCCGATCAGCAAGTACCACGGCAAATCACTGCGCCAGCGCTCGCTGCGGCCGCGATACAGGCTCGACGTCTTCAGGGTTTTCAGGGCGTCCTTGAAACGCACCTTCAACTCTTTCTCTTCTTCGTCGATCAGCTCTTCACGGCGAATGCGGTCTTGGCCGTCTTCGGTGGCTTCCACCGCTTTTTTGCGCACACCGGCGCGCCAGCTGACGAAGACCATGGTCAGGCCCCAGATCAGGAACAGCACACTGATGGTCAGCAAACGGGAGGTCGAACCTTCCCAGAACTTGTAGTCATTGACCGCCAGCAGCGGCCCGACGAACCACACCAGCAGCGCGACAAACAGCACCAGCAGCAGGGTCCAGACCCAGGTCTGGCGCAGGAATGCGCCGACTTTCTTGAAAAACTTTTTCATCAAACGTCCCTGTTTACGGCTGCGACTGCGGCTGAACCGTGGCCGGATCAAGCTGCTGATAAGGTTGCAGAACGGTTTCGCGTTGTTCGCCCAATACCCAGGCGAAACCCGAATACATCACCACCAGGCAGACCACGGTGAATAGCACCACCATCCACGCCGGCACGATGCGCACCAGGCTGCGGCGCTGATCGTTCAAGCCTTCCCAGTGCGGCGACAACTCGCGAGGCACGTCGCCGCGCAGTTGACGAATCTGCCGATACAGGGCGTCGCGGATGCCTTCGAGCTCGAGCATGCCGCGCGCTTGCACGCGGTACTTGCCTTCGAAACCGAGGGACAGGCACAGGTACATCAGCTCCAGCATCGGCAGGTGCTTGACCGGGTTTTTCGACAGGCGATCCAGCAGCTGGAAGAACTTCTCGCCACCGAAGGTTTCGTTGTGGAAGCTGCTGAGCAGGCTCATCTGCGACCACTCGCTTTCGTTGCCCCACGGCGTGGTGACGACGGCTTCGTCGACCACGGTGCAGAGCACATAACGGGCGGCCATCACCTGGCTGCTTTCGGCGCCATTGTGCAGCGCCCGCACTTCAAACAGTTTCAGCCCGGCGGTCAGCCGCTCATTGAGCGCGTACAGGTCTTCGCGGGTGTCGCTGTGCTTGAGCCGCACCACTTCCGACAGCAGTTCGGACGCCGCCGCCACCAGCGAGTTGAGGCTGATGTTGAACGCTTCGGCCGGACGCAGACGCGCGGCGTAGATCATCCGTTCTTCCAACTGTTCAAAACGCGGCGGTGCCGCGAAGTCAGTCAGCGGACTCGAGGCCGGGCCGTGGCCCTGGCGGTCGAGCAGGACAGTTTTGTCGTCCTGGGTGTGTTCCATGTCCTTGATCATGTCGGTCAGTTCCTGATGGCCCAGAATTTCAGTTCAAGCTCGGCGAATTCGCCGGACACGTGGAACGCGAAGCCGCCGGAGCGTTCGAGTTGCGCCAGGTCTTCGGAACTGAGTTCGAGGATGAAATAGGTTTTGTTGGAGTGGAACGCGATCTGCCGTGGGGCCACCGGCAGCGGTTTGACCTTGATACCCGGCAGGTGCAGGTTGACCAGTTGGCGGATGCGCTCCACCGGGCCGACCTTGAGGTGCGCCGGCAGGCGATGGCGCAGTTCTTCGGAGTCGCAGTTGGCACTGGCGGCGAGCACGAACGAGGCCGAGCCCAGCAGTTTGTGATCGTGCAACGGCGACACGATGATCCCATACTGACGCGCTTGCAGGATCAGCTCGATGGCGTGCTGTTCGAGCACCATCGACAGCACCTGACGAATCGCTTCCATCAGTTTGCGAAAGCTCGCGCCCTGGTCGCTGTGCTGGTAACGGCTGTCCAGACGCGGGCGTTTGCTGTCACTGGAAAACGTCGCCAGATCACCGAGCATGGTCAGCAGCGTGCGGTACAACTCCTCCGGGTGAACCTGTTCCAGGCCGAGGTAATGGCGCAGCAACAGTTCGGTGCGGTTGATCAGTTGCAGCATCATGAAGTCGCCGACTTCCGCACCACCGACCTTGCCGTTGGAGCGGATCCGGTCGGCGATGGTGTCGCCCCGGTGGCCGAGCATGCTGATCACTTCTTTGAGGCACGACAGCAAGTAGCTGGACGAGTGCGCCTGAATGTAGGTCGGTACGAAATCCGGATCGAGGCTGATCACGCCGTCGGGCGTGGTATCGAGCACTTCGCAGATCTTCAGCTTCACGTAGGCCTGATCGCTCTGCTGCTCACCGAGCAACAGGCGGAAGTCCGGACGGGCACAGCTGACCTGGCTGGCGGAGTCGTCGCCGGCGTTGGAGTCGGCGACTTCCGCTTCGTACGCCGTGTAGCGCGCCAGCACGTCGGATTGATCCGGGCGGCGGGCTTCGATGTGGTTACCAGTCACCAGCGGCAGCGCCAGATAGATCGGCGTGTTGCCGGTGTTCGGCGGCACGTCCAGGGCCAGCGGCTCGGTGTTGCCGCCCAGTTCGAACAGGCTGCCATCCGGCAGAATCCCCGAGGCCTGGCTGATCACCAGTTTGCCCATGTTGAGGAACTGCAAGTCGATTTCCAGGTTGAGGAAGCCCCAGGTGTAGCTACCCAGCAACTGGGTGCGGGTCTTCATCTGGTGGTCGTAGTAACGATCGTTGTGCTGGAAGTGCTGCGGACGCAGCAGCATGCCTTCCTGCCAAATGACTTTATGGGCATTCATGTTCAGTCATCCGCCTTGGCGAGCGTTTCATGGGTGTTGCGGATGCCGGCCTGATCGAGGGTCAGGTCAGCCGCGGTGACTTGCACCGGAGTGATTTGCACGGTGTAGCGCCACTTGGTTTCCGGCAGGTCGCGGTAGGCGGCGAGCACGCCAACGTAACGGCTGCCCTCTTCCACGCTGAGCTTGAGCTCGACGGTTTCGCCTGGGCGCAGTTCCAGTTCTTCGCTGGCCACCAGGTCCGGGGCCAGGGATTCCTTGGCGCGTTCGTAGAGGCTGAAGAAATCAGCGTTCTCGAAGGCCACCGGGTGCTTGAGCTCGAACAGGCGCACGACGATCGGCGATGGACGACCGTTGAGGTCCGGGTTCAATTGATCGCTGGCGGTCAGCTTCAGGTTGAGTTTGGTCACGGTGGAATACGGCGACAGCGACGAGCAACCGGCCAGCAGCACCAAAGCAGCGAACGCAGTCAGCATCTTGAAAAAAACGGTGGAACAGCGAGACATGCGCATCATCCTTGGTGGTCGGTGTGAAGGGTGGAAATCAGGCGGATCTGTTCTTCGTAGGCCTGGGCGAAGTCACGGGCCAGCAGGCGCTCGCTCCAGTCATCGTCCTGACGCAGGGCCTGGTGATAACGCCCATAAGCTCTCCAGCGACTGCCGGAGGTGGCGAGCAACGGCTTGTTGTCGCGCTCGAAACGCAGGGTCAGCTGTTGTGGCGAGAAGTGCTCAAGAGTGCCGCGAACGGCGGCGCGGCTGGCGGTCAGCAAGGCCACCTGATGCGCCTGCAAATCGCGGAACGCACGGGAGATCGCTTGCTCGGCCGGCAATTGGCCCGGCTTGTTGCCCTGCAACAGAATGCCCAGCGCTTCACCGGCATCGACGGCGAATTTCAACGGGTTCTTTTGGGTGCCTTGCACGGTGGTCTGGGCCAGGCGCAGTTCGTTTTTCAGCTCGCTGCGGGTGCGCAGGCTCTGCTGCAAACCGCCGACGCTCTGCTTGAGCAAGCGCGCGGCGTTCAGGGCCAGGGCTTCGCGGGCATCGTGGTCGAGGCCTTTGAGGTCCACGCCCAACACTGCACCAAAGTGCTCCCAGAAACCTTCGCTCTGACGCTCCACCGCTTTCGGCGGCGGGGCTGGCGCAGGTTCTGCCGGGGCGGCGATCAGCTCCGGCACCATCAGGCTTTCCATGTCGATGCGCGCGTAGTCGGCCCGCTGACGAGTGTCCTCGATCACCGTGCTCGGGGAGATCAGTTCGTCGATTTCCGAGTACACGCGCTCTTGCTGGTCGAGGGCATTGAGCGGGTCGAGGTCGAGGAACGCGTCGTCCGGGATGATGCTGCCCGCGGCCTGCGGACGGCCGACTTCGACGTCGAACGTGGCCGGGTCGCGCACCAGTCGCGCGCGGATCTCGAAGTCACCCAGCACATACACGCTGCCGTGCTCGATGCGCATCGGCTCACCCTTGCGCAGGCGCGCGCCACTTTCGCTGTCCTGGATACCGTTGCTGCTGGTATCGGTCAGGAAAAACGTGCCTTCGCGGTAGCTGATCACCGCGTGGTGGTTGGACAGGTGACGCTTGCGGTCGGGGATGATCCAGTCGCAATCCTCGCCCCGACCGATCACGCCACCAGCCTGTTTGAAGGTCTTCTGGCACAAATCTGTGGGCACGAATTGCTTGGTGTTCAGCATTTCGAAAACCAGTTCCATGATGATGCTCCTTGCGGTCACTTGCCGCGATTGACCGCCTGCGGATCACCCAATGGGCGATAGGTGTTGTCGTTGTATTTGTAATTGCCGCTACAGCCGCCGAGGCCGCATAGAACGACGAGGGTCAGCAGGACGGCTTGCCAGTGACGAACAGGCATCAGAGGGTCTCCAGAGGTAGACAAAGCACAAAGCGCCGACCCTTTCGGGTGGCGCTGTTAGAAGCAAATGAGGTAGGTTCGAGTGTTCTAGCCAGCGGCATTGAAGCCGGCCTCTGTGGCGAGGGAGCTTGCTCCCGCTCGGCTGCGCAGCAGTCGTAAATCAGCAGATGCGGTCTGACTGAAGCACCGCGGCGCATGGTTTGGGGGCTGCTTCGCTGCCCAGCGGGAGCAAGCTCCCTCGCCACAGGGAATTCACTGGCCACAGTTGGCATTCCAACCAAGGTGATCGGGTGGCAGAAATCGAGATCAGCCATCGAAGTCACCCAAATTGATATTCAGCCGCCCGAGGCGGTACAGCAGCGTGCGCCGTGGCAGCCCGAGTTCGCGGGCGGCGAGGGTCTGGTTGCCGTCGTTCTTGCGCAGGCAATCGAGCAGCAGACTGCGTTCGACCTGCTCCAGGCGTTCGCGCAGGTTCAGGCTGCTGTCTTCCGGCATGGCTTCCATGCGCAGGGAGAAATGTTCGGCCAGCAACTCGCCGCCCTCGCACAGCAGCACTGCGCGCTCGACCAAACCCTTGAGTTCGCGAACGTTGCCGGGGAAGGCATAACCGGACAGGTGATCCAGCGCCGCGTCGGACCAACGCACCGCATCGCGCTGCAGAAACGCGCAAGCCTTGTCGGCGAAGTGCCGCGCCAGGTCGAGGATGTCGCCTTCGCGCTGACGCAGCGCCGGCAGCTCGATCGGGAATTGCGCGAGGCGGTAGTACAAGTCCTCGCGGAACTTGCCTTCACTGACCAGCACCGACAAATCGCGGTGCGTCGCGGCAATGATCCGCACGTCGATCTTGTGGGTGTCGTTGGAACCCAGCGGACGGATCTCGCCTTCCTGCAATACCCGCAGTAACTTGGCTTGCAGCGACAGCGGCATGTCGCCGATTTCATCGAGCAACAAGGTGCCGCCGTTGGCCGCGTCGAACAGCCCGGCACGGTCACGATCGGCACCGGTGAAGGCGCCTTTGCGGTAGCCGAACAGCTCGCTTTCCAGCAGGTTCTCGGGGAACGCCGCGCAGTTCTGCACGATGAACGCCTGGGACCGGCGCGGGCCGCAGTCGTGAATCGCCCGCGCGACCACTTCCTTGCCGGTGCCGGTCTCGCCGCGCAGCAGCACGGTGTACGGGCTGTGCAAGACTTTGCTGATCAGCGAATAGGTCTGGCGCATCGCTGCGCTCTTACCGATCAGGCCATAACCGCTGGCGCTCGGGACGTTGAGCGGCGCCGGGCGTGTATCACCGGTCGGCTGACGCAAACGCTGCAGCAAGTGCAGTTGACCGAGCACGAACGAGCCCAGTTGACCGAGGGAATCGGCAAAGCCTTGCAGGTCGATTACCCGCCGACTGGCGCACAGCAGCAAACCTTCGACAGCCTTCTGCTGATTGACCAGCGGCACGCACAGCAGCGACTGCCAAGGCGTGGCCTGGGGCGGCAGGAAACTGGTTTCGTGCAGGCTGCCACTCAGCTCGCTGAGGCACACCACGCGGTTCTGGCACAGGGCGAATTGCAGCAGTTGTTCACCGTTGTAATCCGCCGGCAGGCTGGCCCCTTCCCGGGGTTGCAGAACGCCGTTCAGGCACTCGGCGTTCATCCCCAGGCAGGTGTGAGTCGCGTCCAGCAGGTACAACTGCGTCAGCTCGCAACCGCTGAGTTCGGCCAGGCCGCGCACGAAGTCACCCAGCAGCACCGTGCTGTCCGCTGCCCGCGACAGGCTGGCGAACTGCGCCAGCAAGGCTTCGGCATAGAGCAGCGGTTGCGGCACTTGAGTGAACATCACACCCACCTCAGGCGAACTCGCACGTCACGCTGGCGTTGCCGTCGAGCGTCGCATGCACGCGCTTGAGGCTTTCACCGGTGGCCATCGCATCGAGCAAACGGTCGGCCACCAGCGGCAGCACATGCAGGTCGAGCAAGTGGTCGATCAGGCGCGCACCGCTGTCGCTTTGGGTGCAGCGCTCGGCCAGGTGATCGACGAGGTCTTGCGAGTAGGTGAAATCCAGCTGACGACGGTTCAGGCGCTCGCCCAGACGACCGAGTTTGATTTCGATCAGCTCGCGCAGCACCGGGCCGGCCACCGGGTAGTAAGGCACCACGCGCATGCGCGCCAGCAACGCCGGTTTGAAGTGTTTGCTGAGCACCGGGCGAATGGTTTCTTCGAGGACTTCGGCGGTCGGCCGCGCGCCGTCTTCGCAGAGTTCGCTGATGCGGTCGCTGCCCAGGTTCGAGGTCATCAGGATCAGCGTGTTGCGAAAATCGATCTCGCGCCCTTCCCCGTCGTTGGCCACGCCTTTGTCGAAGATTTGATAGAACAGGTTGAGCACGTCCGGGTCGGCCTTTTCGACTTCATCGAGCAGCACCACCGAGTACGGTTTCTGCCGCACGGCTTCGGTGAGCATGCCGCCCTCGCCGTAACCGACGTAGCCCGGCGGCGCACCGATCAGACGCGACACGGTGTGCTTCTCCTGGAACTCGGACATGTTGATGGTGGTGATGAAACGATCACCGCCGTACAACAAATCAGCGAGGGTCAGGGCGGTTTCGGTCTTGCCGACGCCGCTCGGGCCGACCAGCAGGAACACGCCGACCGGCGCATCAGGTTTGTTCAGGCCTGCGGCAGTGGCGCGCATCGAACGGTCCAGCGCATGAACCGCTTGCTCCTGACCCCGAATGCGCGTGCGCAAGTCGGTGGCGAAGCTTGCGACCTTGGCGTTGTGTTCGCGGGCCAGTTGCGCCAATGGCACACCGGTCCAGGCGCTGATCACTTCGGCGACCAGACGCGGGCAGACTTCGAAGCTCACCAGGCGTTCTTTGACCTGAAGCTCGGTCAGAGCTTTGTGAGTTTCGTTGAGCGCGGTTTCCAGGGTTTTAACGCTTTGCGCTTCGTCCACCGGCAACGTTTCGATCACGGTGCCTTCGGCGTCTTCTTCAACCGTGATGGTCGGTTCGACAGCAGCGGCTTCGCGAGCCTTGGCCAGTTGCTGACGCAGCTCCAGCAGGCGCTCGGCCAGCTCTTTCTGCTCGGTCCACAGCGTTTCCAGAGCGACCTTTTCGTCTTCGGCATCAGTCAGGCGATTTTCCAGAGCGTCCAGCGCTTCGTGATCGATCAGCAGACCGGCTTCGGCGTCACGACGCAGGGCCTGACGCTGACGGCCACCTTCAGCCAGTTCGCCACGCAGGCGCTCCAGGCTTTCCGGGGCGGCGGCGAGGCTGATGCGCACCCGGGTGCAGGCGGTGTCGAGCACGTCGACGGCCTTATCCGGCAGCTGACGACCGGCGAGATAACGGGCAGACAACTCGGCCGCGGCAACCACCGCGTCATCGCGCAGGTAGATGCCGTGGCTCTTCTCGTAAACCTGAGCCAGGCCACGCAGAATGGTCACCGCTTCGCTGACGGTCGGTTCGTGCAGTTGCACTGGCTGGAAACGACGGGCCAGGGCCGGGTCTTTCTCGAAGTATTTTTTGTACTCCGCCCATGTGGTGGCGGCGATGGTGCGCAACTCGCCACGGGCCAGGGCTGGCTTGAGCAGGTTGGCCGCGTCGGAACCGCCGGCGTTGCCACCCGCGCCGATCAGGGTGTGGGCTTCGTCGATGAACAGGATAATTGGCTTCGGCGAGGCTTTGACTTCGTCGATCACGCCTTTGAGGCGCCGTTCGAACTCGCCTTTGACGCTGGCGCCGGCCTGCAACAGGCCCATGTCCAGCGATAGCAGCTCAACGCCTTTCAAGACTTGCGGCACTTCACCGGCTGCGATGCGCGAGGCCAGGCCTTCGACGATAGCGGTTTTACCGACGCCAGCTTCACCGACCACAATCGGATTGTTTTTGCGGCGACGAGCGAGAATGTCGACCATCTGACGGATCGCGCCATCGCGGCACAGCACCGGGTCGAGTTTGCCGTCGCGGGCCTGTTGGGTCAGGTTGTGGGTGAAGCGGTCCAGCAGCGATTCGCCGGGCACGGCGGGTTTGCCGGTGGCCGGTTGTTCTTTCTGCGACAGGGCGAACTCTTTCAGGCGCTCGATGTTCAGCTTGGCCAGCAACGACTGATAACGGCTGCCGGCATAGCGCATCGGGTTGCGCAGCAGCGCGAGGATCAACGCGGCTTGCTCGACCTGGCTCTGGCCCAGCTCAAGGTTGGCCACCAGCAAGGCATCTTGCAACCACTGCACCAGTTCCGGGGCGAACACCGGGTTGCGCGAGGCGCTGTGCTCGACCCGCGATTGCAGCGCGGCGCTCAGCTCGCCGGCGTCCACTTCGGCATCCTGCAACGCCCGTGCGAGCAGACCTTGCGGACGCTCCAGCAGGCCCAGCAGCAAGTCTTCGACGAGGATCTTGCTGCCGCCACGGGCGACGCAGCGTTCGGCAGAACTTTCCAGATCACGACGGGTTTCGGCGTCCAGCGCCTGGATCAGTTGTTGCAGGTCTACGTTGATCATGTGTCATCTGTCCTTAATGAATTTTGCTGCCCAGGGTCACCACGCCGTCCGCTTTTTCGCGGCCGAGCCAACTGGTCCACCCCAGGCGACAGGCGTTCTGCTCACCGATGCGAAGTTCGCGGATTTCTTCCTGGCGCAGCACCAGGCGAATGTCGTAGTCGAGCGGGTCACGCAGGGTGAACCGCACCAGCGCGCACAGCGGCTGGTAGCCGAAACCGATCGGCAGGAATTCGTGGAAGCGTTGCCAGTCGAGCTCGCGGATGTGAATGCGGAATTTGCCGCTGCGGTCGCGTACGTGTTCGCCCAGCACCAGGTCTTCGCCGAGCATGCTGTTGCCGCGACCGAGGCGATTGCGCTGCTCGTCGAGGATTTCGACGCGGCGCTCGATGCACTGCTCGATGGTCAGCTCCGCGTGCTTGAAGTAGTAGCGCAGCACCGCTTCGATCAGAGCCGCCGAGTGCGCCCGCAAGCTGAGCAGGCCGAGGTACGGCAGCAGGCGTTTCCAGTTCAGTTCCTGGGCCTTGCGGATCTCTTCGCCGCCGAGGCCGATCAGAGCAAACAGCTGCGCCGAAAACGGGTCGAGCGCGCCACTCTGGAAACTCGCGCGGTAGCGATACTTTTGCCAGATCGGCAGCATCAGCCGTTGCAGGCGATGGTGAAACAGGTCGAGGAAGTTACGGGTCGGGTTGCCGTCTTCGCTGTCGCCCAAGGCCTGTTCGCCGTAAAACGCAGGCAACGGCGAACCGGAACCGACCAGGCCAATCAGGTTGAAACGCAGGCGCGCGCGCATCTGCCCGTGCTCTTCGAAAAACTCCACGCGATCGACGTCGCTGCCAGGGAAACCCAGGCTCGGGTTGGCCTGGAATTCCAGCTGGTTGTACAGGTCGTCTTCGCTCAGGTACGGGTGTGCATCGCGCAGCCGGTCAATCACCAGCAGCACGGCCTGAAACAGCGAGTACTCGCGTATTACCCGGGTCAGCCCGCTTAAAGCAGGGGCTGCAGGCCCATACGTGGTGTCCATTGGTACACCTCTCCCTGTGTGCTTTTTACCCGCAGCTCGTGGTACGAATTGAGACTGGCGTAAAGCGCGAAAAACTCGTTAAGAACCGAAGCGAACACGAACAGGTCGCCCTCGCCGATATACCCTTCCGGGTCGATGGTCAGCTCGGTGCGCAACCCGCGAACCGGCAACCCTCGGTGCAATCTGTCGACATGCTGGTGCTTGATCGACTTGAGCCCGCCCAGCAGGCGTTTGCTGACTTTTTCCGCGTGTTGGTCGTAGTAGCGCGGCAGGTCGTAGGTTTCGAGAATCACCTTCAACGCGTTGACGTCGGCCAGCGACAGATAGTTGAGCGACATGTTGCTGATCAGCTTCCAGAGGAAGTCGCGGTTCAGCGGCGGAGCGAAACTCGAGGTGGCCGGGGTGATGTTGCGGAAGCTCAAAAACTCCGGCGTCTCTTCACAGGCCATGCAGATATCGCCGAGCTTGAGCTTGCGCGGCAGGTTCTGGTTGGTGCACATCAGCTCGATCGACAGGGTTTCATGGGCTTCGGTGTGGCGGATGCCGAAGCTCAGGTAGGTGTCGAGGCCATCGTGCAGCAAGGACGAACGCTGGCGGATGCTGTAATGCGGACGGCTGGTGGGCACGTCGAAACTCGGGTCGTGCTCGAAGGATTCGAACGGCACGTATTCCTGATAACCGAGGCCGCCGGGCTTCCAGCCAGTCACGGTTTCCACCGAGAACACACCGCAGTTTTCCAGGTCGTATTCGGCCGGCAACAGCAGGTATTCGTCCTGTTTGCCATCGAGGCGAATCGGCAGTGCATCGTGCTCGAACAGGTTGACGATTGGCGTGCAGTAGAGCTTCACGTTGTCCAGGGTCGGACGCATCCGCATGATGCCGCTCTTGCGAATATCGAAGCGCAATTCCAGGCCACGCATCTGCTTAAGCGTGTCTTCCGGCAATGCCTTGAGCAGGTCCAGACCGTTGATATCAACGAACAGGAATTTGTCCTGGAAGGCGAAATATTCCTGCAGGTAGCGATAGCCACGGAAGGTGTTCAGCGGATACGGGATCAACGCTTCTTCTTCGGCAAAACCCACCGGCTGCACGCGGTCGCCAGGCATCTTGAACGCCATCGGTTGACCGCTTACGCCGTTGATGGGCTTGCCGCCACCGTCCAGCGGGATCAGCTCAATGCCTTCGAGGTTGCGCAACAGGCTCAGGTAAAGCATCTGGCTGATGTAGCGTTCACCGGCGAAGTGCAGACGCAGACGGCTCAGCTCCAGCTCGCCGAGGTGACCATCTGCGCTCATCTCCAGGCGCAAGCTCAACAGCGAACCGTCGCCCTTCACCGAGTAATTCAGCGCAGCCAGATCCAGCGGCAACACTTCGGTCGGGTAGCACGTGCGGAAACGGCAACGCACATCATCGACCGGCACACTCTCCACCGGCGTATCACGCTCGACCATCAACGCCGGCCCGGAACGCTTCAACGGGTCGAACTGCAAAATGCTGAACGCCGGCAGCGGCCGCATGTAGTTCGGCCACAGCAACTGCATCAGGGAATGGCTGAGTTCCGGCAACTCGTCGTCGAGCTTCTGGCGCAAGCGACCGGTCAGAAAGGCAAAGCCCTCCAGCAACCGCTCCACATCCGGATCCCGCCCGGCCTGACCGAGAAAAGGCGCCAACGCCGGGCTACGCTCGGCGAAACGACGACCTAACTGGCGAAGTGCGGTGAGTTCGCTTTGGTAGTAGTGGTTAAAGGACATGGATTAGCTGCCTGGTGTTGAATTCGGGTGAGCTTATGGCCGATGTGAGTACGGCGATTATCATGCTGCTGGCACACTCAAAATATGGAGATACACTCCTAATATTTCGATAGCTGGAAAGATCATCAACATGAGAAACGTCAGAGTTCGGTACAACTTTGAGTTGAGGCTTGTGCTTCGCAGACCGATCAATGCCAAGAGCAAAGAGAAACTGGCTAAAATAAAAAACCAATCGGTCTCAACCAGCCCCATCGAAACCCCCTCAATTTCGCTCATGCAAAAACTTCCCTTTGTAGAATATTAGGGACAGTCCCCTTTTTCGTTCCCAGCTCCCTGATCCTCACCTCAATCACCCCCAACAATTTCATATGGGGTATTGCTGATAAAACTATTGAGCCAATGCGTTTTCCAGTCCGGAACCCTGATACCAAAATGCTGATCGCGCTTGTAAAAATCGATCCAGACAATTCCCACAATCACATCATCCTCGTGGGAGCTCATATCCACTGTGCTGCGCGAATACAAAGGAGATCGAAACACTGTGTTCGAATCTCTTTTGTCGGTAATTCGCAAGTACGCCAAATCATCGAATGGCACGAGCAAACCTCTAACAGGCACATTTTCAATTAGATAGTTACCTGATTCACTAACTACAAAACTACTGGCCTTGCGCTCAAGCACGCCATTCAGCGAAACAGAAAAAATACTGATCGCGATTACCAAAAAACATAGTGATAAAGCTATTTTTTTTGAGCTCATTAGTTTTTCACCAGCTCAATAGAAACAGGAGCAATACTTTCGTAAAAAATATCAGAAAAAAGCCTGAAGTCCCCACCCTTGGAGTGAAGCTTTCTGTACTCCACAAAATGTTTGTTCTGAATAAAGAAATATCGTTTGTTTGCTGCTTCCACAAACCGTCTTTCTGATGCTTCACTCATCCCGAATATAGATGACCGCGCGATTCCAGCGGTCTCTTGGTCAATTGCCATGTTTTGCGCGTTAGCGTCGAGAACCCCGGCGACACCATCAAAATTCCAATATCCGAGAGGTTGGCTGACAAAATCGTCACCGTCGTTAAAATCATAGTTATCTTCGACGTAGTAACCCAGGCGATCCGCGACGAATACGACTTTCTTATCAAAGACGTTTACAACGCCTTCGGCGATAACCCGCATGTTGAAATTCGCCAATGCTCCACGCAGCTCATCCAATTCACCGCCACCTAATTGACTGAAATTAACAGATCGCGAATTAAAATAGCCGAATTTCTCGGCTGCACGCCCCTTACCATTGAACTTCACTGGATAACAACCGGGCCCAGACTTGCCGAATGCCCGTAGTATCTTTGTGCGGATTTCAGGCATGGCTTTTTCGTTATTCCACGCCTCTTTTAACACTTGACGCGTTTCACTAGGCTTCTTAAATTTAAGCACCCAGTCCATCTTGACTATATTTTCTTCGATGTACTGATCAGGCACTGGTCTAGTACGCTCTTTTTCTTCTTTCTCCATCCCGCCACTGGCATTCTTCCATGGTTCACCCTTAAACCAGTGACGCATCAATGCCGCGGCCACAGGCCATTTCATCTTATCCATCGCAGCAGGAATATCGCTCACTTTAAAATGACGCACAGTAGTAGACTGCCCAGTTTTGTTGCTCGCTGGAGTCAAGCTAGATGCCACCACTGTATCTGTCATTTCAAAATCCTTAGTTTAAAATCCAGAGTCCAAAGTTCACTTCTAAAAAGCAATCCAATACTTACGCAATCATCACTTCGGTTTGTTGTTCAATCACCAACTCCACAGCTTCAGCCTGACCGGAAGAAATTTTCTGAGTCTTTCCATCAGCACTGGTAATACCGTTGATGATCTTTCCTGAAGCGGTTTTTAGCGTGTACGCAACGCCAGCCAACGGCTTCCCGGTGTCTTGGCAATTGATCACAAAGTGCTCGTTAAACGGCCACTGAATCTCCACCGGCAACGGCGGCACAAACGGCGCCGGCGTATGCGAGTTCCCGATAATCACCGTCCCGGACCCGGCCGTAACCTTGTTGCCATGTGTCCCGACGGAATCCACCGTGGCGGCCGGTTTCCCATTGATCAAAACCGTCGTCGCCAACCCGCCCGACATCGCACCACCACACGCCGAGGCATCGCCTTGGCGGGCGGCCGCGAGGCTGTCGAAGAACACGTCGCCGGAGCCGGCGGCGATCGGGTTGGTGCCGTGGCCGGGGAGCGGGCAAGCGGTGGGGTCGGATACGCGTGCTGCGGGTTTGCCGGACATTCGAATCTCCTTAGTTGACCTTTACTTGACCGCTGCCATCCAGGCGCGCGGCGAAACTGACCTGGCGCTTGAAACCATCAACTTCCAGCAGGCCTTCGATGCTGAAGGACAGGCGAAGCTGATCGTTGTCACGCGGCAGGGAGATGACACGCACGTTGCTCAGGCGCGGTTCGTAGGCTTCGATGAAGCTTTCGATGGCCAGGCGGGCCTGACTCAGGGAGTCGTGCAGGCTCAGGCGCATGTCATTGAGATCGGGTAGCCCGTAATCGGACAGCGTTTGCACACTGCCCGCACGGGTGCTGAGCATCTTGGCCAGATGGGCAGCCACCGACGCCATGGCGGAAACCTCGCGGCTCCAGCCGACGCGTTTGTCCGCGTCGCCACCCAGGCGTTCGAAAAGGCTGCCGTATCCAGTCATGAGTCGCTCCGTTTACTCTTTGTCCAGCTTGCCAACCAGCGACAGGGTGAAATCGGCACCCATGTACTTGAAGTGCGGGCGCACGTTCAGGCTGACGCGGTACCAGCCCGGCTCGCCTTCAACATCGCTGACGATGATTTGGGCTGCGCGCAGTGGACGACGGCCACGGACTTCGGCGCTCGGGTTTTCCTGGTCGGCCACGTACTGGCGGATCCACTTGTTGAGCTCCAGCTCGAGGTCGGTACGTTCTTTCCACGAACCGAGTTGCTCACGCTGCAGCACTTTCAAGTAGTGAGCCAGGCGGTTGACGATCATCATGTACGGCAGTTGGGTGCCGAGCTTGTAGTTCAGCTCTGCAGCCTTGCCTTCAGCGCTGATGCCGAAGAACTTCGGCTTCTGCACCGAGCTGGCGGAGAAGAACGCCGCGTTGTCGGAGCCTTTGCGCATGGTCAGGGAGATGAAACCTTCCTCGGCCAGTTCGTATTCACGACGGTCGCTAACCAATACCTCGGTAGGAATCTTGGTTTCGATTTCGCCCATGCTTTCGAAGTGGTGCAACGGCAGGTCTTCAACCGCGCCACCGCTCTGTGGGCCGATGATGTTCGGGCACCAGCGGAATTTGGCGAAGCTGTCGGTCAGCTTGGTGCCGAACGCGTAGGCCGTGTTGCCCCACAGGTAGTGCTCGTGGCTGTTGGCGACGGTTTCTTTGTACACGAACGACTTGACCGGGTTTTCTTCCGGGTCGTACGGGTTACGCAGCAGGAAACGCGGCACGGTCAGGCCAACGTAACGGGAGTCTTCCGACTGACGGAAGCTCTGCCATTTGGCGAATTGCGGGCCTTCGAAGTGATCTTTCAGATCTTTCAGGTCCGGCAGGCCGGTGAAGCTTTCCAGGCCGAAGAATTTCGGGCCGGCAGCCGCGATGAACGGCGCGTGGGACATGCAGGCTACGCTGGACACGTACTGCATCAGTTTCACGTCCGGCGAGCTTGGGGACATGTAGTAGTTGGCGATGATCGCGCCAACCGGCTGACCACCGAACTGACCGTATTCAGCGGTGTAGATGTGCTTGTACAGGCCCGACTGCATCACTTCCGGCGAATCTTCGAAGTCGTCCAGCAAGTCGTCCTTGGAGACGTTTAGGATTTCGATCTTGATGTTTTCGCGGAAGTTGGTGCGATCGACCAGCAACTGCAGGCCACGCCACGACGATTCCAGGGACTGGAAGTCCGGGTGGTGCAGGATTTCGTCCATCTGACGGCTGAGCTTGGCATCGATCTCGGCGATCATGCGGTCGACCATGGCCTTCTTGACCGGCTCACCGTTGTTCTGCGGCTTGAGCAGCTCTTCGATGAACGCCGACACACCGCGTTTGGCGATGTCGTAGGCTTCGTCGTCCGGGGTCAGGCGGGTTTCGGCGATGATGCTGTCGAGAATGCTGTATTCGCCGTTCTCGTTGCTCTTTTGCTGTGCTGCGCTAGTGCTCATTGTGTTGGCTTCCTTGGCTGATAGGGGCTCAGGCGTCCGGGGCTGCGGCGTTCAGGCCCAGCTCACCCAGTACACGACCGCGGGATTCGTCGTCGGCGAGCACGCCTTCGATGGCTTTGCGGAACGCAGGCGCGTTACCCAGCGGGCCTTTGAGGGCCACCAGCGCGTCGCGCAGCTCCATCAGTTTTTTCAGCTCGGGCACTTGCTCGACCAGCGAGGCCGGGTTGAAGTCCTTCATCGAGTTGACACGCAGTTGCACGGCCAGCTCGTCGGCTTCGCCATCTTCCTGCAGACGGTTCGGCACGCTCAGGGTCAGGGTCAGCTCTTGCTTGGCCAGCACTTCGTCGAAGGTCATCTTGTCGATGCTGATCGGCTTGCGATCTTCGACTTTGCGTTCGTCCTTGCGGTGGGTGTAGTCACCGATTGCCAGTAGTTTCAGCGGCAGTTCAATCTCTTCCTGAGCACCGCCGGTGGCGGGTTTGAAAGTGACGTTGATGCGTTCCTTGGGGGCTACCGAGCCTTCTTTGGCCATGGCTTTTCTCCTTGCGGTTGTGGCCCTGGGGCCTATTCGAGTACCACTTCGAGATCGAGGTGGCACAGCCTGCGATAAATCTCTTCCTTGCGTTCACGCACTGCATGGTTCTGCGGTAACAACTCGCAGCAGCTATGCAGCAGGTGCAGCACTTCCAGCGCAAGATCGGGCTCCCAGGCGTGCAGGCCTGAGTCCTGTAATGTTTGGTCGAGGGTTTCGAGTTGGGTCTTGGCCAGTTCGTATTTCTTGGCCATGAAGCACAGCCGCGCGAGGGCGAACTGCCAGAAGAACCGAACCCGCCCGCCGTGGGCGCTTTGCAGGCCCTGCTTGAGGATCTGCACGGCGGCCTTGAGGCCGTCCTTGCGCAGAATCGGCATGACTTCTTCCAGGGCCAGTTCCCAGGCCGGCTGGCTATCGGCGACTTCGACCTTGCGCGGCGCACTGGCGCTTTGCAGGTGCGGCATGACGTGGGCACTGATCCAGGCGCGGGTGGCCGGGTCGGCGAACGGCGCGCCGTCGTGGAAGCGCAACTCGATGATGCCGGGCAGGCGCTGAACCAAAAGTGCGAAGTGGATTTCCACTTCGCGCATTGCCATCTCGGCGTTCAGCCCCTGAAGGCATTCCCAGACCATGCGCTGACCATCGAACCAGAACGGCGCCTTCGCCAGGCTCGCCTCCAGCTCTACCAGCAGATCAGCGTATTTCCCTTGGTCGAAGCGCTCCTGATAAGACTTGAGTTTGTCTGCCGGCACACCACGCAGGACGGTGATCTGTTCGGCATTGCGCTCGGGCACCGCGTCGATGGGCAGCCACAGCAGCGTACGATTGAGGCGCAGGGCGCGCAGGTCGGTGGCTTTCTGCTTGAGCCACCAGGCGCACAACGGACGGGCGCTTTCCTGCTGGGCGCGCAGGGCCTTGTGGGCTTCTTTCTCGTTGTCGATCGGCGCGCCGGGGGTGAACAGCTGAGTCGCAGCCTGCTTGACCTGAGCCACTGCGGCGCCCACCACACCGGGCTCCGGCTGGTTGTCGGCGGCGCGCTGAACCATGTTTTTCAAGCGGCGGGAGATCGGCAGCAGCAATGGCGCGTCATCGCCCAAGTGCTCGGTGCACGCAGCGTCGAGGCCTTCCAGATGCTCGACCAGCCGGCGGAACAGCGGCAGCTGCTCTTTGATCGCAACGTTTTCGTTCAGCACCTGTTCAAGACGCGGCACCAACCAGCTGATGGCGGCGGAGCGGGTGCGGGCCTTGTTCGGGTGAACCTCGGCCCAATGGTTTTCACAAAGATGGTGCAACAAACCGAGACCGGCCAGCAGCCCCTGGAAAGATTCACGCTGGTACAACGCCCAGGTCAGCCAGGCGCCGACACGCAAATCCTTGGATTGAGTGCGCAGCAGGTTTTCGCTGTTTTCGCGGATTTTCAGCCAGTCGATCTGACCACTTTCGTGCATGGACTGAGCTTTGGCCAGCTCGCTTTCCAATGCCTCGTATTCGCTTGAAAAGCGAACATCCTCGCCCGCGAAATTCTCTTGGGAAACAGAGGCTTTTGCGAGTTCAAGGTAATGAGCGGAAAGTTTGCTTGAGTAGGACATCCATGGCCTTTAATTAGGATAACGGTCATACGACTATTGCAGTTGCAATGGCGCCGGACAGTATCAAAGAGCTGCGATGAGTCTCATCCAATTGAGTTCGCGCTCTTTAAAGTGCGCGCATCCTAATCACAATGATGGCCATTAGCAAGCATCCAATCTAACAACAAGACAGCGTCGTCTCTGTTGCTCGTAGGAGGTTTCCCTATATGTGACAGGGGATTCCCTGACGTCGGTTTTAACCCTCCCATCTCGACGCACCGCCCCCGTAACCATTGAGCCAGAGCGGTTTATAAAACCCGGCAATAACCGCTGAACATTCACGTTCTGAAGCGGAAACCAGCATGACAAAAATAAAAAATGAAAAATGTAGGAGGTTTCCGAAAAGTTACAGTCATCTATGGACATAGCAGTGACTGACAATAAGCAATACAAGGCGCCGTCAAAATGATGGCACCTTGTATTTCATCCATTTCTCTCCAGATACATATGCTGTTCGCCTCAAACTTCTTACAAAAGTATCGAAAGCCCTTCGCACATTGCTGACGCAACATTCTGAAACGCGGAAAACTCTGACGTACTTTCTGGCGGCGTCCGACATTCATTCTTTTGTTCGCTTGTAAGCGTGCCGGGTAGTTTGCGCTTGCTCCAACTCGGCATCCCCTATGGAGGCTGGCAGGGATGTAAATTGGCATTGAGCGGAATGGCGGATAACCCGCAGTTGCTGGTGAAGCGAGCGCTAGATCATTTGCAAGCGCAGGAGATGGCGGCGCATGGCGCCAAGGCGTAGCCAGTGCAGAGCATTCCCACGCAAAGCGTGGGAATGCTCAAAGCCCTACAAAAACTCAATCAAACATTCGGGCAAGGTACCGGTGCCCAGTCGCCCAGGTCCGGGTTCTTGCACATGCTGTTGACCTGAGTGGTGCCTGCGCTGGCGACTTGCTTGCTTTCGGCCTGTTTGGCTTGTGCGGTCTGCAGGGTTTTCTCGGTAGTGACCGCTTCTTTCGGCACGGTTGGCAGTACCGGTTTTTTCGCCGGTTTCACCGCTTTCTTGCTCTTGGTCGGGGTCACGACCGGCGTGGTTTCGGCGGTCGCCACGGTGACCACGTCGGTGCGCTGCACGCCGACTTGCTGCAGGTCTTTTTCGTAGGCCTGGGTGTAGTTGTTCAGGTCTTCGCTGGCTTTACCGTTCACCGCGACGATCAGGTCGTTGGACTCTTTGAGGCCGGCGACGATTTCTGCCAGGCGCTTGCGGCCCTCGGTGTCGTTGACGGTCTTGGCCTTGCGGTCGGCGACCAGTTTGGTGAACGCGCTCTGGTAGCACTGTTGCGAAGCCTTGGCGTACGCGGTGCTGCGGTCGATGTCGGCGGCGCTTTTGTTGACGTCGGAGGCGTAGGACGCGATGCGCTGGTTGTCATCGGCGATCTGCTTCTGACGCTCGTTGTAGTAACCGACCGCGCCGCCCGCCAGGGCACCGCCCGCTGCACCGATGGCGGCGTTGCGGCCACGGTTCTCGGAATCGGTCAGGGCGCCCAACAGTGCCCCGCCGACAGCGCCGACAGCCGCACCGGTAACCACCGACTTGGTCATGTTCGAATCGGTGGCACGCAGGTGCTGCACCGGCTCGTAGCAGTTGGGGTAGTACTCGACCTTGGTGCTCGAGGCGACCTTGGAGGTCGGCGACGTGGCGCAGCCGGTCAGTACGGTGCTGAAGCCGACGGCGACCAGCAGCAGATGACGCTTGGAAACCGAAGCAAAAGGTTTACGGGAGGAAAGCATAGTTGTGTTCTCGTTTAAGTTTGACCAGCTCAGCACGGCCCACCGCCGCCTGAGTCCCTTCCAGGCTCGCTGTACAACGAACGATCAAGACCGCTGAACGTTCAATGCGAGCAGTTCCTTCAATATCGCCGCCGGGTCGGCTCGTCGTTGCTGACGATAATCACCGACATGGCGAACGAACAACGTCGCGCGCGTCACCAGGCTCTTGCCCAGTACCGGCTTGCGCTCCAACTCTTCCTTGATGCGTTGAAACTGCGCCTGGATCACGGCATCGGTGTAGCGCGTGCCAGTCGCCAGGTTGTCGATGTAGATCGCCACCGCGCCGTCCAGCGCGCTGCGGCCGTTGTCGATAGCCATGGCGAACAGCTTGGCGCTGGCCTCGTCCTTGGCGTCCACGGCCTGCTGGCGACTCTTATGCAAATTGGTCAGGCGAATGTTGTAGTTGTTGATGGTCTCGGCCACCAGGGCCGCCGACTGGATCAGGTTGCCGGCCGCTTCCTCGCGCTGTTGGGCGATCAGCGAGACATTACGCTTGAGCTCTTCGTTGACCAGCCCCAACTCGGCTTGCAGACGTGGATCGACGCTGGCGGCAATGATGCTGTCCAGGCGTTTGGTCGGGTCCTGGGCGTCGTCGATGGCATCGGTCAGCGAAGCCAGTCGACCTTCTTTCTGCCATTGGGCAAACAGCTCCTTGTAGCGCGAACGGGGCGCCGACAACGCACCAATCGCGACCCGGAACCCGGTGGTTTCGTTGTTTTGTTCGGTGCCGTCGGCGGCGAACAGCGAGTACTCGCGGCGCATCCCGGTGAACAAGGTGCCCTCGCCTTCCAGGTAATTTCCGCCCTTGACCACGAAGCCGCCGTAGGTGCCCTGGCGGCGTCCGGCATGCACCAGCTGGAAGGACTCCTGGACCATCTCGGCGGCGTTGCCGATCACGTCGAACAGACCGATGGGGTTTGGCAGTTTGGTACCGATCGGCATCAAGCGCGCGGCCTGACCGGTGCCGCCAGCGACCTGATTGAAGACCGCCCAATCGGCCAGCGGCCCATCGCTTTCGCTGCCGTCCAGGCGCCGGGGAAACAGACGCCCTTCCAGGTCCTGACGGCTGACGCCCTGCCCGCCACGGGCAGCAAACTCCCATTCGACCTCGGTCGGCAAGCGCACAAAACCCAACCCGCCCTCTTCTGCCGAGGTGCCGCGACCGCTCACCGGCAGCAGGTCCTTGTGGTATTTCATCAGCCAGGCGCTGTACACCGCCGAAAAGCGTTCGGCCTCGAATCGCGACAGCTTCACCTTGGGCAAACGCCCGGCCATGCCTTGCGGCGCCTGCGCTTGCAGTGCCTCGCAGGCCGGCGCCGGCTCGCCGCTGGCCAACGATTGCGCCTGGGCCATGACCTGCGCGTATTGGCGGGCGGTGACTTCGTATTTGCCGATGAAATAGAACATCGGTTTGAGCGGAGTGTTGGCGTCGGTCTTGGGCATCAACGGAGTGATGCTCTTGCTCCAGTCCTTGGGCAGATCTTTGAGGGTGAACTGGCCATTGATGAAGTCCCGGCGATAACCGGAAATGAACGACTGCTGATAACCGGCCTCGCCTTCGCTGAACGGGTAACCGAGGCTGATCTCGCGGTCGTCCAGACTGCCCTGGGCCAGGATGTAGACGTAACGGAACACCATCTGCCCTTCGCACGGCAGCGGCAGGCTGACGTCATCGGGCAACGGCTTGGGGTTGTCCAGTTTGTCGGTGCCTTCATCAGCCCAGACCATGCCGGCCAGGCTCAGCGCCATGGCGGCGCCCAGTAACTTATACATCTCGGATTCCTTCACACGCCTGGATACGCGCCACTCGCCAGCCACCACAGACCGCCGCCACGGCGCTGACGCCGAACACTGCCGCCAGGGCCAACGCGTAGTGACGCGCCAGCAGATGACTGGCGTACTCACCCGGCATCTGCACAAATAAATGGTTCAGGCCCGATTGCGCCAGGCCATACAACCCGGCGCTCAACAGGGCGGCAAAGCCGGCGCTGTACAGGGCCTGTATCACCACAAACAACAACAACGCTGCCGTGGAAAACCCCAGCAGACGCAACACCGATAACTCTCGACGCTTGCGCTCGACCGCCGCCAGCGCCCCGGCAAAAATCGCCGCGAACGCTCCCGCCAAGGCCAATCCGGCGATGATCCAGAACACGATCGACAGGTTGCGGCTCAGCGATTGCACTTGGGCGATGGCCTGGGCCTGGGTCGAGACCAGCAGATTCTGCGCAGCGAAGTACTGGCGCAGCGGCTCGACATCCTGGAGGCTGCGGGCGTACAGGCGAAACGCCGGATACACCCGCTGCTCCATCGCGCCCACCGCATCACCTGGCCAACCGAACGCAGGCACGGCGCGGCCATCCCGGTAATCTTCAGCCGCTTCCAGTAACGTCAATGGCGCGAACAATCCGTCCCTGGCGAAGGCTTCCAGCGGCAGAACCTGCAGCACCTGAACGCGAGTGCGCTGCGCCTCGCCACGACCGGCCACCTGCCGACCGAAACCCGCCTCCAGCCAATCACCGGCCTTGATCCCGAGTTTTTCGGCGGCGGTCTGGCTCAGCAGCACCTGATCCAGCCCTTGGGGCATCGGCAGACTGCCAAGCAACGGATCGTTGGCGGCGGTGGGGATCATTTCCACAGTCACCGTCGAAGCGCCAGCAGTCAGATCCGCTGTCGCGGCAATCTGCCGGGTACGTGGCAAGGCGAAAGCCACGTCACTGCGCCGGCTCAACTGTTCGATAAACGCGGCACTGAACCGGCCGCCGCCCAAGGGAATGATTTCTCGGGTGGCCGGGTCGTTTTCCAAGCGCTCGGTCAAACTGCTGACCAGGCCAAATTTCAAGCCGAACAGCACCAGCAGCGGCGCAACCACCGCCACCAGCGCCAGTACCGAACAGGCCGACAGCCACGCATTGTTGCGGTAATCCTGCCAGGCCAGGGAAGCCATCAGCACGCCGCGCATCAGCAGGCCTCCCCAAGGGTGGCGGTGACACCGCCATCGACGTCGCGATGACAACTGATGCGTCGCACCTGCAAACCGCTGGCGCGGGCCAGTGACTCATCGTGGGTGGCAACGACGCAGCACACGCCGTGTTCACGAGCCTGGGTCACCAGTAACTGCATCACGCGTTCCGCGTTCAGCGGATCGAGGGCAGCGGTCGGTTCATCGGCCAACAGCAGGCGCGGCCCATGGGCCAGGGCGCGGGCACAACTCACCCGTTGCCGTTGGCCGACGGACAAGTCGCACGGTCTTTTGCCCAGTTGATCGGTGACATCCAACGCCCCGGCCAGGCGATCCACGCTGCCGTCGTCTTTCAAGCCGAGCAGTTGGCGCGACAGGTCGATGTTGCCGCGCACGTCCAGAAAATCCAGCAAGCCACCGGTTTGCAACACGTAGCCCAAGTGCCGGCTGCGCAGGTTCGCCAAGGCACTTTGCGCATCTGCGCGCCACAGCCCGGCAATGTCCGTCGTGGTTTGGCCAGACGCAAAATCAAACTGCCCGGCCTGATCCGGCGCCAGCACCAGCGCCAGCAAATCGAGCAACGTGCTTTTGCCGCAGCCACTGGGACCGACCACCGCCAGTTGCTCACCGGCACGCAGTTGCAGCCGTGGAATCACCAGGCTGTAGCGCTGGCTGCCGGCGCCCCGGCTTTTGTGCACTGCGTTCATGTTCAGCATCACGGCAGCGTCGACAATGGAACGCGGTACAAGGCATCACCCGGTTCGGCATCGCCGAAACGCACCCAGTTGGCCAGGTCGTTGTGGAAGGTTTCGTAGAGACGGATTTTCGAGTCCAGCTCGTCGATAAAGTCCTCCTGCTCGGCCACGCTCAGCGAAAGCCACAAATCCTGGGTCATGTTCAGCGACTTGCTGCGATAAGGCAGTCCTTCCAGGTACTCCCCCAAAACCCCGCCATCGGCCAGATTGCCGCCCTTGCGCAAGGCCGAGGGATCGCGGCTCATGTAGGCACTGGCACTGGCGATTTCCTGGAAGAAATTCTTCGGTGAGGTCTGGGTCTTGCGGGCGGCGTCGACGATCAGTTTCAACGATTGCTGCAAGTCGTTGAGCTGCAGCTTGGTCAGCATCACGCACACCTGGAACGCCGGCAGGGCCGGGTTGGTCAGGTCGCGGTCGGCGGTCCAGGCGCTGACCAGTTGCGGTGCCTGGCTGGCGGCTTTTCGCCCCAGGAAGTCCATGTGCATCGCGTAGCCGACGGCCGCCGATTTGTCGGCCAGGCTCGGCGCAGCGCTCAGCAGCGGCACGGTTTGCGACGTGTTGCTGCGCACCTGATGCACCAGGTCGGCAAACACCGAACCGATCTCGTCCACCCGCTCACCGAACTTGCGCACATCGGCGCCCGGCACCGGGATGTACAGATCGCCGATCTGCGGGTTGGCGTCGGCGGTCAGGGTGCGATACTGGCTTTGCGCACCGCCATGGGTTTTCTTGCCGGCATCGCTGAGCAGGTGCAAGGCGTAGATTTTGATTTGTTTGCCCAATGCGGCCTGACGCACTTCGGCCTCGTTCATTTGCGTGGCGGCATACGGGTCGTTCTTGCGCAAGGCGCCGGCATCGGTGACCAACAGAATCAAGCGTCCGCCATAACCGGACCAGTCCATGCCCTCGACCGCTTCCATCACGCCGGCAAAGGCATCTTCATTGAACGAATGGCTCGAGACCGTGGACGCCTTGACCTGCCGCGCCAGGTCCATGAAGCGCTGAGGGTCGCGGCCCTGGTCCAGGGTGATCAAGGTTTTGGCGACGTATTCCAGGCCCGGGGTTTTCTGGGTGCTGCTGCGAAATCCCACCAGGCCGAAACTGACACTGTCCAGCTCGCCCCGCTCGGCGATGCGGGTTTGCAGTTGGTGCACCACATCGCGGACTTGATCGATGTAGGGTTGCATGGACACCGTGGTGTCGACGACCAACACCACGGCGGTGCGAAATGCATCGGCATTGGCGGCGCTGATCGGAGTGTTGCCGACAGTGGCCTTCGGCGCATTACCGGGGTCGATGGACGCCACGTTCAGCAACTGCACCGGCTGGCCGTTTTCATCGAAGCTCTCGCGCGAATCAAAGATCGGCAACAGATAAAACTGATTCTGCGGCACCGCGCTGGCGGCCGGTTCCAGGGCCAGCACCTGCTGATTGTCTTCACGGTTCTGCTGGGCCTTGAGCAACAGGTTTTTTGCAGCCGACGGATCGGCCAGCAGCCGCTCCACCTCGCCGGGCTGACGCAGGAACATCACCGGCGCACGGCCGGAGCGTTCGGTGAACTTGAGCACCAGGCTTTGCTTCCAGTCGCTGACTTGCTCGGCTGCCAACCAACCGTCACTGCGCCCGTCGGTAGCGGCGCCGACACGCAGCCACGGACTGCCGGCCACCTCTTGGCGCTGATAGACGTACAGCACGGAAAATGCCGGCAAGGCCTTGTCAGGTGTAGCCCCCGGTTCACTGGCGAGTTTCGCTCCCGGCTTGCTGAGCACCCGCTGGAACAAGGTTTTTTTGCCGGCCATCAGCAGCGGACGCTGACCATTATCGACTTCTGTCGCCACAGGGGGGTTCACCGGTGGCGCAACGGCTGACGGCGGTGTTTTGACTGGAGGCAATGAAGCCACCGGCGCCTTGGCGTCCGCTTCGACGTCACCGGACAGCCACCAATAACCCGCGCCGCCCAAGGCCAGCACCACGGCTACCGCAACAGCGGCAAGCGCGAACACCGGCCCCTTGCGCTGCTCCGAGACTGTGGACTGCGGCGTCGGCTTCACCGTCGGCGCAACAGGCTTGGCTTGAGGTTGTGGCTGTGCGGGGCTGGTCGGAATGTCGATAGACACCGGCGTCAGCCCCGCCAGGTCATTGCTCACCGGAAGGGGCAACGGCCGGATTGTGGTCGCTTCAACCGATTCCCTGGGCAGATTATCCAGCGCCTGCAACAACGCCTTTGCATCCGGGAAACGCTCGGCCGGATCCTTGGCCAACAGCTTGCGCAGCACCTCTTGATAACGACCGTGGTGCACCGGCAGCTCCGGCAGCGGTTCGGTCAAATGCGCCAGGGCCGTGGAGAGCGCGTCGTTGCCGGTATACGGCAGTTTGCCGACGAGGATTTCGTAGAGCACCACGCCCAGGGCATAAAGATCGGCCCGGCCGTCAATGTCCTGGCCACGCGCCTGTTCCGGGCTCATGTAGCTGGGCGTGCCGACGGCGAAACCCGCTTGGGTGAACTGGGTGCGGTCGTCCAGCGACTTGGCGATGCCGAAGTCCGAGAGCACCGCTGTGCCATCGGCGCGGAACAGAATGTTCGCCGGTTTGACGTCGCGATGAACCAGCCCCAGCCCATGGGCATAACCCAGGGCCGAGGCGATCTGGCGGATGTAGATCAGGCCCTGCTCCGGCGTCAGGCCGGCGGCAATGCGCTCCTTGAGCGTGCCGTTGGGCAGGTATTCCATGGCCATGTAATACAGTTCACCGACATTGCCGATGTCATGGATGGTGACCGTATGCGGGTGAGACAGGCGCGCCAGAGTTTTGCCTTCGCGCAGGAAGCGCTCGCAGAAACTCGGGTCGGCTGCCAGCGCGGCGGCCATGACCTTCAACGCCACCTTGCGCTCCAGCGAGCGCTGGGTCGCCAGGTAAACACTGGCCATGGCGCCTTCGCCTATTTCACCGTCGATGTCGTAGCCCGGGATCAGCATGTTCGCAGTGAGGTTCATGCAGGCACCTTCACGACGATGACGGTGATGTTGTCCGGCGCGCCGCGCATCAGGCCCAGGGACACCAGGCTGCTGGCGATTTCCCCAGGTTCGTCGTGGCCCAGCACCTCGCGGATCTCATGATCTTCAACGGTTTTGTTCAGCCCGTCGCTGCACAACAGGTAACTGTCGCCAGGCTTCAACAGCAACTCGACCATCGCCAGCTCCAGCTGTGCCTGGACCCCGATAGCGCGGGTGACAATATTGGACCGCGGGTGCACCCGGGCTTCGGCTTCACTGAGCAGGCCGCTGTCCTGCAGATCCTGGACGTAACTGTGGTCCCGCGAGATGCGTTTGAGCCGGCCGTCACGCAGGCGATACAAGCGGCTGTCACCCGCCCACAGACACACCCCGCGCAAGTCACGCGCCGCCAGCACCACCACCGTGCTGCCCATCATGGTCACGCCGCGGTTGGCGGTTTCTTCACGCACGGCGGCGTTGACCCGCAGCAGGTCGGTTTTCAACGCCGCGACGTATTCATCCAGCGAACGGCCCACAGCAATGCTACGCAGACTGTCGACAATCAGACTGCTGACGTAGTCGCCCGCCGCGTGCCCGCCCATACCATCGGCGACCACCCACAGGCCTTGTTGCGGCAGGTCCAGGCAAGCGTCTTCGTTAACCTGGCGGACCATGCCGACATGGCTCTTGCTTGCAGACTTGAACGACTTTCCAACGCTTGGACGCATCTACACAACACCTTCTTGGCCGAGCAAAAATTGCGCAAAATCAGCGGCGGCCGGCAGTCCCTGGCACCGCATCAAACCGGGAGCGATGCGCTCCGAGCCCTGGCCCCACCACAGGCTTGCGCCTTCGCACGCCGACTCGGCGAGGGCCGTCATGCGCGCCTGCGGATCGGTGGCATCAAAGCGCTGCAGGCCGGCAAAGCGGCTGCTTTGAGTGCGTCGCAGGCAGGTCGGACTGCCCAGCGTCTCCAGCTCTGCACCGAAGGCTTCGAAGTTCGCCTCCACACTCAACGTGCTCAACATCAGTTGCTCAACCTGTTCAAACCAGGCATCCGAACCGCCGATCACCGACGCCGGATCAGCGCCGTGATCCAGCAGCACCGCAACGGTCAGCGGAAAATACCGGCCAACCCTGTCAATGCTCGGCATCACCACCCCCACGGCGGCCTGCGGCCCACACACACCGGGCGCGACCATAAAGCGCCACAGCGGACTGACCAGATAGGCATTCAGCCAACGGTCGCCAAGGCTCTGGCTGGCGAGCAAACCCGCCGCCAGCCATGAATCCCAGGGGCCGATAAAACTCTGCGGCAAGCCACGGCTGACAAAATCCCCGCGACTGGCCAACTTTCCATAAAAGCCCGGCGTGCTCATAAACGCTCCGGCAGGCTGAAACCGCTGAGCACACGGCTCTTGAACGGGTTGAAGGCGCTGTTGGCCCGCAGCTCATAAGAGGCGCTGGCGCCGTCGACCCGCAGCCGCAGGTTGAAGCGGTCCGGCGAGTTGCCGGCGGTCAGGTCCGATTGCTCGAGCAGGCGGAACCAGGCCCAGGGTCCGTCCAGGGTGATGCCGGACCGACCGCTGGCCGTGGGCGGCATGATCGAGATCCGCACCACACCGATGCTGCCGGGGTTGGGCCATTGCATGGCGGTCGGACGGCTCGGTCCATGGTCGTAGCTCAATTGCTGGCCGTCGAGGTCGAGCAAAAACTGGGTGATGGTGGCATCCATGGCCACGGGCTTGAGTTCGAAGCGCACCATCGGCTGGGTGCCGCCGGAACGGAAAAACGCATCCCGGATGGTCGCTGCCCGCTGGAAGGTTTGCAGCACGCCCGGGGCGATGCCGAGCTTCTGCGCGGCGCCCGGTTGCCAGCGCCAGGCCTGGGTCGAGGTATCCACGTATGGCTGCAGGTATTTGCGGAAGTAGTTGTCCATCACCCCGCCCACGCCGAAGAACTGACCGAAGTCGTCGAGGGTCGCGTCCCGTGCACTGCCTGGCGACATCGGATAACGCCCGGCCAGGGACTGGCGATAGATGTTCACCACTTCGCTGGTCCAGGCCGCATTCAGTTGATTGCGGACTCCACCCATCATGCTGTTGGTGGTGGAGTTGACCACCGACTTGACCAGGCCCTGCACCAACGCCGGTTGACGCTCGGCGTTGAGGCTGACCCGCGTCGCCGCCGCTGCGGCCTGGTTCTTGGCTTCGCCAAGCAAGGCGTCGCCGCTGGCACCGACCATCGCGCTGACCTGCACATACAGGGCGTTCATGTCCGCCAGCAGGCCGTCGATGGCTGCCGGCTCGCCTTCGTTCTTGCTGACGATGCGGTTGAGTTCGGCAAAATGCGCGGTGACTGGATCGTCACTGGCCTCAGGTGCGTTTTGCGTCGCCTGCTCCTGGCCGAGCAAGGTGCCCAGGCGCTCTTTGAGCTTGTCGACCCCGCCCTCCACTGGCGCGCCCTTGGCGGCCAGCAGGCGTTCTTCCTGTTGCAGGTCAGTTTCCTTCGCCACCGCCACCAGCAGTTTCTTCAACGGCGAAGTCGGCCCGGAAATCACCCGCAGCACATCGGCGGCCTGGGCCACGCTGGTGATCGGCACGAAGTCGATATCAGCCAGCAAGGCGTCCCACTGGCGCTGGTAATCCTGGAAATACAGGCGACGCACATCGGCGGCCAGGCTGGCGACGTTCTGTTGCTCAGCCTGGTCATGACCGAGCACCCACTGCTCCTCGGCCAAGGTGCCGGTCTGGTTCAGGCTGGTGAGCAAAAACCCTTGGCGGTAACCCTTGGCCGTGAAGAAGCCACTCAAGGGGTCGCCCAGCGGCTTGCCGCTCTTGCGGCTGAACACCAGCGCAGCATCGCGCCCGGCCGCTTCGTTGAGACGAAAGTCCGGGATGCCGTCCGGCAGTTGCTGCCGTTTGATCCGGTCGTAGACACGCTGGGCCACCGGCAGTTGTTGCAACTGCCGGCGCAAATCGTCGATCAGGCGTGGGTCGAGACGTGCGGTAGGCGGATGGCGCTCGAACAGCGCCTGCAAGTGCTCCCCGAGGGCTACGCGCTGCTCGGCCGGCAAGTCGCGCGGCAGGCTGCGGTCCCAGTCCAGGGCGATCCACGCCTTAATGAAGTCAGCATCGTAATGTTCGCTGTCGGCGAGCATCAGGTAGGCCTTCAAGCCTTCGTAAAGGAAGTCCGAATTGCCGCCGCCGTGCAGTTGCTCCTCGATACGCGTGAGCAAGCGCGGCGCGAAGACCGCGATCAACAGCTTGCGATAGACACTGCCGGACTCGGCTTCAAGCATGTCGCCCTGATACAGACCCAGGCCTTCGGCCCAGTTCGGCGCATCATCGGCCAAGTGCTTCACTGCGTTGAGCAAGGGCAACACGGCGAGCACGTCCCGCTGGGCCGGGCTGAGGTTCTGCACGGCCTGGCCCAGGGGCACGACTTTCTGATCGACTTGCGCGATATACGCCTGATTGGCGCGGTAGCTGACCCACCACAAGGTCCCGACCACCAGCACCAAGGCTACGGTCGAGGCCAGCACGCCCTGGGCGATCCACTTGCGTCGACGTTCGACTTTCGGGTTGACCCCCACCAGCCCACGCTCGGCAAAGGCCACGGCGGTGAAGAGTTTTTCGATGAAGTAACTGCGCCCGGTGCCGGTCTGGCGCGCCAGGTGCTGGCGGTCCAGGTTCATGCTCTGGGCCATAGAGCCGATCAGCCGGTCAATCGGACTGCCTTCCTGGGTGCCGCTGGTGAAATACACCCCGCGCAACAGCACCCGCTCTTCAAAGGCATTGGGTTTGAACACGCCCTCAAGGAAGCTTTGCAGGCAATCCTTCAACGCGCCGAACTGCTGTGGAAAACCGTAGATCAGATCGCGTCGCGCCGGGTCGCGCTCCTGCTGCAAGCGCTCCACCAGCCGATCGTTCAGGCGTTGTTCCAGACCGGCGAATTCGCTTTGCAGATGGGCCAGCGGGCTGTCATTGCTTTTGCCGTCATCCAGAGCGAAGGTCATGCCCCAGACCTGGGCTCGCTCTTCCTTGCTCAGGGTGTCGAAATACTCCATGAACCCAGGCACCAGATCGAGCTTGGTCAGCATCAGGTAGATCGGGAAGCGCACGCCCAGTTGGGTGTACAACTCCTGAATGCGCAGGCGTATCGCAGCGGCATGGGCGGCGCGTTCGGCGTCGCTGCCCAGCAAAAGGTCGGAGAGGCTGATGGCGATAAATGCACCGTCGATCGGGCGACGGGCCCGCTGTTTTTTCAACAGACCCAGAAAGCCCAGCCAGGCGGCCTTGTCGACCGTCGCGTCGCTGTCCTGAGTGGTGTAGCGGCCTGCGGTGTCGAGCATCACGGCCTGGTCGGTAAACCACCAATCACAATTGCGCGTACCGCCGACGCCGCGCACCGCACCGGCGCCCAACTGTGCGGCCAACGGAAAATGCAGACCGGAGTTGACCAGCGCCGTGGTCTTGCCCGAACCCGGCGGGCCGATGATCACGTACCACGGCAATTCGTAGAGATTGCGTCGCTCGTCGCCGCCCAGCTTGGCTTTCTTCAACAGCGTCAGGGCTTCGTCCATACGTTGACGCAGGGTTTCGAGCTCTTCGGCCGTAGCGATGCTGGTCGGGTCTGGCGGGGTTTGCGCCGCTAGGCTGCGCATGACTTCGGCGGCCTGACGGCGGGCCTGGATGATGCGAAACACTCGATAGGCGATCCACACCGCGAATACCAGAATGATCAGCGCCCAGCGCCGGCCTTCGGGCACCAGGAGTTCAAGCAGCGGCCCGACAAACCAGATGATCAGACTCAGGGCGATCAGCCCCAGCAACGGAATGACCCAGCGGGTCATAAAACTGAAAAACGCCTTCACTCGACCCCCTCCGCCAACACTGTGATTTCGACCCGACGATTGCGTGCGCGGCCCTCGGTCGTAGCGTTCGAGGCCAACGGCTCGGTGTCACTACGGCCTTCGGCGCTGAAGCGCTCGGGCTGGCCGGTCTTGGCCGAAAGGATTTGCAGCACCGACGTGGCCCGCGCCTCGGACAAGGCCCAGTTCGATGGGAACCTGAGGGTGGCAATCGGGCGATTGTCGCTGTGGCCGGTCACGCGGACCTGGCCCTTGACCTTGCGAATGGCATCGGCGATGCGCAGCATCAGCGGCTGGAAATTGTCGACGATACTGGCGCTGCCCGAGGCGAACAGCTCATCGCCACGGATGGTCACCACTGAACGGTCAACGGCGTCTTCCACCGCGACCCGCCCGGCCTTGATTTCATCGGCAAGAAAGCCTGCCAGGCGGGGACGCTCGATCAGTTTCGGTTGCACCACCGGACGGTCGATGGCCTGCACCGGGATCTCGCCCAGCGCATGGATGTTTTTAAACACCGGCTCGGCATCGGCGGCCAGTTTCAAGCGCAGGCCGAACAACAGGGCCAGCAGCAACGCCACACCGATGGCCACCGCGATCCATGGCGGCATGAATTGCGCCAGTCGATCGCGCGCCACGGTCACGCCGCGCCAATGGGGCGACAGTTCACGCTCATATTCGCCACGGGCGCTGCGGATGACCGCACTGGTGCGCTCACGCAAGGCCTCCAGTTGGCTGCGACCATCATTCATGACCCGATAACGCCCTTCGAAACCCAGGCACATGCACAGGTACAACAGCTCCAACAGATACAAACGTTCGCGGGGGCTTTGCAGGCAATGTTCCAATAGCTGGAACACCTTCTCGCCGCCCCAGGCCTCGTTATGCACGGTGATCAGCAGGCTCTGCTTGCCCCAGTCGCCGGTGCCGCCCCACGGCGTACTCAACACCGCTTCATCCAGGGCGGTGCACAAGGCGTAGCGGGCCAGCAACACATCGTTGCGCACCACGCCGGCGGCCTCGGCGCGCTCCTCGAACTGGCGCAGGTAAGCCAGTAGTTGCGCCCGCAGGCTCGCTGGTGCCGGGTGGGCAATGGTGTTGCGCAAGCGGGTCAGCAAAGCCAGCAGCGGGCCCGCGGCGCTCTCCAGGGGGTTGAGACCTTCGGCTTTGCCGGTCAACACCGGCGCGGCCGGCATTGACAGCGGCGCGGGCTGGGCGCGACCAGGCTCCGGGCGGGCCGGCTCGGCGCCACGGCCACCGGGTGTCGGCATGAACTGGGTACGATCGTCGTTATTCATCGCGGTTTATCCTCGGATCGCCCAGAAAGCCAGGTTCAGCCCCGGGAACTGACCCGCGATGTGGAACGCAAAACCTCCGGAGTTGGCCAGTTGTTGCCAATGCTCGCTGCCCCGGTCGAGTTCGTAATAGGTGGAACCGGCGTGATACGGAATCTGCCGTGGCGCCACGGGCATTGGCAGCAGGCCGATACCCGGCAATTGCAGGTTGACCAGATCGCGAATGTGCTCCACCGAGCCGATTTTGCTTTGCTGGCCGAAGCGGCTGCGCAGGGTCTCGGCAGGCACATCGGCGCGCACCACCAGGATAAAACTGGCACTGTCGAGCAGGGTTTTGTCAGCCAGCATGGCCACATGAATGCCGTAGGCTTTCTCGACAATCGGAATCGGCGTGGCCTTACTGTCGATCAGCATTGACAGCGCCTCACGCAGGGCTTGCATCACCGGCGCAAAACTCAGCGCGAGATCATCATGCTGGTACTGCGGGAATTCCTGCGGTCGCCGCCCGGAAGCGGTAAAGGTCGAGAATTCCCCGGCCAGGCTCACCAACTCGCTGTAGAACCGCTCGGGATGCAACGGGCTCAAGTGGCTCAAGTGCTGGATCAACGGCTGGGCACGGTTGACCAGTTGCAGCAACATGAAGTCGGCAATCTCCGAGGCACCGCCGGCACCGGACGCCACCACCCGCCCGGCGAGCGCTTCGCCGCGTTGATGAAGCAGGCCCAGTAGCTCGTTGCGAAACGCAGCCAAGGGCGTGGAGGCGACCACATCCAGCAGCGGCGGGATGTAAGTGTCATCGAGCACCAAGGCGCGGTCGGCGCGTTTCTCCTTGATTCGCACCAGGCCGATGGCCGCGTAGTCGCTGATGCCATCCCGGGCGATCAATAATCGCAGCGCCCTCGACCCCACGGCCACCGGGGCCTGGTTTTCGAACGGCGCGTTGTCGTCCCGCACTTCGCGCACCTGACTCACATAGCGCGCAGCGCCCAGGGCCTCGCCTTCGTCAACAGTGTCACGCGCACCGGCGCGCTTGAGCGGCAAGGCCAGGTACACCAAACCATCGCGCAGGTTGTCATCGATATTCAGCGGGCTCGGCGCCAGGTCATCCTGGGGAATGTTGAATGGCGTGCCGTCTGGCAACAGGCCCCGCGCCGAGATGATCGCCAGTTTGCCCTGGGCCAGCAGGCCCTGGTCGATCAGCAACTCGGAAAACCCCCAGGCCCCGGCCGACAATGGGCGACTCCGGGCGTCGATGAGATTCTCCAGGTAACGGTCATGCTGCTGGAAGTGCTGCGTTCCAATGAACATGCCTTCCGACCAGACCACTCGATTGTTCCAGGACATGGGGGCTCCGATTGCTTATTGGGCAGGGCTGGATGGGGGAACCGCGACGGCGCTGCGCACGGCTCGCACGTCGAGGCTGATCTGGTATTCGGTGTATTGGCGCGGCGGGACGTTTATCACCGTGCGCCACAGCGACTGATCCAGCTCGCGATACCCCACCAGCACGCCGATATGGCGGGTGGCCGGATCGAGGTCACGCTGCAGGCTCAACTGCTGGCCAGGCTGGATCAGCACTTCGTCCTGGTCGATCAGGTCCGCGCCGAGCGTCGCCTGGGCTCGTTCAGCCAGTGCGAAATAATCGGAACGACCGAAGGTGGCGGCATTTTTCAATTCGAAAATGCGCACCCGGACCGGGGCCGGCTGGCCAGTGGCTCCGGGGTTGAGCCCGGCGATGGCGTGAAAGTGCAACTCGACGGCGGCCGTGTCGGCCTCAGCCTCTTCGGGTTGGGGCTTGGTGGCCTCCTTGGCACACGCGGTCAGCAGAAGCGCGGTAGCAACTGCGAGTAAAAACCTGTGAATCATCCTGCGTCCTCAATGACGTTTCAGCTATCCGTTGTTCCGTTCTTTGCTCTGAATGCCGTTATGCAACGGCCACGCTCAGCGGCGGCGTTGCCTGGTACTGTGTTCTTCGTAGGCACGGCTGAATTCCCGACCGAACAGGTCCTGGAAATCCTCCTGGGCCTCACGGGAAATATTGCTGTAGAGCTCAGTGAACTGCTGCCAGTACTGGGCCTGTCGTGAACCATTGAAAATGCTCGACAGGCCACCGGGCTTGCCCATGCGCTCTTCCAGTTGCGCCGGCTCGAAACGCGCCAACAGGTGCTTGATCGCAGCTTCCACACCAGCCATCACCGCCAATTGGTGGGCGCGCAAGTCATCGAAGCTGTCGCGCACCGCCAGGTCCGGCGCCATGAACGCCTGATTGGTGTGGCGCAACAGCAACAGCAAGGCCTCATCGACGTTGGGAGCGAACTTCAGCGGGTTGTTTTCCACCGGCTGAATCATCGTCTGCTGAATGCGGAACTCGCCCTTGAGGCTGCTGCGGGCGCGCAAGACATCGATCAGGCCTTCGACCATCAATCGATAACTGCGGCCGATGCTTTCCATCTGCGCTTCGGCCTCGGCCTTGTCCAGGCGCACTTGCTCCAACCCGGCACCGCGCAGAAAGGCTCGCAACAGGTCGGGTTGAGAATGGTCGACCGGGCTGACCGGATTGACCGGGGGTTCAACGATGGCCACGGGCGGTTCGCGCAGGGGTGCCGGCTCGATCGGTACGCTGATTTGAGGCACGGGTGGCGGCGCAACTTCTGCAACAGGCAAGGGAGCAATCGCCACCGGCGCAGGCTGGTCGTTGAACAGGTCCCAATCTTCCGGAATCAGTGGGGCCGACGCCAGCGGCGCAGGCTCAGCCATGGGCGTCGGCTTAGGGATCGGGGTCGGTGGACGGAAGTCGTGTTGCTCGACCGGGACATGGTCGGGCTGAGTGGCCGGAGGGATGCTGCTCGGAGCCAGAAAGTCGAACAAGTCCGGCAGCGTGTCCATGGCCGACACGCCCTGAAAATGTGCAGGGGGGGGCACGGGCAACGGGGTCGGAGTTTTCACGACGGCGCCCTGGCGCCCCATCAAGGCATCGAAGCTGCTGGATGAATCGGCAAACGGGTTGCTGTCGGTCACGGGCAGATTGAAATCGATGCGCGCCTGGATTTCATAATCACCGATGCGGATAACTTCCCCATCTTGCAACGGCTCGCTGTTTCCCTTGCGCAGACGAATGCCGGCCTTGACTAACTCCACCCCATTAGTGCTGTTATCGGTTAAATAATACCGGCCATCTTTGTATTGAATAATGCAATGTTTTCCGGAGACCAAGCGCTCTGGATCGGGTAATACCCAGTCATTATCAGAATTACGGCCAATTGCCATCGCTCCCTGATCCATGGATTTTTCAGAGCATTGACCAGGGGTAATCTTGTGATAACTAGTGATAGTCAAACACAGCGGCATCTTGCCTCCTTGCTGCACACTTTGCGCGCCGGCGAATGAGGGGATCAATCCCCGCGGAACTCGCCGACAAACCTTGCAAACAACCTCAAAACGGCTTTTTACCAGCATGTTTGCTGATCTTAACCGGTTTACGTGACAAAAAATCTGCGTCAGTACCTTCCTGGACCTACCGGTCGCGAGGGTTGTTAAGCACCTCACATCTGTCACACAGAAGAAATAGCTTACCTTGACAAGCCATAAGTACTACACCAAAAATGAACAACTTTATTGAATAATGTGATGGCACTTTGAGATCATAGAGAATCCAAAGAGCCATTACACGCAAGGAAACATGCGAAGTTCCACTTGGAACTAACGTGTGAACTGCCCGACTCTGTCGCGGGCGATAGGGAGATCAAATTCAGTGGAAGTGCTTTCGCTGCTTGCCGCCGTTTCCGCGACTTCGCCTTGTGGCGAAGATCTGGAATACGACGCGGACTTTTTGCGCCTGGAACGCGATTCCCAAGGCCAGCCCGAGCGCAGCATGGGCGATTCGATATTGCCTGCCGAACCCCCTGAATGGCGCAGCATCCAGCAGCAAAGCCTGGATTTGTTGCAACGCAGCAAAGACTTGCGTATCACCCATTTCCTTTTGCAAAGCTCCCTTGCCCTGGAAGGTGTCACCGGCCTGGCCCGTGTCCTGACGCTGATCAGCGAATTGCTCAAGCAATACTGGGCCGACCTGCATCCACGCCTGGATGCCGAAGACGACAACGATCCCACCGTGCGCATCAACGCCCTCGCCGGCCTGGCGTCCGATGCCACCATTCGCCTGCTGCGCGAAAGTATCCTGGCCCGTTCGCGAACCTTTGGCGCTGTCAGCCTGCGCGCCGCCGCCAACGCCAGCGGCCTGCAAAGCTTCCCTGACGAAAACCTCGGCGCCGAGCAGCTGGCCGGGGCGTTCCTCGACAGCGATCCTGAGCAGCTGGAAATTACCCGCGCCGCCTTGCACGAGGCCCGCAACGTCGCCGAGGCCATCGAGCAACACGTCAGCGAACAAGTCGGGTCGGCCCAGGGTGTTGACCTTGGCCCGTTGAAGCAACCGCTCAAAATGGCCCTGCAGATTCTCGGCCAGTTCGCCCCGCAGAACGGCGACAGCCCCCTGCCTGACTCCATCAGTCACGACAGCGCCGCGTCGGTTGAATACACCACCGCACCGCGCAACACCGGCACCAGCAGCGGCGAAATCAACAACCGTGACGACGTGCTGCGCAGCCTGGACCGGATTCTTGCCTATTACACCCGTCATGAGCCCTCCAGCCCTCTGCCGGTGCTGTTGAACCGGGCAAAGAATCTGGTGCACGCCGATTTTGCGGCGATCGTGCGCAACCTGATTCCCGACGGCATGAGCCAATTTGAAAACCTGCGCGGACCAGACAGCGAATAAAAGCGTACGGATCACGCAGTCACGTCACCGGCACCGCCGATGACGCCAACACCGTCGCTTGAGCGACCAGGAGCAGCAACGTGGCGAAGCAAAGTTCTCAGAAATTCATCGCGCGCAACCGTGCGCCTCGAGTGCAGATCGAGTACGACGTCGAGCTCTACGGCGCCGAGAAAAAGGTTCAGTTGCCCTTCGTGATGGGGGTTATGGCTGACCTCGCCGGCAAGCCCGCCGAGCCTCTGGCACCTGTGGCCGATCGCAAGTTCCTTGAAGTGGATGTGGATAACTTCGACTCCCGCCTCAAGGCCATGCAGCCGCGTGTCGCATTCCACGTGCCCAACGAGCTGACCGGCGAAGGCAACCTGAGCCTGGACATCACCTTTGAAAGCATGGACGACTTCAGCCCCGCCGCCGTGGCGCGCAAGGTCGACTCGCTGAACAAGCTGCTCGAAGCGCGCACTCAACTGGCCAACCTGCTGACCTACATGGACGGCAAGACCGGTGCCGAAGAAATCATCATGAAGGCCATCAAGGATCCGGCGCTGCTCCAGGCACTTGCCAGTGCGCCCAAGCCCGCCGAGCCTCAGGCTTAATCAGGACGAATGATCATGACCGATCCAGTACGCGCAAGCGCCCAGACACTGGGCACCACCGAAGAAGCCAGCGAGTTCGCCTCCCTGCTGCTGCAAGAATTCAAACCCAAGACCGAACGCGCCAGAGAAGCCGTCGAGACCGCCGTGCGCACCCTGGCCGAACAGGCTCTGGCGCAGACCGACCTGGTGTCTAACGATGCGATCAAGTCGATCGAGTCGATCATTGCCGCCATCGACGCCAAGCTCACCGCCCAGGTCAACCAGGTCATCCATCACCCGGAGTTCCAGCAACTGGAAAGCGCCTGGCGTGGCTTGCACTACCTGGTCAACAACACCGAGAGCGACGAGCAGCTCAAGATCCGCGTGCTCAACATCTCCAAGACCGACCTGCACAAGACCCTGAAGAAATTCAAGGGCACCGCGTGGGACCAGAGCCCGATCTTCAAAAAGATGTACGAAGAAGAATACGGCCAGTTCGGCGGCGAACCTTACGGCTGCCTGGTGGGCGATTACTACTTCGACCAGTCGCCGCCGGATGTCGAGTTGCTGGGCGAACTGTCGAAAGTCTGCGCCGCCATGCACTCGCCGTTCATTGCCGCCGCATCGCCGACCGTGATGGGCATGGGCTCGTGGCAGGAACTGTCGAACCCGCGCGATCTGACCAAAATCTTCACCACCCCGGAATATGCCGGCTGGCGCTCGCTGCGTGAATCGGAAGACTCGCGTTACATCGGCCTGACCATGCCGCGCTTCCTGGCACGCCTGCCGTACGGTGCCAAGACCGACCCGGTGGAAGCCTTCGCCTTCGAAGAAAACACCGACGGTGCCGACAGTTCCAAGTACACATGGGCCAACGCCGCTTACGCGATGGCAGTAAACATCAACCGCTCGTTCAAACACTTTGGCTGGTGTTCGCGCATTCGTGGCGTGGAGTCTGGTGGTGAAGTGGAGAACCTGCCGGCGCACACCTTCCCGACCGACGATGGTGGCGTGGACATGAAGTGCCCGACCGAAATCGCCATTTCGGACCGCCGTGAAGCGGAACTGGCGAAGAACGGTTTCATGCCGCTGCTGCACAAGAAAAACACCGACTTCGCCGCGTTCATCGGCGCCCAGTCGCTGCAAAAGCCGGCCGAGTACGACGACCCGGATGCCACCGCCAACGCCAACCTGGCCGCGCGCCTGCCGTACCTGTTCGCCACCTGCCGTTTTGCCCATTACTTGAAATGCATCGTGCGCGACAAGATCGGCTCCTTCAAAGAGAAGGACGAAATGCAGCGCTGGTTGCAGGACTGGATCCTCAACTACGTCGACGGTGACCCAGCGCACTCCACCGAAACCACCAAGGCCCAGCACCCATTGGCGGCGGCCGAAGTGATTGTCGAAGAGGTGGAAGGCAACCCGGGGTATTACAACTCCCGGTTCTACCTGCGCCCGCACTATCAGCTCGAAGGTCTGACTGTGTCGCTGCGCCTGGTATCCAAGCTGCCTTCGGCCAAAGGCGCGTAACACCGCCCTTGATGTGATCGCTCCCACGCTCTGCGTGGGAACGATCAGAAAAACACAACGTGGTAGACACCACACAGGGAGAGAACATGGCTGTTGATATTTTCATCAAGATCGGCGACATCAAGGGCGAGTCCATGGACAAGGCCCACAAGGACGAAATCGACGTCTTGAACTGGAGCTGGGGCATGTCTCAGTCCGGCAATATGCACGTGGGGGGGGGCGGCGGTGCCGGCAAGGTGAACGTCCAGGACCTGTCGCTGACCAAGTACGTCGACAAGGCTACACCCAACCTGATGATGCACTGCGCCAGCGGCAAGCACATCGACAAGGTCAAGCTGACCGTGCGCAAGGCCGGCGGCGAAAGCCAGGTCGAGTACATGATCATCAACCTGGAAGAAGTGCTGATCAGTTCCCTGAGCACCGGCGGCTCGGGCAGCGATGATCGTCTGACTGAAAACGTCACCCTGAACTTCGCCAAGGTGCTGGTGGACTACCAGCCGCAAAAAGCCGACGGCACCAAGGAAGGCGGGCCGATCAAGTTCGGCTGGAACATCCGCCAGAACGTCAAGGTGTAATCGAACGTGCCCCCGTCGTTATGCGTCGGGGGCATTTTGGTGCTTGCTCGAATCCAATCCTTTCCCATCCGGTGTCTGAGTCATGGCCAAGCCTTCGTTTATCAATTTGTGGAAAGCGTATTCCGACCTCCTCGTTACATATCCTGACGCCAAGCCCTGTGAGGGCCCTTGGGCAAACCAGTGTGCTATCCGCATGAGCGCGACACTCAATGCAGAGCTGACCATCAAGGTCAACAAATCCACCTATACCGAACCCAAGTGTGCACATGAGCACGCCCGGGGTGCCGAGTCGCTGGCGAACTGGTTGTGGAAGCATCATCTGGGCCGGCCAACCATGCTTGGTAACAGCGCCGAGGAGCGTCGCACGTTGATGGGCAAGACCGGGCTTATCTTCTTCAAGGACTGTTTCCAGCAGTCAGGGGAGTCGGCAGACAATCGTACTGGCGATCATATTGATCTATGGAATCGGGGCCTGACCCAAACCGGCGACCTCTTTTACAGATCCAGAGCTGTCTGGTTCTGGGAGCTCGCATAATGAAAAATCACCGGCTCGCCATGTGCCTGGCGATAAGTCTGACCAGCCTGAGCGCATGCGCCGAACATGCCCGGATGCCAACAACCCAGGCCGTCTTTGTTGGGCAGCAACTCAGCCTGATTGACGACCAGGGTCAATGCACGCTGGTCAAACCCGACCAGAGTCGCATGAAGCTGGACATGGAATGGCCTTGCAGCTTCAGCCTGAATAAACAGCAGCAACTGCGCGTAGAAACGTTCAACAACATCCCGATATTTTCGGTCTGGCGCAGCGAGCACATGCCTGCGCCCAGCCGCGACTGTCTCAGCAAAATGCAGGCTGTCCGCCAGATTCCGGGGGGACTGGAGGCGGGAGCGGTCAACACGTTTGCGTCCTGCGGCACAGGAGGGGACCAAAAAATGTATGTAGCGCCATTTACGTGGTAACCGACATCGCCACCCGCGATCGCCTGCAACCGTCCCTGCTGGATCGGTTGACCGACGACGACCCGAGCAACCTCAAGGAAAGCGCCGACAAGCGCGTGCTGTCCCTGACCCAACTCAAAGCCTCGGTGCTGCGGGACCTGGCGTGGCTGCTCAACACCACGTCATTGCTCAGCGCCGATGCGACGCTGCACACACCGGCCGGCACTTCGGTGGTCAACTTCGGGCTGCCAGCCCTGGCCGGCAACAGTGCATCGAACGTCGATATCGCGGCGCTTGAAGCACTGATCCACCAGGCCATCGCCACGTTCGAACCGCGGATTCTGCGCCATACCCTGCGCGTGCGGGCCCGGGCATCTGCCGAGATGAATCACAACGCCCTGAGTTTCGAGATCGAAGGCGATCTCTGGGCCCAGCCAGTGCCGCTGCGTCTGATGCTGCAAACCGACCTGGACCTGGAATCCGGCCATGTGCGAGTGGTCAACGCCGACCAGCGGAGACACTCATGAACCCGCGCCTGCTGGAACTGTACAACCAGGAACTGCACCACGTGCGCGAAAGCGCGGCGGAGTTCGCCCAGGAATACCCGAAAATCGCCAGTCGGCTGACGTTGTCCGGCATGGACTGCGCCGATCCGTACGTCGAGCGCTTACTGGAAGGGTTCGCCTACCTGACGGCGCGGGTACAGCTCAAGCTCGATGCCGAATACCCGACCTTCACCCACAACCTGCTGGAAATCGCGTACCCCCATTACCTGGCGCCGACACCGTCGATGACCGTGGTGCAATTGCAGGCCGACCCCGATGAAGGCTCGCTGAGCAGCGGCTTCCCGTTGCCCCGGGATACGGTCCTGCGTGCCGCCCTGGGGCGCGAGACCCAAACCTGCTGCGAATACCGCACCGCCCATGCGGTGACATTGTGGCCATTGCAGGTCAGCCAAGCCGAGTACTTTGGCAACCCGTCCGCCGTGCTCGGGCGCCTGGCCGCCAGCGCCCCCAAGGCCAAGGCTGGCCTGTGCCTGACCCTGCGCACCGGTGCCGAACTGCCGTTCAACAGTCTGGCCCTGGACAACCTGCCGTTGTACCTCAACGGCGCCGACGAACAACCCTTTCGCCTCTACGAACAGTTGCTGGGTAACGCCTGCGCCGTCTTCGCCCGTCAGCCCGGCGGCGATTGGGTCGAACGCCTGCCCCAGGATGCACTGCGCTCCGTGGGGTTCGACGATACCGACGCCGCGCTGCCCGTGGTCTCGCGAGCCTTCCAGGGCTATCGCCTGTTGCAGGAATACTTCGCCCTGCCCCGCCGCTTTCTGTTTGTCGACTTCACCGGGTTGAGCCGGGCGGTCAAACGCTGCGAGGGCCGGGAGCTGGAGTTGATCGTGCTGTTCGACCGTCATGATCCGAGCCTGGAAGGCAGCGTCGGTGCCGCGCAGTTCCTGCCGTTTTGCACCCCGGCCATCAACTTGTTTCCCAAGCGCCTGGATCGCATCCATTTGTCGGAACGGGTGAATGAACACCATGTGATCGCCGACCGTACCCGGCCGATGGATTTCGAGATTCATTCCCTGACCGCCCTCACCGGCCATGGCACCGGGTCGGAACAGCCTTTTTTGCCGTTCTATGCCGTCCGCGATCCGTCTCGCTACGGCCGCGATCAGGCGTATTACACGGTGCGGCGCGAACCCCGCATGCTGTCCAGCGGCCAGCGGCGCAACGGCCCACGTTCGACTTACATCGGCAGCGAAACGTTCGTCAGTCTGGTGGACAGCCAGCAGGCGCCCTATCGTCACGACCTGCGTCAATTGGGCGTAACGGCGTTGTGCACCAACCGCGACCTGCCGCTGTTCATGAGCGTGGGCAACAGCAAGACCGACTTCACCCTGGCCGACAGCGCGCCCGTTGCGGCTGTACGCTGCGTGGCAGGCCCGAGCCGCCCACGCGCCAGCCATGCCCACGACGCCAAGGCCTGGCGGTTGATCAGCCAGCTTTCGCTCAACTACTTGTCCCTCAGCGAGCAAGGCCAGGGCGCCGCCGCCCTGCGCGAGCTGCTGCGCCTGTATGGCGACGACAACGATGCAGCCTTGCAATTGCAGATCGAAGGCCTGCGCGAAGTCAGCAGCAAAGCCTGCACCCGACGCTTGCCAATGCCGGGCCCGATCGTGTTTGGCCGCGGCCTGGAGATCACCCTGGAATTCGATGAGAACGCGTTTCGTGGCACGGGCGTCTTTTTGCTCGGTGCAGTCTTCGAGCGCTTCCTGGCACGTTACGTGTCGATCAACAGTTTTACCGAGACGGTGATCCGTACCACCGAGCGCGGCGAGATCATGCGATGGAAAGCCAAACCCGGACGCCGTCCGACCCTGTGAATACCCTGGACGCGATGCACCAGCAGCCCTGGGAATACGACTTCTTCCAGGCATTACGGCGCATCGAGTGCGAATCGCCTGAGCTTCCGCGCCTGGGCCATTCGTTGCGCCTGGCCGATGACCCCTTGCGCCTCGGGCAACAGGCCGATTGCACCTTCGCCCCGGCGACCCTGGCCTCGGTACAGCCGGGCGTCGACGGTTCGCCAGCGCGCCTGGAACAGTTCTTTTTCGGCCTCGGCGGCCCCAATGGCCCGTTGCCGCTGCACCTCACCGAATATGTGCGTGAACGCCAGCGCAACAACGCCGACAGCACCAGCAAACGCTTTCTGGATGTGTTCCACCATCGCCTACTGAGCCTGTTTTACCGGGCCTGGGCCGAGGCGCGTCCGACAGTCAGCCATGATCGCCCGGACGATGACTACTGGTCGGCACGTCTGGCAGCGCTGAGCGGTCGAGGCATGCCGAGCCTGCTCAAACAAGGCCTGATACCCGACACGGCGAAGCTGCATTACAGCGGTCATCTGTCGGCACAAACCCGCTATCCCGACGGTTTGAAGGCAATCATCGGCGAGTACTTCGGCCTGCCGGTGGAGATCGAAGAATACGTCGGCCAATGGCTGGCGCTGCCGGAGCGCAGCCGCGTGGGCGTCAGCGCTCATCAATTGGGCGTGGATTTTTGCCTGGGCCGCTGCGTCTGGGATCGCCAGCACAAATTCCGCATTCGCCTGGGGCCGCTCAAGCTGGATGACTACATGAGCATGTTGCCCGGCAGCCCATCCTTCAATGAGCTGGTGGCCTGGGTGGCCGAATACTTGGGCCATGAACTGGACTGGGATCTGAACCTGGTTCTGAAACAGCCCGAAGTGCCGATGCTGCAACTCAATGGCCGCTTCCGCCTGGGGTTCAATACCTGGGTGGGCAAGCCTGCAAAAGATGCCAAGGACTTAATACTGGCCCGGCATTACGCCGAGCAAGCCAACACCTCACAGATCTCAAGGAGCCAAGAGCATGGGTGAAATCAGTCGCGCCGCGTTGTTCGGCAAACTAAATAGCGTGGCCTACAAAGCCATCGAAGCCGCCACCGTGTTCTGCAAGTTGCGCGGTAACCCTTATGTGGAACTGGCCCACTGGTTTCATCAGTTGCTGCAATTGCAGGATTCGGACCTGCACCGCCTCATCCGCCAGTTCAATATCGAGCCGGCGCGCCTGGCCCGGGACCTGACCGAAGCCCTGGACCGTTTGCCACGGGGCTCGACGTCAATCACTGACTTGTCTTCCCATGTGGAAGAAGCCGTGGAGCGTGGCTGGGTCTACGGCAGCCTGATGTTCGGCGAAAGCCAGGTGCGTACCGGTTATCTGGTGCTGGGCATCCTCAAGACCCCGAGCCTGCGCCATGGATTACTGGGACTGTCGGCAGAGTTCGACAAGATCAAGGTCGAGGCTCTGAGCGAGCGTTTTGACGAGTACGTCGGCGACTCGCCGGAAAATGCCCTCAGCGCCAGCGATGGTTTCAACGCCGGCAGCGTGCCCGGTGAAGCCAGTGGCGCCATGGCCCCAAGCGCCATGGGCAAGCAGGAAGCGCTCAAGCGCTTTACCGTCGACCTCACCGAACAAGCCCGCAGTGGCAAGCTTGACCCGATCGTCGGCCGTGACGAAGAGATCCGCCAACTGGTGGACATCCTCATGCGCCGTCGGCAGAACAACCCGATTCTGACCGGTGAAGCCGGCGTCGGTAAAACCGCGGTGGTCGAAGGTTTTGCCCTGCGCATCGTCGCCGGCGACGTGCCGCCGGCGCTCAAGGACGTGGAACTGCGCAGCCTCGATGTCGGCCTGTTGCAGGCCGGCGCGAGCATGAAAGGTGAATTCGAACAGCGCCTGCGCCAAGTCATCGAAGACGTCCAGGCCTCACCAAAACCGATCATCCTGTTTATCGACGAAGCCCACACCCTGGTAGGTGCCGGTGGCGCCGCCGGCACCGGGGACGCGGCCAACCTGCTCAAGCCGGCCCTGGCCCGGGGTACCCTGCGCACCGTGGCCGCCACGACCTGGGCTGAGTACAAAAAGCATATCGAAAAAGACCCGGCCCTGACCCGCCGCTTCCAGGTGGTGCAAGTCGCCGAACCGTCCGAAGACAAGGCGCTGCTGATGATGCGCGGCGTAGCCTCGACCATGGAAAAACACCATCAGGTGCAGATCCTCGACGAAGCCCTGGAAGCCTCGGTCAAACTGTCCCATCGCTACATCCCCGCGCGCCAGTTGCCGGACAAATCCGTGAGTCTGCTGGACACCGCCTGCGCCCGGGTCGCCATCAGCCTGCACGCCGTGCCGGCCGAAGTGGACGACAGCCGTCGGCGCATCGAGGCGTTGGAAACCGAGCTGCAGATCATCGCCCGCGAGCACGCCATCGGCATCGTCATCGGCGCCCGCCAAACCCAAAGCGAAAACCTGCTGAGTGCCGAACGCGAACGCCTCGCCGAGCTGGAAAGTCGCTGGGCCGAAGAGAAAACCCTGGTAGACGAATTGCTCGCCACCCGCGCCACCCTGCGCGAGCGCGTCGGTGTGGTGGACAGCGAGGACGGCAGCGAGACCAGCCACGCCTTGCGCGAAAAACTGGTGGACCTGCAACAGCGCCTCAGCGCCCTGCAAGGAGAAACCCCGCTGATTTTGCCGACGGTCGATTACCAGGCCGTGGCCTCGGTGGTCGCCGACTGGACCGGTATTCCGGTAGGCCGCATGGCCCGTAACGAACTGGAAACCGTGCTCAACCTCGACCAGCACCTGAAGAAACGCATCATCGGCCAGGACCATGCCTTGCAGATGATCGCCAAACGCATCCAGACCTCCCGCGCCGGCCTCGACAACCCGAGCAAGCCGATCGGGGTATTCATGCTCGCCGGCACCTCCGGCGTGGGCAAGACCGAAACCGCCCTGGCGCTGGCCGAAGCCATGTACGGCGGCGAGCAAAACGTCATCACCATCAACATGAGTGAATTCCAGGAAGCTCACACGGTGTCCACCCTCAAGGGCGCGCCACCGGGCTACATCGGCTATGGCGAAGGCGGCGTGCTGACCGAAGCCGTGCGGCGCAAACCCTACAGCGTGGTGCTGCTGGACGAAGTGGAAAAGGCTCACCCGGATGTGCACGAGATCTTCTTCCAGGTCTTCGACAAAGGAGTGATGGAGGACGGTGAAGGTCGGGTGATTGACTTCAAGAACACCTTGATTCTGCTGACCACCAACGCTGGCACCGAGCTGATTGCCCAGGTCTGCAAAGACCCGCAAAACGTGCCGGAGCCCGAAGAAATCGCCAAGGCCCTGCGCCAACCGCTGCTGGAGATTTTCCCGCCGGCATTGCTGGGCCGGCTGGTGACCATTCCGTATTACCCGCTCAGCGACGAGATGCTCAAGGCCATCACCCGCCTGCAACTCAACCGCATCAAGAAACGCGTGGAGAACACCCACAAAGTGGCTTTCGACTACGACGACGCGGTGATCGACCTGATCGTCTCCCGTTGCACCGAAACCGAAAGCGGCGGGCGGATGATCGACACCATTCTGACCAACAGCCTGCTGCCGGACATGAGCCGCGAATTCCTCACCCGCATGCTCGAAGGCAAAGCGCTGGCAGGCGTGCGGATCAGCGCCCGGGATAACGAATTGCACTACGACTTCAGCGACGCCGCCTAAGCGGCCCTCCTCCGTAGGAAGGAATCGAGCAGTGACAAGGGATAACTGATGCTATTCAAGCAACTCTCACGCCTGGCAAAGATCACCAGCCCCCTGGGGCCGGATGTGCTGTTGCTCAAGGATATGGGCGGAGACGAAGAATTGGGGCGGCTGTTCAGCTATGAGCTGCAACTGCACTCGCTGGATAACGCCATCGACCTCAACCAGTTGCTCGGCAAACCCATGTGCCTGAGCCTGCAACTGGACGGCGGTGGCGAGCGTCATTTCCATGGCATCGTTGCCCGTTGCAGCCAGAACGTCGACCAGGGCCAGTTCGCCAGTTACCAGGCCACGCTGCGGCCCTGGCTATGGCTGTTGACCCGCACGTCCGATTGCCGGATTTTCCAGAACCTGACCATCCCGCAGATCATCAAGCAGGTGTTTCGTGACCTGGGTTTCTCGGATTTCGAAGATGCCCTGAGCCGGCCCTATCGCGAGTGGGAATACTGCGTGCAGTATCGCGAAACCAGCTTCGACTTCGTCAGCCGCCTGATGGAACAGGAAGGAATCTACTACTTCTTCCGCCATGAACAGGGTCGTCATGTGCTGGTGCTGGCCGATGCCTACGGCGCCCACGCCAACGTGCCCGGCTACGCCTCGGTGCCCTACTACCCCAAGAACGAACAGCAGCGCGAACGCGATCACATCCACGACTGGCACCTGGCCCAGCAAGTCCAGCCGGGCTCGCTGGAACTCAACGACTATGACTTCCAGCGCCCTGGCGCGCGGATTGACGTTCGCTCGGCCATGCCCCGTCCGCACACCGCCGGCGATTATCCGCTGTACGACTACCCCGGCACCTATGTGCAAAGCGAAGACGGCGAACACTACGCACGTACCCGTATCGAAGCCTTGCAGACCCTGCACGAACAGGTCGAGCTGGCCGGCAACGCCCGAGGCCTGGGGTCGGGTCATTTGTTCAGCCTCACCGGCTTCAGCCGCCAGGACCAGAACCGCGAATACCTGATCGTCGGCGCCCGCTACCACATTGACCAGGAAAGCCTGGAAACCAGCGGTGGCGCGGCCTCGGCGCAGTTCGAAAGCAACCTGACCTGCATTGACGCACAACAAAGCTATCGCCCACTGCCCAACACCCACCGCCCCATCGTCAAAGGCCCGCAGACCGCACTGGTGGTGGGCCCCAAGGGCGAGGAAATCTGGACCGACCAGTTCGGTCGGGTGAAAGTGCATTTCTATTGGGACCGTCACGACCAATCCAACGAAAACAGTTCGTGCTGGATTCGCGTGTCGCAATCCTGGGCCGGAAAAAACTGGGGCTCGATGCAGATCCCGCGGATCGGCCAGGAAGTCATCGTCAGTTTCCTCGAAGGCGACCCGGATCGGCCGATCATCACCGGCCGCGTCTACAACGCCGAACAGACCGTGCCCTACGACTTGCCGGAAAACGCCACCCAAAGCGGCATGAAAAGCCGTTCGAGCAAGGGCGGCTCACCGGCCAATTTCAACGAAATCCGCATGGAAGACAAAAAAGGCGCCGAGCAGCTGTACATCCATGCCGAGCGCAATCAGGACATCGTGGTCGAGGTGGATGAAAGCCACTCGGTGGGCCACGACCGCAACAAGAGCATCGGGCATAACGAGACGGTGACCATCGGCAACAACCGTCTGCGCATCGTCAAGCAGGAAGACATTCTGTCGGTGGGCCAGCGCAAGACCGACAGCATCAGCCAGAGCTACGTCATCGAAGTGGGCGAAAACCTGCGGCTGGTGTGCGGCGAAAGCATCCTGGAGCTCAATGCCAGCGGCCAGATCAACCTGACCGGCGTGCAAATCAGCTTCTATGCCAGCGGTGACGCTGAGATCAACACCGGCGGCGTGCTGCACCTGAACAACGGCGGCGGCCCTGGCGCCACGCCTGACGGCCAGGGTGTCAAGGCCAGCATCGACGCCAATATCAATGCCGCATTCCCCCCGCCCAAGGGTTAACCACGAGATTCAGGCGCCATGACTTATCGCATCAATGAATTCCAGTTCCAACTGCCGGCAAGCGAGCTGCAAGACGCGACGATCAACATCCTCAAGTTCCCCGAATTGGGCACCTCGCTAATTGTCAGTCGCAGCTTGCTGGCCGAGGGCGAAACCTTGCAAAGCAACTTCGACGACCAGCTCAAGCGCCTGGAAAAACAAGTGCAAGACTTGCGTTTTCAACCAGGCGTCTCCGTGCGTCTGGGCGCCAGCCAGGAAGTCGAAGGCATCGAGTTGCGCAGCCAGTTCAACAAGGGCAGCGACAAAGTCTTCCAATACCAGTTGGCGCTGGTGTTGCCCGGCACCCGCAAAATGCTCGCCCTGAGCTACGTGAAGGCGGAAAAACTCGGCGACGCCGAAGCCGCGCATTGGGCGACCATCAAGAGTTCGCTGTTGTTCGACGTTCCGGCCTGATGAGCACCCTGCATGTCTGACGCACTCTGGGCCGCCCGGCTGGGCGATGCACTCGACCACACCTCGATGATGGCCGACATTCTTGGCGGCGTGCTGGAGGTGGCGGCCAACATCGCGATCACCGCGGTGGCGACGGCTGCCGTGGTGGCGGCCACGGGCATCACCGTTGCCACCGGCGGCCTCGGCTGCTTCCTGCTCGGCGCGGTGGTGGGCACGATCGTCGGCCTCGCCATGAGCAAGACCGGGGCCGACAAAGGCTTGAGCAACCTGTGCGAGAGCTTCAGCAATGCGCTGTTCCCGCCCACGGTGCAGGCGACGATTCTCACCGGTTCCACCAACACCCTGACCAACAACATTCCCGCCGCCCGGGCCGCCGGGGCGATTCCGTCCCATGTCGCGCCGGCCGGCACCGAGCTGGAGGCACCCGAGCCCGAAGCCGAGCCCAGCTATCTGGACATGGCCGAGAGCTTCTTCTCCCAGATGTGGCGCCCCACCGTTGCCACCCCGGCACCGGGCGCGGTGCCCAAGCCGCTGGATCTGGTCACCTGCATGAAGCACCCGCCGATGCCGCCGCAGTTTCTGGCCGAGGGCTCGGACAAAGTCACCATCAACGGCCAGCCGGCCGTGCGCAGCGGCGACCGCACCACCTGCGACGCCAAGGTCGTATCGTCCGGGCTGATCTCATCGAACGTGACCATCGGTGGCGGCTCGGTGGTGGTGCGCGAGATCCGCAGCGGCAAGACCCCGGGCGTGGGGCTGGCGGTCACCGCGTTGCTGATGCTCAAGGGCGGCAAAGGCAAGTTCTTCAGCAAATTGCCGTGCATGCTGATCGGCGGCGCGGCGTCGATGGCTGTCAGCAGCGCCATGGGCGCCATGGCCAACGCCGCCATGGGTTCGTCGAATCCGGTGCATGCTGCGACCGGGGCCAAGGTGCTGGGGGGCGATGAAGAGCTGGACTTCATGTTGCCGGGCGTCTTGCCGATCGATTGGCAGCGCTTCTACAACAGCCGCGACGAGCGACGCGACGGGTTGTTCGGCGCAGGTTGGAGCGTGTCCTACGAGGTATGCGTCGAAATCCTGCCTCACCCCGAGGGCGGGGACACGCTGGTGTACACCGATGAGCAGGCCCGGCGCATCGATATGGGTTCGATTCCTCTGGGCGGCGCGGTGTTCAGTGCCGGTGAAGGGCTCAGTGTTCGGCGGCATGTGAATGGGCAGCTGCTGATTGAAAGCGATAACGGCGTATACCGTTTGTTCAATCCAACGCCGGGCAATACAGCGCTGCTGCGCCTTGATCAATTGGGCGACCGCAACGACAACCGCATCCACCTCGACTATGACGACGCCGGACGGTTAATACGACTGCGAGACACCTTCGATCTGGTGCAGGTCGAGCTGATTCGAGAAGGTGGTCGCGTAGTTCAGGTGGAACGCCTGTACCCCAACCAACGCCGCGAAGTGCTCGTCAGTTATGGCTACGACGCAGTGGGCGATCTGGCCGAAGTGCGCGACACCACCGGCCAGGTGCAACGGCGCTTCGTCTACGACGCCGGGCGGCGGATGGTCGAGCATCAGTTGCCTACAGGCCTGCGATGTTTCTATGGATGGGCCTTGATCGAAGACCAGGAATGGCGCGTGGTCGGACACTGGACCGACGAAGGTGACACCTATCAGTTCGACTATGACCTGAAGGCCGGTGTCACGCGCATCACCGATGATTTGCAGCGTGTCAGCATTCGCCGCTGGAACATCCAGCACCAGATCACCGAATACACCGACAACCTCGGCCAGACCTGGCAGTTCGAGTGGAACGACGAACGCCAATTGCTCAGCGCCACCGACCCGCAGGGCGGGCGCTACGAATACAGCTACGACGACGCCGGCAACCTGATCGGCGAAACCGACCCGCTGGGCCGCAGCGACTCGACCCTATGGCTCGAGCACTGGGCCTTGCCGCTGGTGGAAACCGATGCTGCAAGCAACAGCTGGCAATATCGCTACGATCAGCGCGGCAACTGCATCGCCGAAACCGATCCGCTGGGCCATGTCACCCGCTACCGCTACGACACCCACGGCCAGGTGGTCGAGATCATCGACGCCACCGGCAAAAGCAAAAGACTGCGCTGGAACCCCTTCGGCCAATTAATCGAACACATCGATTGCTCGGGTTACCCGACATGCTTCAGCTACGACCACCGGGGCTATCTGCAAACGATCACCGATGCCCTCGGCGAACGCACCCAATTCAGCTACGACGCCCAGGGACGGTTGCTCAGCAGCCAGTTGCCGGACGGGCGCACCGAGCAGTATCAGCGCGACATCAGCGGCCAGTTGACCGGTTATACCGACCCGGCTGGGCACACCACGCTCTATCAACACAACCGTCGCGGCCAGGTGCGCCAGCGTACCGACGCCCATGGCCGGCAAGTGCAGTTCGGATATGACCGCTACGGGCGGCTGCAATCGCTGACCAATGAGAATGGCGAGAGTTATCGCTTCGCCTGGGATGCAGGGGATCGGCTGACAGAACAACAGGATCTGGATGGCAGTGCCAAGCGCTACACCTATGACCTGCTGGATAACGTCGCGGCGGTCACGGCTGTTCCGGCGCCTTACGGCAACGGCCTGGCCGTCGTCCCCGAGTCGCCCCCCGCTCCCATCGTTCACCGACTGGAACGCGACGCCGTCGGCCGGCTGATCGCCAAAGTCACCGACGATGGCCGCACCGACTACTCCTACGACCCATTGGACCAGCTCACCGCCGTCACCTTCACCGACCACCAGGGCAACGCACAAACCCTGAGCTTCGCCTACAACGCCCTCGGCCAGTTGCTCGAAGAACACAGCGCGGCTGGCAGCCTGCAATATCACTATGACGAACTCGGCAACCTGATCCAGACCCAACTGCCCGACGGCCGCTGGGTCAATCGCCTGTACTACGGCAGCGGCCACCTGCACCAGATCAACCTCGACGACCAGGTCATCAGCGACTTCGAACGTGATCGTCTGCACCGCGAAGTGCTACGCACCCAAGGCCAGATCAGCACTCGTAGCGACTACGACCGTAGCGGCCGCTTGCGCTCACGCCAACGCCATCACAGCAGTCAGCCATCGCTGATGCCGGCAGCGGTACAAAAGCACTTCGAGTACGACCCCGCCGACAACCTGATCGGCAAACTCGACCAGCAACCCGCCACGCAACACCGGCAACTGCTGCACTACGACGCCACCGGCCGCATCATCGCCAGCCAGGACAGCCAGCACGGCCAGCGCGAAACCTTCGCCTACGACGACGCCGCCAACCTGCTGGACGGCCCACAACCCGGCGCCGGGCTGGTGGTGCACAACAAACTGCTGACCTACCAGGACAAGCGTTACCGCTACGACGCCTTTGGCCGGATGATCGAGAAACGCAGCGCTCGACGGGGCCTGCAGCGCTTTGCCTACGACGCCGAAAGCCGGTTGATTGAAGTGCGCAATGAAAACGGTGCGCGGGAAACAGTTGTGCGCATGACCTACGATCCGTTGGGGCGGCGAATCGGCAAGACCGAGCACGACAACAACGGCTATCCGCTGGGTGAAACGCGCTTTACCTGGGATGGCTTGCGCTTGTTGCAGGAACACCGCAATAGCCAGATCAGCCTGTATCTGTATGCCGATAACGGTTATGAACCGCTGGCGCGGGTCGATGGCGGCGGCGGCTTGCAGAAGGTTCGTTACTACCACAACGACCTCAGCGACCTGCCCGAGCAACTGACGGAAGCCGACGGCGCCATGGTGTGGCAGGCATGGTATCGAGTCTGGGGAAACACCCTCCAGGAGATACGCGAACCGTATTACATCGAGGAACAGAACCTGCGGTTCCAAGGGCAGTACCTGGACCGGGAGACCGGGCTGCACTACAACACGTTTCGGTTCTATGATCCGGATGTGGGGCGTTTTACGACGCCGGATCCGATTGGCTTGGCGGGTGGCCTGAACCTCTATGGTTATGGACCCAACCCCATTGGCTGGGCAGACCCGTGGGGCTGGAGCCCCAGCTCTGTCCTCGATACATCTCTGGGAGGCGTCGTTGGTGACAACATGCAAGCCCAACATGTCATCCCAGTAGCGGTATGGAAGCGGCATGACAAATTCATGAACTCCATTGGTCTGGGCGGCACACGGGACACAGCCCCAAACGGCCTGCTGATGCCAGATAGCCAAGCAAAAGCCGCGGCCATTGGCAGACCGGTTTACCACAATGGTTCACACAAGGATTATTCGGACCTGGTGGACAGAAAACTGGGCAGGATCAAAGCACGCTATAACGCAAAACTTATTACCAAGGCACAGGCACAGCAACAGGTTTCATCACTACAAAGCAGCCTTCGCAAGAAGACTGTTTCAGGAAGAATACGAACCAAATCCAGCACCGGTCGACTTTGCTGACAAGAGGCTTTTCATGTTCTATACCCTTGCATTCAAGAAAGACAAAAACTGCCCCACTTTCATTGATGGCGTCATTCATGAGTCGTTCAGCCCTGGCGCCTATGACGATGCGATGGATGCCGACTGGCACGACGCGGGTCCCGACGAAGCTCTCGCTCCCCTCCCGAAAAAGCTGGTGCTGATTACCAAGGACAAGCGCTATGACTTTGACTTTTGCACAGCCTTTGAGGGGCATATTGTCAGTGAGCGCTTCCTGAAAGCCTTCCAGACCCTCAAGACTTCCCGATGGGAGATCGCAGAACTGGAGATCGTCAACCCGAAGGGCGTTTCAGTCGCACAGCGCCAATATTATTTCATGCGCCAGCAACGAATAGACAAGGAGCCTGTGGACGTGATCGATCAGACTCGGTCGAAGATTAATTTTCGAGCGAGCGGAGAAATCAAAAATATCATCAGCCTCACAATCAAAGAAAATATCAGCATCGATTTTTTTAGTATCGATGAAATAACTTTACTTGGATTCGTATTTCTTTCGCCTCACGCCGCCACTGTGCTTAAAGAACTAAATCTGGTGGGTGCAGAAGTGGTCGATACGGAGAAGGTCGGCTCAATTGATAGAGCCTAGGTCCCACTCAGCATCTGGTAGAGGGACTTCGTTAGCAGTTCATCTCTGCGCCCAACAAAAAATGGGCACCCGATTCAATCGGTATGCCCATTTTTCGATACGACTCTCCCCATTGTTCAGGAAGTTCGCCGCAATTACGGATTAACGCTGTCCTTCAACGACTTGCCCGGCTTGAACGCAACAGTATTGCTGGCCTTGATCTTCACCGGCTCACCGGTTTGCGGGTTTTTGCCGGTGCGAGCACCGCGATGGCGTTGCAGGAAGGTGCCGAAGCCCACCAGCGTGACGCTATCCTTGCGATGCAGAGCGCCGGTGATTTCTTCGAGAACGGCGTTGAGAACGCGATTGGCCTGTTCTTTGGTGAGATCTGCTTTTTCCGCGATGGCAGCGGCGAGTTCTGGTTTACGCATGAGTGAAGCCCCTTTGACGGTTTTTTGTTGTTATGTCCGTGCTGTTCTCGTTGGAACAGCGCCCAAGGCGCCGCAGGTGCTCTACTCTGCGGCAGACGGGAATGAGGATGGCATGCGCGCAAGAGCGGCGCCAGTCTCCCCGCGACCTTTGTGGGGGCAAAAACGGGGTGATTCCGACAGAACGACCGGCATTTACGCCAACAGGGCCGGAAGTTCTTTGTTCAGGGCGAGTTTTTCCATCACCGCCGCGCCGGTCAGGGCATAGCCCAGCAATTTGCCGGTGCTGTCGCGGCATAGCACTTTGATGTCAGCGCCCTGCCCTTCGACCGTCCAGACGCCCTCCGCGCCCCGTGGCGGCGGCGAAACCACCAATGGGCAGACCGGGGTTTTCACAGTGATCGGCATCGGGCCATAACTCACCGCCGTAGGGTTTCCGGCGAGGGTCTGGGCCAGCGCTCTCGCACAGCTCATGAGGGGCATGACGTACAACAGATTCAGCCCGTCGACCTCGGCGCAATCGCCCAGGGCGTAGATGTTGGCGTGAGAGGTTTTCAGGTGGCGGTCGACCACCACGCCACGATTGACCTGCACCCCTGCCGCAGCCGCCAGGTCGATGCGCGGACGCAGACCGATGGCCGACACCACCACGTCGCAAGGGATGACCTGGCCGTCGGACAGATGCGCTTCCAGGCCGTCTGCCACTCGTTGCAAGCGATTGAGCACCGGCCCGAGGTGGAAGCGCGCGCCCAGGCTTTCCAGGCCGGCCTGGACCGCAGCGGCCGCCGCCGGGTGGAGCAAGGTCGGCATGACTTGTTCGCAGGGGGCAACCAGTTGCACTTCGTAGCCACCGAGAATCAGGTCGTTGGCGAATTCGCAGCCGATCAAACCGGCGCCCAGCAGCAACACCCGACGCTTGCCGGCCGCCGCCGCGCGAAAGCGTGCGTAGTCTTCAAGGTCGTTGATCGGGAAAACGGCATCGGCCGCGTCGCCTTCGATCGGCACCCGCACGGTTTCCGCGCCCCAGGCCAGGATCAGGTCACGGTAGATCACCGATTCTTCGCCGATCCACAGGCGCTTGTGGCCCGGATCGATGCCGCTGATGCGCGTGTGAGTGCGCACTTCGGCCTTCAATTGCTCGGCCATGGCGCCTGGTTCGGCCATGCTCAGGCCATCGGCGTCTTTATTCTTGCCGAAGCCGGTGGAAAGCATCGGCTTGGAGTAGGAGCGTCCGTCATCTGCGGTAATCAACAGCAGCGGGGTTTCGCCATCGAGTTTGCGAAACTCCCGGGCCAGGTTGTAGCCAGCCAGCCCAGTGCCGACGATCACGACAGGTGCGTTCATTCCTAGCTCCTTGCTTGTCTTAGTTGATTTCAATCATTTCGAAATCCATTTTGCCTACGCCGCAGTCCGGGCACAGCCAGTCTTCCGGCACGTCCTGCCACGGTGTGCCTGCCGCAATACCGTCGTCCGGCCAGCCCTCGGCTTCGTTATAGATCAGGCCGCAGACCACACATTGCCACTTTTTCATTCAGGTATTTCCTCGGAATTCAGGCTTTTGCCGGCACTAACGGTCGATGGGTGAAGCGTTGCCGTCCGGCTCAGGGCGTTTTGTACTGATCGGGCCCGGCAGATGCAAGCCTGTTCGGCGTAACGGCAGGCCGGATCAATCAAAATCGCCGCCTGACATGGTAAGCTCCCCGCCTCATTTGCTGCCAATAATGACTCACTGTGCCGCACTCAAAAGCCCCCTCCCCGACGCCGCTCTGGCTCCCACAAAGCCAACTGACGCCCCTCCCCGACACGTCTACGCTCGATTGGTTGTTCGATGAAGGGTCGCTGACCCGACGCCTGACCCGTTTGTCGAATGACGGTTTCAGCGTCACGCCGCTGTTCGAAGGCTGGCAATCGCTGCGCGCCGACGAATGTGCCGCACTGGGGCTGGCCGAAGGTAGTGAAGGCTGGGTGCGCGAGGTGTATCTGCGCGGCCACGGTGAAGCCTGGGTGTTTGCCCGCAGCGTGGCAGCGCGTAGCGCGCTACAAGGCGACGGATTGCACATGGATGAGCTGGGCAGCCGCTCTCTGGGTGAATTGCTGTTTTGCGATCGGGCGTTTCAGCGCCGGGCCATCGAGGTTTGTCACTATCCTCAAGCATGGTTGCCGATGGAGGCTCAGGCGCCTGAACTGTGGGGCCGGCGCTCGCGTTTCGACCGTGGCGCTCTGAGCGTGCTGGTGGCCGAGATTTTCCTGCCGACCCTGTGGAGCGCCGCCCGCGCGCATCCGGAGAACTGCTGATGTACCAGAACCTGCTCAAGTCCCTGAACCGCGTGAATCCTCGGGCCTGGGATTTCATTCAACTGACCCGCATGGACAAGCCGATCGGCATTTACCTGCTGCTGTGGCCGACGCTGTGGGCGCTGTGGATTGCCGGGGAAGGTTCGCCATCACTGGCCAATATCGTGATCTTCGTGCTCGGCGTGGTGCTGACCCGGGCCGGTGGTTGCGTGATCAACGATTGGGCGGACCGCAAGGTCGATGGCCATGTGAAACGCACCGAGCTACGGCCACTGGTGAGCGGCAAGATCAGCTCAAAGGAAGCCTTGGTGTTCTTCGCGGTGCTGATGGGCGTGAGTTTCTTGCTGGTGTTGTGCACCAACGCAGCGACTGTCTGGCTATCGCTGGGCGGCCTGGCCCTGGCGTCCAGTTATCCGTTCATGAAGCGCTATACCTATTACCCGCAAGTGGTGCTGGGCGCGGCGTTCTCCTGGGGCATGCCGATGGCGTTCACCGCCGAGACCGGTGAATTGCCGGCGACAGCCTGGTTACTGTGGATCGCCAATTTGCTGTGGACCGTGGGCTACGACACCTATTACGCCATGACCGACCGCGACGATGACCTGAAGATCGGGGTGAAATCCACCGCGATCCTGTTTGGCGAAGCCGACAGGGTGATCATTCTGACCTTGCAAGGCCTGGCGCTGGGTTGCCTGTTGCTGGCGGGTTCGAAATTCCATCTCGGCGGCTGGTTCCACCTTGGGTTGCTGGTGGCGGCGGGCTGTTTTGCGTGGGAGTTCTGGTACACCCGTAGCAAGGACCGGATGCGCTGCTTCCAGGCGTTTTTGCATAACCACTGGGCGGGATTGGCGATTTTCGTGGGGATTGTGCTGGATTACGCGTTGCGTTGACCGTTGGAAAGATCGCAGCCTGTGCCAGCTCCAACAGGGGGATGGAGCGACTGCAGGCCGCGAACTGTTTACGGCGCAGGCGAATCGCTTATTTATGCTCGCGCATGATGTGCCAGACGTTCTTCATATTGTCGCCTGCCATGTCACCGGGTTTTTTGTCCTTCATGAAGGTGTAAAGCGGCTTGCCATCATAGGCCCACTGCATCTTACCGTCGTCACGCTTGATCGTGCTCCACTTGCCTTCGGGCTTGGCGCCCGCCGGCGCCATCATTGGCGGCCAGTATTCAGCGCACTCACCGTTGCACATCGACTTACCGCCTGAGTCCTTGTCGTATGTGTAAACCGTCATGCCCTTGTGATCGACCATCATCCCGTCTTTCATCATGGCCGGTTCTGCCGCGAAGGCCAGGGACGGCAGCGTTAGCGCAGCCGTGACCAGCAGGACCTTCCAGGATTGAACAATGTGATTCATGGAAACCTTCCTCTTGTGGTTGTCAGGATTCGGAATTAGAGCTTAGTTCAGGATCGCGACAATCGCAGGGCGGCTAAAATACTGTCACACGACTGCAATAATTCCGTTATCTAATGCGGCGCAAGACAGTTAAATGACAAGAGGATTAAGGCATGGTTGGCAGGAGCATTCTGATCGTCGACGACGAAGCGCCCATTCGCGAAATGATCGCCGTTGCGTTGGAAATGGCCGGCTATGACTGCCTGGAGGCGGAGAACTCCCAGCAGGCTCATGCCATTATCGTCGACCGCAAACCGGACCTGATTCTGCTCGACTGGATGCTGCCCGGCACCTCCGGCATCGAGTTGGCCCGCCGCCTCAAGCGCGATGAGCTGACGGGGGATATCCCGATCATCATGCTCACCGCCAAGGGCGAGGAAGACAACAAGATCCAGGGCCTGGAAGTCGGTGCCGACGACTACATCACCAAACCGTTTTCCCCCCGCGAGCTGGTTGCACGCCTCAAAGCCGTGCTGCGCCGCGCCGGCCCGACCGATGGCGAAGCACCGATCGAAGTCGGCGGCCTGCTGCTGGACCCGATCAGCCACCGCGTGACCATCGACGGCAGACCCGCCGAGATGGGCCCGACCGAGTACCGCTTGCTGCAATTCTTCATGACCCACCAGGAACGTGCCTACACCCGTGGCCAGTTGCTGGATCAGGTCTGGGGCGGCAATGTCTACGTCGAAGAGCGCACCGTCGACGTGCACATCCGTCGCCTGCGCAAAGCCCTCGGCGATGCCTACGAAAATCTGGTACAAACCGTGCGCGGCACCGGCTACCGGTTTTCCACCAAGGCCTGAGCCGACCGCCAGACTCGCTGACAAGGACGCATATTTTCCGTGAACCAAAACTGGCATGGCACCCTGATTCGCCACATGCTGTTGCTGGTCACCGCCTGTTTGGTGATCGGCCTGATCTCCGGCTACTACGGCTGGAGCCTCGCCGTGGGCCTGGGTGTTTACCTGACCTGGACCCTCAAACAGCTGCTGCGCCTGCACGAATGGCTGCGCCTGCACCAACCCGATGAAGCACCGCCCGACGGCTATGGCCTGTGGGGCGAAGTGTTCGACAGCATCTATCACCTGCAACGCCGCGACCAACGGGTACGCGGGCGCCTGCAAGCGGTGATCGACCGGGTCCAGGAATCCACCGCCGCGCTGAAAGACGCAGTGATCATGCTCGACAGCGACGGTAACCTTGAGTGGTGGAACCGCGCCGCCGAAACCCTGCTGGGTCTCAAGACCCCTCAGGACAGCGGCCAACCGGTGACCAACCTGGTGCGCCATCCGCGCTTCAAGGAATACTTCGAGCAGGACAGCTACGCCGAGCCGTTGGAAATTCCGTCGCCGATCAACGATCGCCTGCGCATTCAGCTATACATCACCCGCTACGGCAACAACGAACACTTGATGCTGGTGCGCGACGTGACGCGTATCCATCAGCTGGAGCAGATGCGCAAAGACTTTATCGCCAACGTGTCCCACGAGCTGCGTACGCCCCTGACAGTGATTTGCGGCTACCTGGAAACCCTGCTCGATAACGTCGAGGAAGTGAATCCACGCTGGACCCGTGCCCTGCAGCAAATGCAGCAGCAAGGCGGGCGCATGCAGACCTTGCTTAACGATTTGCTGCTGCTGGCCAAACTGGAAGCCACCGATTACCCGTCGGACAACCAACCAGTGTCCATCGACAGCCTGCTGCAATCGATCAAGAGCGATGCTCAGCAGCTGTCGGGTCAGAAAAATCAGCGCATCACCCTCGAAGCCGACCCGACGATTCTGCTCAAGGGCAGCGAAGCCGAACTGCGCAGTGCGTTTTCCAATCTGGTGTTCAACGCGGTGAAATACACCCCGGCCGAGGGCAATATCCGCATTCGCTGGTGGGGTGACGAGCAAGGCGCACACCTGAGCGTGCAGGATTCGGGAATCGGCATCGACAGCAAGCACCTGCCGCGCCTGACTGAACGCTTCTACCGCGTCGATTCCAGTCGCAACTCCAACACTGGTGGCACCGGGCTGGGCCTGGCCATCGTCAAGCACGTGTTGCTGCGCCACCGGGCACGCATGGAAATCAGCAGTGTGCCGGGGCATGGCAGCACGTTTACCTGCCATTTCGCGCCGGCCCAGGTCAGCAAATCCCGCGTCATCAGTGCAGCGGACTGATACCGACTAGCACTCACCACTAGGCAATCGACCAGTCAGCCGCTACATTGGCTGACTTGTGCCTGCCCTTCAGGCGCACTTTTTTCTTTCCTTTTGAATACACGGAACCCGCAAAACTCCATCATGGACCCTTCCCCTGGCTTGACCCTCGCAACAATATTCGCCGACTTCGGCATGATTCTTTTTGCTCTGATCCTGGTTTTGCTCAACGGCTTTTTCGTTGCGGCAGAATTTGCCATGGTCAAACTGCGCTCGACCCGGGTCGAAGCCATCGCTGAACAGCACGGCTGGCGCGGACATATCCTGCGCACCGTACACAGTCAGCTCGATGCTTACCTGTCAGCGTGCCAATTGGGTATCACCCTCGCTTCTCTCGGCCTGGGTTGGGTCGGTGAACCGGCGTTCGCGCACCTCCTGGAGCCTGTGCTGAGTGCCGTGGGCGTAGATTCCGCTGAAGTGGTCAAGGCGGTTTCGTTCTTCACGGCGTTCTTCATCATTTCGTACCTGCACATCGTGGTCGGTGAGCTGGCGCCGAAATCCTGGGCCATCCGCAAACCCGAGTTGCTGTCGCTGTGGACGGCGGTGCCGCTGTACTTGTTCTACTGGGCCATGTACCCGGCCATCTACCTGCTCAACGCCAGCGCCAACCAGATCCTGCGCATCGCCGGGCAAGGTGAGCCCGGCCCACACCACGAGCACCATTACAGCCGTGAAGAACTGAAACTGATCCTGCACTCCAGCCGTGGCCAGGACCCGAGCGACCAAGGCATGCGCGTACTGGCCTCGGCGGTGGAAATGGGCGAGCTGGAAGTGGTCGACTGGGCTAACTCCCGAGAAGACCTGGTCACGCTTGAGTTCAACGCTCCACTCAAGGAAATCCTGGCGTTGTTCCGCCGCCACAAGTTCAGCCGCTACCCGGTGTACGACAGCGAGCGCCAGGAGTTCGTCGGCCTGCTGCACATCAAGGATCTGCTGCTGGAACTGGCTGCCCTGGATCACATTCCCGAGTCGTTCAACCTCGCCGAACTGACCCGGCCGCTGGAGCGCGTGTCGCGGCATATGCCGCTGTCGCAACTCCTGGAACAGTTCCGCAAGGGCGGCTCGCACTTCGCCGTGGTCGAGGAAGCCGACGGCAACATCATCGGCTACCTGACCATGGAAGACGTGCTGGAAGTGCTGGTGGGCGACATTCAGGACGAACACCGCAAGGCTGAACGCGGGATCCTCGCGTATCAGCCGGGCAAGCTGCTGGTGCGCGGCGATACGCCGCTGTTCAAGGTGGAACGCCTGCTGGGCATCGACCTGGACCACATCGAGGCCGAAACCCTCGCAGGGCTGGTCTACGAAACCCTGAAACGGGTGCCGGAAGAGGAAGAAGTACTGGAAGTCGAAGGTTTGCGGATCATCATCAAAAAGATGAAAGGGCCGAAGATCATATTGGCCAAAGTGTTGATGCTGGATTAAGCGTGCTTTCGGTGGTGAGCGGGCTTTTGTGGTGAGGGGGCTTGCCCCCGTTGGGCTGCGGAGCGGCCCCAAAACCGGCTGCCGCGTTTACTCAGGCAGACCGCGTTGGCTGAATGGCGACTGCTGCGCAGCCGAGCGGGAGCAAGCTCCCTCGCCACAGTCCTGGTTGCCTTCACTTCTTGCCCAACGCAAAGTTGGGCAACGCCCCCACCGGTTGATTGAACTGGTACGGAATCGACACCAGCCCCAATCCGGTATTGCGCTGCACCACGAAGTGCAGGTGCGGGCCGCTGCTATTGCCGGTATTGCCCGACAGCGCCAGCGCACTGCCCACCACCACCCGCTGACCTTCCCGTACGCAGACTGAACCCTTTTTGAGGTGCAGGTACACGCCCATGGTCCCGTCATCGTGCAGCACCCGTACGAAATTGCCCGACGGATCGTTGCCGCGCCCGGTCTGGCCATTCTCGGTTTTCACCACCACCCCGCCGCGCGCAGCGATGATCGGCGTGCCTTCGGGCATGGCAATGTCCATCGCGTAACGGTTCTTCGGCCCATAATGGCTGTATTGACCGTTGGCGCCCTGGGTCAGCCGAAACGGACCGCCACGCCAGGGCAACGGATATCGATAGGCCATGGCAGCCCCTGAGGGGTCGCCCAGGGAGTATGCGAACCTTGGGTTATACACGATCGGCCTTCCAGCCTTCGTCGGCGTGAGCAGGGCCAGACGAAGGTTACTGCGCGCCGGCATCACCCGCCGGATCGGTCGGCTCGGCGCACCGCTTACGTTCTGCAGCCCGTCGAAACTCAGCTCGATCTCGACCGGCGCATACAGGTCATTGCGCACGAACACGCTGTCGATGCCATTCATCCTCTTGATGTCGAGGTACACCTGCCGCTCAAGGTGTTCGACCATTCGGTCGCGAAAAACGAACACCTTCGCACCTTTGGTGGGGCGGTCACTGTAAGAGACCACGCCACTGGCATCAGTGGACCTGTAGATCGTCATGGCCACAGCCGAGGTGGAGGCCATGAAAAGACCACAGAAAAACAGCAGGCGCGCGAGCATGGGCAAAATTCTGTTGAGTAGGCCTGGGAAGGAGCCTAGCAGCAGAAATGGACCTGCGTAGTCGACAGATGTTTCAAAATGGGCGGAAAGCAAAAACAAAAGATCGCAGCCTGCGGCAGCTCCTACACAGGCATTGTGTTTCACCTGTAGGAGCTGCCGAAGGCTGCGATCTTTTAGGAGCGAAGATTACGCACCCGGTACGAAGTGCTTCTGCGCGGTGCCACGGGCGATCAGGCGGGAGATGTAGTCGAGCTTCTGTGCATCCTGGTCGACAAAGCGGAACGTCAGTTGCAGCCACTCGCTGTCCGGCTTCGGCTCGTGGGCGACGATGGCGTGCAAGTAGCCGTTAAGACGGGCAGTTTCGGCGTTGTCGCCCTGCTCCAGGTCGAGTACGGCGTTGTCGAGGACTTGCGGCAAGGTGTCGGTGCGTTTCACCACCAACAACGCTTCCTTGATGCTCAAGGCCTTGATCACGCACTGCTGAGTACCGCTCGACAGGCGCAGTTGGCCTTGGCCACGACCGCCAGCTGATGCGGAAGCAGCGGCAGGCGCCTTCACCGGCGGGTTGTTGAGCAGGCCGCGAGACGGCGCCGCAGCCGGGGCTGGCGCGGCGGCAGCAGGTTTGGCGAACGGGTTGACCACTGCAGCCGAGGGTGCGACCACCGCCGCTTTGCCGCCAGTCAATGCGCTCAGGGAATCGTTGCCGAACGCCGAGTTCATTTTGGTCGGCGCGCTGTTCATCAAGGTGTCGAGCTTGCCAACCTTGTTCAGCGCCTGCTTGACCTTGGTCAGCAGCTGCTCGTTGGTGAACGGTTTGCTGACATAGCCGGAAACCCCGGCCTGGATCGCCTGGACCACGTTCTCTTTGTCGCCACGGCTGGTCACCATCACGAACGGCATGGTCTTGAGGTTGTCCTGCTCGCGGCACCAGGTCAGCAGCTCAAGGCCAGACATTTCCGGCATTTCCCAGTCACACAGGACCAGGTCGAACGCTTCCTTGGCCAGCATGGCCTGGGCCTTTTTACCGTTGACTGCATCTTCGGTCCGGATCCCGGGGAAGTAGTTGCGCAGGCACTTTTTTACCAGGTCACGAATGAACGACGCATCGTCCACGACCAACACACTGATCTTGCTCATCCAACACCCCTTTAAAAATCCCGGCAAGCATAACGCTGGCTGATGGCACTTTGCCAAAACTCTTCAGTCACGCCGGGACTTTTCGTTCGCGGGTGCTGCTTTTCAATTCGGCTTTTCGATTCGAAAGCCACCCAAACAAAAACGCCCGGCCAAGGGGCCGGGCGCTTTTTCTTGGGCAACCTTACTTATCGTCAGCTTTGTCCGGAACATTAGCGGTTTCGGCACTTGTGCCTTCCACTTCTTCCTTCATGCGCTTGAGGCCCAGGTGACGTACGTCGGTACCGCGCACCAGGTAAATCACCAGTTCCGAGATATTGCGCGCGTGGTCGCCGATCCGCTCCAGGGAACGCAGCACCCAGATAATGCTCAAGACCCGCGAGATAGAGCGCGGGTCTTCCATCATGTAGGTGGCCAGTTCGCGCAGCGCAGTCTTGTATTCGCGGTCGATGATCTTGTCATACTGCGCCACCGACAGTGCCAGGTCGGCGTCAAAGCGGGCAAACGCGTCCAGGGCATCGCGAACCATGTTGCGCACCTGGTCGCCGATGTGGCGAACCTCGACATAACCGCGCGGCGCTTCGCCTTCTTCGCACAACTGAATGGCGCGACGGGCGATCTTGGTGGCTTCGTCGCCGATACGCTCGAGGTCGATCACCGATTTGGAGATGCTGATGATCAGACGCAAGTCCGACGCCGCCGGCTGACGACGGGCCAGAATGCGCAGGCATTCTTCGTCGATGTTGCGTTCCATCTGGTTGATCTGGTCGTCGACCTCGCGCACTTGCTGGGCCAGGCCGGAGTCGGCCTCGATCAGCGCGGTGACCGCGTCGTTGACCTGCTTCTCGACCAGCCCGCCCATGGCCAGGAGGTGGCTGCGCACTTCCTCGAGCTCAGCGTTGAACTGCTGGGAGATGTGATGGGTAAGGCCTTCTTTACTAATCATGTTGGCGTCCTTGGAGCGTCCGGTAAGGTGCGGTGGACCGCAGCGTCAGTTCATTAAGCAACAACCGCTTACTAGCCGTAACGACCGGTGATGTAGTCTTCGGTCTGCTTCTTCGCCGGATTGGTGAACAGGGTGTCGGTGTCGCCGAACTCCACCAGTTTGCCCATATACATGAACGCCGTGTAGTCGGAAACCCGCGCGGCCTGTTGCATGTTGTGGGTCACGATAACAATGGTGAACTTGGATTTCAGTTCGTAGATCAGCTCTTCGACTTTCAGCGTGGAGATCGGGTCGAGGGCCGAGCACGGTTCGTCGAGCAGCAGCACTTCCGGCTCCACGGCGATGGTGCGGGCAATCACCAGACGTTGCTGCTGACCGCCGGACAGACCGAGTGCCGACTCGTGCAGACGATCCTTGACTTCATCCCACAGCGCCGCGCCTTTCAACGCCCACTCGACGGCTTCGTCGAGGATGCGCTTTTTGTTGATGCCCTGGATGCGCAAGCCATAAACCACGTTTTCATAGATGGTTTTCGGGAACGGGTTGGGCTTCTGGAACACCATGCCGACGCGACGACGCAGCTCGGCCACGTCCTCGCCCTTGCGGTAGATGTTGTTGCCGTAGAGGTTGATCGCACCTTCGACGCGGCAGCCGTCCACCAGGTCATTCATGCGGTTGAAGGTACGCAGCAGCGTGGACTTGCCGCAGCCGGACGGGCCGATGAAGGCGGTCACGCGCTGTTTCGGGATGTTCATGCTGACGTCGTACAGCGCTTGTTTTTCGCCGTAGAACAGGCTCAGCCCCGGCACTTCGATGGCCACGGTTTCCTGCTCGAGACTCAGGCTCTGCTTGTCGCGGCCCAGGGCCGACATGTTGATGCCGTGAGTGTGTGCTTCGTGCTGCATGGGAGGCTCCCTGTGCTAACAAATTCGGTTCAGTGAGCCGCTGGCCTCACAAGATGGGCCAGCGGTGTCGCCGCTCTGTAGGAGCGGCGGTAATTAACTATCCAGCGCCTTGTACTTCTCGCGCAGATGGTTACGGATATAAACGGCCGACAGGTTCAATGTCGCGATCACCAGCACCAGCAGCAGCGCCGTGGCGTACACCAGCGGTCGCGCGGCTTCGACGTTCGGGCTCTGGAAGCCGACGTCATAGATATGGAAGCCCAGGTGCATGATCTTCTGGTCCAGGTGCAGGTACGGGTAGTTGCCATCCACCGGCAGCGACGGCGCCAGTTTCACCACGCCCACCAGCATCAGCGGCGCCACTTCACCGGCGGCGCGGGCCACGGCGAGAATCATGCCGGTCATCATGGCCGGGCTGGCCATTGGCAGCACGATCTTCCACAAGGTCTCGGCCTTGGTCGCGCCGAGGGCCAACGAACCTTCGCGCACGGTGCGAGGAATCCGCGCCAGACCTTCTTCGGTGGCCACGATCACCACCGGCACAGCCAGTAGCGCCAGGGTCAGGGAAGCCCAGAGCAAACCTGGTGTACCGAAGGTCGGCGCCGGCAGCGCTTCAGGGAAGAACAACCGGTCGACCGAGCCGCCCAGTACATAGACGAAGAAGCCCAGGCCGAACACGCCGTAAACGATCGCCGGAACACCTGCCAGGTTGTTCACCGCGATGCGGATCACTCGGGTCAGGGTGTTTTGCTTGGCGTATTCACGCAGGTAGACCGCCGCCAGCACGCCGAACGGCGTCACGATCATTGCCATGATCAGGGTCATCATCACGGTGCCGAAAATCGCCGGGAAAATCCCGCCTTCGGTGTTGGCTTCACGCGGGTCGTCGCTGAGGAACTCCCAGACCTTGCTGAAGTAGAAACCGATCTTGGTGAACGTACTCATGGCGTTCGGCTGGTAGGCGTGAACCACTTTGCCGATGCCGATTTCGATCTCTTTACCGTTCGCGTCGCGAGCCGTCAGGCTGTCGCGGTTGAACTGCGCGTGCAGGTCGTTCAGTCGCGCTTCGACTTCCTGATAACGGGCATTCAACTCGGCGCGCTCGGACTCCAGGTCCGCTTGCGCCGCAGCGTCGAGACGGCCGGCCAGTTCCAGCTTGCGACCGTGCAGACGCACACGTTCAAGGCCTGCGTTGATCGCACCAATATCGGTTTTTTCCAGGCTCTTGAGCTGCCCAGCCAGCTGGTTGACGCGATCGACACGGGCCTGCAACTCAGGCCATGCGGCTTCGCCTTCAGCGATGACCTTGCCATCCTGTTTGACGTTGACCAGGTAACCGTAGAAGTTGCCCCACTCGCGACGCTCGATGGTCATCAGCTCTGGCGGAGTCTTCTGGTTGGTCAGCCACTCGCCGACAATCCAGGTGAAGTCAGTGCCGTTCAGATCGCGGTTGCCGACCTTGATCAGCTCGCGGGTCATGAACTCCGGGCCCTGATCGGGCACCGGCAGGCCAGCGCTTTTCAGACGCTCGCGTGGCACTTCTTCCTTCTGCACCACTTCGCCGATGACCAGGTGATTGGCCTGGCCCGGCACGTCATAACTGGCGTGGACCAAGTCCGCCGGCCAGAAGTGACCCAGACCGCGCACGGCAATCACCGCCAGCAGGCCAATGGTCATGATGACCGCAATGGACACCGCGCCACCGCTGATCCAGACGCCTGGGGCGCCGCTCTTGAACCATCCATTCAGGGAGTTCTGTTTCACAGACTTCTACCTTTCTTAAAGCGACGAGTATTTCTTGCGCAGACGCTGACGAATCAGTTCCGCGAGGGTGTTCATGACGAAGGTGAACAGCAACAGCACCAGCGCCGAGAGGAACAGCACGCGGTAGTGGCTGCCGCCGACTTCCGATTCGGGCATTTCCACCGCGACGTTGGCTGCCAATGTGCGCAGGCCTTCGAACAGGTTCATTTCCATGACCGGGGTGTTACCGGTGGCCATCAGCACGATCATGGTTTCACCGACCGCGCGGCCCATGCCGATCATCAGCGCCGAGAAGATGCCCGGGCTGGCGGTGAGAATCACTACGCGAGTCATGGTCTGCCACGGCGTGGCACCGAGGGCCAGGGAGCCGAGGGTCAGGCCGCGCGGCACGCTGAACACGGCGTCTTCGGCAATGGAGTAGATGTTCGGGATGACCGCAAAACCCATGGCCAGGCCGACCACCAGAGCGTTGCGCTGGTCGTAGGTGATGCCCAGGTCGTGGGAGATCCACATGCGCATGTCGCCGCCGAAGAACCAGGTTTCCATGTACGGGCTCATGTACAGCGACAGCCAACCCACGAACAGAATCACTGGAATCAGGATCGCGCTTTCCCAACCGTCCGGCACTTTCAGGCGGATCGACTCAGGCAGGCGACTGAAGACGAAACCCGCCACCAGAATGCCGATCGGCAGGAGCATCAGCAGGCTGAAGATGCCCGGCAAATGCCCTTCTACATACGGTGCGAGGAACAGGCCGGCGAAGAAGCCGAGGATCACCGTAGGCATCGCTTCCATCAGCTCGATCACCGGCTTGACCTTGCGACGCATGCCCGGGGCCATGAAATACGCGGTATAGATCGCTGCGGCGACAGCCAGCGGCGCAGCCAGCAGCATGGCGTAGAACGCGGCTTTCAGGGTACCGAAGGTCAGCGGCGAGAGGCTCAGCTTGGGTTCGAAGTCGGTGTTGGCGGCAGTCGATTGCCAGACGTATTTAGGCTCGTCGTAGTTCTCGTACCAGACTTTGCTCCACAACGCGCTCCAGGAAACTTCCGGGTGCGGGTTGTCGAGCAGCAACGGTTGCAGCTTGCCGCCCTGCTCCACGATCACGCGGTTGGCCCGTGGTGACAGGCCGAACAGGCCTTGGCCGTCAACCACCTGATCCACCAGCAAAGTGCGGTGCGCGGTGCTGTGGAACACGCCGAGCTTGCCGGACGCATCAAGGGCAACGAAGCCTTTGCGACGTTCTTCGGCGGTGATTTCAACAATCGGCGCAGCGCCCATCTGGAAGGTGCGGATTTGCTTCAGGCGCAGTTCGCCATCGTGATCGCGAGCCATGAACCACTGGGCGAGACCGCCCTTGGAGTCGCCGAGGATCAGTGAGATACCACCCACCAACTGGGTGCTGGCAGTAATCTCGGCATCGCCGTTTTCGAGCAATTTGTAGCGACCGTTAAGACTCTTGTCGCGCAGGCTGAACACATCGGCTTGAGCGCGACCGTTGACCACGTACAGCCACTGCTGACGCGGGTCGACGAAGATGTTCTTCACTGGCTCGGTCATTTGCGGCAGGTCAATGCGCTTCTGCTCGTTGGTGACTTCGCCGGTCATCATGTTTTCTTCGCTGCTCAGCGAGATGACATGCAGTTGCGCACCGGTGGAGCCAGCCAGCAGCAGGGTCGAATCGGTGGCGTTGAGGCTGACGTGTTCCAGAGCGCCGCCTGCCTCATTCAGCACGATTGGCGTTTCGCCGTACGGGTATTCGATGGCCGGCGAGATGGTTTTCTTGCCGTCCGGGTAGCTGACTTTATAGGTATGGCGGAACACCAGTACCTGACCGTTGGACAACCCCACTGCGACCAATGGATGGCCGGGCTGATCTTCACCGATGGAGGTCACGCTGGTGCCGGCCGGAATCGGCAGGTCAACGCGGCGCAGCTCGGCGCCGCTGTCGATATCAAAGAACAACGCCTGGCCCTTGTCGGAAACCCGCATCGCGACCTGGTTCTGTTCTTCGAGGGAGATCATCAAAGGCTTGCCGGCGTCTTGCATCCAGGCGGGTGTAATGGCGTCTTTGGCGGTCAGATTGGCACCCTGGAACAAAGGTGCGACGACGTAACCGAGGAAGAAGAAGATCAGGGTGATCGCGCCGAGGACGGCGAGGCCGCCGACGAGGACGTACCAGCGGGTCAGGCGATCTTTCAGCGCACGGATGCGGCGCTTGCGGTGCAGCTCAGGCGTATTGAAGTCAATTCGCTTGGGGGGATTTGTAGTCATGGTGGAGTTGGCCAGATCATTCATGCGCACACCCTAGCGATCCTGTATGACAGAAAGATGACAATGCAGTGACGCAACAAATCCGCCGCCGGTGGAAACTGGCAGTGGATCGGAAATTTGGGGGGCGTAGGAGCTGTCGAGGTTCCCTCGTCAGCTCCTACACAGGTCCGGGTTTACCCCGGACCTAGGGTTTTACTTTTTTGCGACTTCAGCGCCGCCTTCCGCCAGACCCAGGTCAGCCAGTGCTTTTGCAGCAACCTTGGCTGGCAGTGGGATGTAGCCGTCTTTCACTACAACTTCCTGGCCTTGTTTAGACAGGACCAGTTTCACGAACTCGGCTTCCAGCGGGGCCAGAGGCTTGTTCGGGGCCTTGTTGACGTAAACGTAGAGGAAACGCGACAGCGGATACTTGCCGTTCAGGGCGTTTTCTTCGGTGTCTTCGATGAATTCAGTGCTGCCTTTCTTGGACAGGGCCACGGTCTTCACGCTGGCGGTCTTGTAGCCGATGCCCGAGTAACCGATGCCGTTCAGCGAGGAGCTGATCGACTGCACGACCGACGCCGAGCCTGGTTGTTCGTTGACGTTTGGCTTGTAGTCGCCTTTGCACAGGGCTTCTTCTTTGAAGTAGCCATAAGTGCCGGATACCGAGTTACGACCGAACAGTTGTACTGGCTTGTTGGCCAGGTCACCGGTCACACCCAGGTCGCCCCAGGTTTTCACGTCAGTTTTAGCGCCGCACAGACGAGTCGAGGAGAAGATCGCGTCGACTTGTTCCATGGTCAGGTGCTGAATCGGGTTGTCTTTGTGCACGAACACAGCCAGGGCGTCCACGGCAACCGGGATAGCGGTTGGCTTGTAGCCGTACTTCTGCTCGAAGGCCGCCAGTTCGGTGTCCTTCATCTTGCGGCTCATCGGGCCCAGGTTGGAGGTGCCTTCAGTCAGCGCAGGTGGCGCGGTGGCGGAACCAGCGGCCTGAATCTGGATGTTTACGTTCGGGTATTCTTTTTTGTAGTTCTCAGCCCACAGGGTCATGAGGTTGGCCAGGGTATCGGAGCCGACGCTGGACAGGTTGCCCGACACACCAGTGGTCTTGGTGTAGCTCGGGATAGCAGGGTCAACAGCGGCAACCGCGTTGGCAGTCGCAACGCCAGCAGCGACAAAAGTCATTGCCGCCATCAAACGCTTCAGTTTCATGCCTTACTCCTAGCAGATAGGTGTGTTAAGTCGGGGCCAAGTATCAGCAGGCCGTGTGAACACTCTATGGCTGAAATATGACAATTGGATGAAAGGCCAGTATTCAATTGCCGGATACATTCTGACTCTCTGAGAAGGTTGACAAATAAGAACTAAAATATAGTCTTGTCAACCACGAGAGGAACCCATGATTAATGACCGAATCCGCCGCGCTCGCCTTCTGCGTGGCATGTCCTTGGAGGCGCTGGCGCTCCAGCTTGGCGACATTACCAAGCAAGCCCTCAGCAAATACGAAAAAGGGTTAAGCACCCCGAACTCCTCGCGCCTGCTGCAAATGGCAAAAGTATTGGAGGTCAATCCTGAGTACTTTTTCCGCGCGGACGCCATCCCGCTTGCGCCGTTGGAGTTTCGCAAGCTTGCGAAAATGCCCAGATACCGTCAGGTGCAAGTCGAAGAGCAGATTCGTGAACACCTTGAGCGCTACATGGCTCTGGAGGAATGTTTCGACCCAGCGGACATCCAGACTCCAAGCACTCCGGCTCAAATGCTGCCCGTTTCCTCTATTGAAGAGGCCGAGCACGCCGCCGAGTTACTTCGGGATTTCTGGGGAATTGGTAGCGACCCCATCGCTAATCTGACCGAGCAGTTAGAAGAGCACAGCATCAAGGTAGCGATGCTCATGGGGCCGGATGATTTCGATGGGGCCTGCGCAGCTACCGGAGACGGGCGCCATGTCTTGATCGCGTTAAATGCCGAGCGTCCAGGTGAACGTATACGCTTCACCGCTGCCCACGAGCTTGGCCATTGGGTCATGCAGCTACCCGACGATATGCCTGAGAGAGACAAGGAAAACTGCTGTCATCGATTTGCAGGTGCATTCCTCTACCCGGCAAAAGGCGTCACCAGCGACTTCGGCAGCCATCCACGTTCACGGATTCATCCGCGCGAGTTACTCATCGCCAAGCGCCAATACGGGATTTCGATGCACGCAGCACTACGGCGCCTCAAGGATCTGAACCTGCTTAGCGATGCGGGTTACAAATCTCTAACCATCCAATTCAGCGCGAACGGCTGGCGCAAGGCTGAGCCAGAACCCATGCCCTGTAAGCCACCACAACGTTTTGAATCGTTGGTGTTTTGGGGATTGGCAGAGGGGTTGATCACCAAATCCCGCGCAGCCGAACTTTTACGTAAGCCAGTGAGCGCCCTTGACCCAAACTTCCTAGGCTCATTGGAGAGTGCATGAGTCTGATCTACATCAGCGATACAAATATCTGGATCGATTTCAGAAACGCTGGATTGCTGGAACAGATGTTCAGACTTCCGTTCACACTTTGCTGCACCGATTTCGTGATGGATGAACTGGAGGACTTTCCCCATGACGAATTGCTCGCCCAAGGGTTGATTGTCGAATCTTTCGATGGCCCCGGAGTGGCTCGACTTTTCAGCCTCAAGGTAGAGCACAACAACAGTTCACTGGCGGATGTCTCCTGTTATTTGCTCGCGCAGGAGACAGGTCGACCGTTACTGACCGGAGACAGCAAGCTCAGACGCCAGGCTCAACGAGATGGCTTGCAGGTCCACGGGGCGCTCTGGCTACTCGACCTAATGGTCGAGCACCAAGTTGTTCCACCAGCACACGCTGCGGATGCCTTGGATAACATGCTCGAACATGGGGCACGTTTACCGCCTGGAGAATGTGATGCAAGGCTTTCGCACTGGCGAAAGCATTAACATCCAACCGTTGTTACCGTCCTTTTTTCCAAAGATACGCCCCCACCAGAATCCCGACCCCGCAAATAATCGCCACGTAATACGCCGGCCCCATCGGGCTTTCCTTGAGCAGCAGGGTGACGACCATCGGGGTCAGGCCGCCGAAGATGGCGTAGGCCAGGTTGTAGGAAAACGACAGACCGCTGAAACGCACCACCGCCGGGAAGGCTTTGACCATCACGTACGGCACCGCACCGATGGTGCCGACCAGCAAACCGGTCAGGGCGTACATCGGGAACAGCCAGTCGGGGTGATTGAACAGGCTGTGATAGAAGGTCCACGAGGTCAGGAGCAGCAACGCGCTACCGAACACAAACACCCGACCGGCACCAAAGCGGTCAGCCAGTGCACCGGAGGCCACACAGCCCAGGCTCAGGAACACGATGGCCAGGCTGTTGGCCTGCAACGCGGTAGTCGGCGGGAAGTGGTAGACGGTCTGCAGCACGGTCGGGGTCATCAGGATGACCACGATGATCCCGGCGGACAGCAACCAGGTCAGCAGCATGGAAATCAGAATCGCACCGCGATGGTCACGCAGCACAGCGCGCAGCGGCACTTCTTCGGCCAAGGCTTTACGCAATTGCAGTTCGGCAAATACCGGGGTTTCGTGCAGCCAGCGGCGCAGGTAGACCGAGAACAGGCCAAACACGCCGCCCAGCAGGAACGGGATCCGCCAGGCGTAATCCGACACTTCCACCGGCGTATAGAGGCTGTTGATCGCCGTGGCGACCAACGAGCCCAAAAGAATGCCGGCAGTCAGACCGCTGGTCAGCGTGCCGCAGGCATAACCGATATGCCGTTGCGGTACGTGTTCGGAAACGAATACCCAGGCTCCCGGCACTTCGCCGCCAATCGCTGCCCCCTGGATCACCCGCATCAACAGCAACAGGATCGGCGCCCACATACCTATCTGCGCATAAGTTGGCAGCAAGCCCATGATCAGGGTCGGCACTGCCATCATGAAAATGCTCAGTGTGAACATCTTCTTGCGTCCCAGCAGGTCACCGAAGTGCGCCATGACGATGCCGCCCAGCGGCCGGGCCAGGTAACCGGCGGCGAAGATGCCGAATGTCTGCATCAGGCGCAGCCACTCGGGCATGTCGGCGGGGAAGAACAGTTTGCCGACCACCGTGGCGAAGAACACAAAGATGATGAAGTCGTAAAATTCCAGCGCGCCGCCCAGGGCAGACAGCGACAAGGTCTTGTAGTCGTTGCGGGTCAGCGGACGTGCAGGTTGGGCTGGTTGCGCGATGCTCGAGGGCGCTGTGGTCATGGCAAGGGCTTCTCTTATAGTCGGATCTGCAACCTCAACAACGCTGGCGGAGGCTTGGGCAGGTTCGGCACGATAGCAAATTGTTCGAAAAAGCACATAGAGGTGCGTATTTGACGGTCGAAATGAGAACCGGATGGTCGTCTCGGAGTCTATCGACCGATATACTCACAACGTTGCAACGGTTTGTAAGGGGTTGCTGTGCGAAACCGTCGTTGGCACCTGTCAGCCGATTTCGCAGAGTTTCCCTTTAGGCGCCTTACGAAAAACGTGACGAACGTAGTATGTTCGGGGCTGAATCGTTTTTCCAAGGCTCCAGTGCGCAAAGTCGCCGAGCGAAGGTCAGGCAAGGCAAAAACAGGCGAGGACGCGGAGTTTACTGCTGTAAATGAGCGTCCGAGCCTGTTTTTAACGCAGCATGACCGAGCGCAGGCACTTTGCGCGCGGAGCCGTAAGACGGCTATTCACCCGCTATACACACGAAGAGTCACGGGTCAGAGGCACCCCCGGCATGATAGAGCTCGAACAAGAAGATCCAATCCCGCAAGGCGACCTGGCCCTGCAAATTACCGCGCTTCCGCGTGAAACCAACGGCTTTGGCGATATTTTCGGCGGCTGGCTGGTGGCGCAGATGGATTTGGCCGGCACCGCAATGGCCAGCAAGGTTGCTGGTGGTCGCGTGGCCACCGTTGCGATCGATCGCATGGCGTTTCTGGTGCCGGTGGCGGTGGGCGCTCAGCTCTCCTTCTATACCCAGGCCCTGGAAATCGGTCGCAGCTCGATTCAGATGATGGTCGAAGTCTGGAGCGACGATCCGCTGTCCAGCGAATGGCGTAAAGTCACCGAAGCCGTATTTGTGTTCGTCGCCATCGACGGCAGCGGCCGCACTCGTTCGGTTCCGCCCAGAGCTCGTTAAACAAGGCGCTCGTTAAACGCGGTGACCGTTTTGCGGTCCATAGCAGTCATTGTTCCTGATTGAGAGTCGCCCCATGAGCACGCCCACCGTCGAAGCCGTGAAACTGGATGAACTGAACTGCTGGCGCATCCGCCACGGTCAGGCCGAATTGCTGGTGGCCCAGCAAGGCGCGCACATCCTCAGTTATCAACTGGCCGGCCAACCGCCGCTGATCTGGCTCAACGACGAGGCGGTGTTCAAGACCGGCAAAGCTATTCGTGCCGGCGTGCCGGTGTGCTGGCCGTGGTTCGGCAATCTGTCGCGCAACCCGCAGAGTGTCCAGGCCATGCGCGTCAGCCAGGAACCGCCGACCGCTCACGGTCTGGTGCGGGCGATGGACTGGGAACTGGGCGGCATCGAAACCGAGGGCGTAAGCCTGAAGGTGGAGTTCGTCCTGCCCTACCCCGAAGGCGGCCTGCCAGGCTGGCCGCATCAGGTGGGCTTGAAGCTGAGCATTCGCCTGGATGAGCAGTTGCACATCAGCCTGACGAGCGAAAACAACGGCGCTGAACCCGTCACGATCAGCCAGGCGCTGCACAGCTATTTCGCGGTCAGCGATGTGCGCAACGTGCACGTTGAAGGGCTGGATGGCTTGAGTTACATCGAGACGCTGGACGACTGGAAAACCGTCACTCAGACCGGCGATCTGCGCTTTACCGGTGAGACCGACCGCATCTATCTGAATACCCCGCCGACGCTGAGCATCGTTGACCCGCACTGGGAACGACGCATTGAACTGACCAGCAGCGGTTCGCGCTCGGCGGTGATCTGGAACCCGTGGATCGACCGCGCCGCAGCGTTCAGCGACATGGCTGACGACGGCTGGCAGCGCATGTTGTGCATTGAAACGGCGAATGTGATGGATGATGTGGTGACGCTGGCGCCGGGGGCTAGCCATACCCTGGGCGTGAGTGTCGCCAGCAAACCGCTTTAAGAACACAAGATCGCAGCCTTCGGCAGCTCCTACGCGCCTGTGGGCGCTGCCGCAGGCTGCGATCTTTTTTTGCGGTAACCGTGCTTACAAATCCGACTCTTTGACCGCCCGCACCTGCGCCGCATCCAGCGCATACGCCGCATCTGCCAGGTCGTTGTTGACCTTCTCGATCTTCAGCGTGCCGGTCACCCACAGCGGGGTGTAGATGTCATTCAGCTTCAGGCCTTTGGGATAACGCACCAGCACCAGTTGGTTAGGCGGCGGTGGTGGCACGTGGATGCAGGCGCCCGGGTACGGCACGAGGAAGAACAACGTGCTGCGGCCCTTGGCGTCGGATTCCAGTGGTACCGGATAACCGCCGATGCGGATGTGCTTGTCGTTCATCGACGGCACGGTCTTGGTCGAATACATCACCGCCGGCAAGCCCTTGCTCTGCTTCATGCCACCCTTTTGGGTAAAGGTGCCATTGGCTTCCGGGGAGTTGTGATCGATTTCGGGCATGGCCTCGAGGGCCTTCTGGTCCGACTTGGGCATCAGTTCGAGCCAGTCGGTTTCCGGCAGTTCGCCGGCATGGGCCAAACCACTGCCCAGGAAGAGAAGAGTCAACAGAAGACGGCGCATGAAGGTGCTCGGCAAAGGAAAGGACGTTGGAACGCCAAGCATTCTAGCCCTCTCCGGTGTTGGCGCAGAGAGGGCTTTGTCGCTTGAATCAGTTCTTTTTGATCAGGCCGTAGATCACCAGCAATATCACCGCGCCCACCAGTGCACCGATGAAACCTGCGCCCTGACCCGCATGGTAGATGCCCAGGGCCTGGCCGCCGTAAGTGGCCGCCAGTGAACCGCCGATACCGAGCAGGATGGTCATGATCCAGCCCATGCTGTCATCGCCCGGTTTCAGAAACCGAGCCAGCAGGCCGACGATCAAGCCGATAAAGATGGTTCCGATAATTCCCATGGCATTTCCCTCTGATTAGGTTGGCTATGTCAAAGCCTAGACAGACTTTGGCATCCTGCCATCAGAGAACGGCGGCCTCGGAAGGTTCCGCCGCTGCTACATGAAACTATTCGGCAATCAGCGCTTCGACCTTGAGGATCTGCGCAGCGAGCGTCGCCCGATCAGCACAACGCAGGTTGGCATGACCGACCTTGCGGCCGACCTTGAAGGCCTTGCCGTAGTGATGCAGATGGCAATCGGCAATGGCCAGGACTTTCTCGGTGTCCGGTACTTTACCGATGAAGTTGAGCATCGCGCTTTCACCGACCTTGGCCGTCGAACCCAGCGGCAGACCGGCAACGGCTCGCAGGTGGTTTTCGAACTGACTGCACTCGGCACCTTCGGTGGTCCAGTGCCCGGAGTTGTGCACACGCGGGGCGATCTCGTTGGCCTTGAGGCCACCGTCGACTTCGAAGAACTCGAACGCCATCACGCCGACGTAGTCCAGTTGCTTGAGTACCCGGCTGGAGTAGTCTTCAGCCAACGCTTGCAACGGGTGATCGGTGCTGGCCACGGACAGCTTGAGGATGCCGCTGTCATGGGTGTTGTGCACCAGCGGATAGAACTTCGTTTCGCCATCGCGAGCGCGCACGGCGATCAGCGAGACTTCGCCGGTGAACGGCACGAAGCCTTCCAGCAGGCACGCAACGCTGCCCAGTTCGGCGAAGGTACCGACCACGTCTTCAGGCTTGCGCAGGACTTTCTGGCCCTTGCCGTCGTAACCCAGGGTGCGGGTTTTCAGCACGGCCGGCAGGCCGATGGCAGCCACGGCGGCGTCCAGATCGGCTTGGGACTGGATGTCGGCGAACGCAGGGGTCGGAATTCCCAGTTCCTTGAACATGCTCTTCTCGAACCAGCGATCGCGGGCGATGCGCAGCGCTTCGGCGCTCGGGTACACCGGAACGAATTGCGACAGGAAGGCCACGGTTTCGGCCGGGACGCTTTCGAACTCGAAGGTCACCAGATCGACTTCATCGGCCAACTGACGCAGGTGATCCTGATCGCCGTAATCGGCCCGCAGGTGTTCGCCCAATGCGGCTGCGCAAGCATCCGGCGCCGGGTCCAGGAAAGCGAAGTTCATGCCCAGCGGAGTGCCCGCCAGCGCCAACATGCGACCCAACTGGCCGCCACCGATTACACCGATCTTCATCGTCAACAACCTCAGGCGATGCGTGGGTCTGGATTGTCCAGGACGCTGTCTGTCTGCTCAGCGCGGAATTTTTTCAGCACGGTATGAAACTGCGGATGCTTGGCGCCCAGGATACTCGCCGAGAGCAGGGCAGCGTTGATCGCGCCGGCCTTGCCGATGGCCAGGGTGGCGACCGGAATGCCTGCTGGCATCTGCACGATAGAGAGCAGTGAATCGACGCCCGAGAGCATCGACGACTGCACGGGTACACCCAGCACCGGCAGGTGCGTCTTGGCCGCACACATGCCTGGCAGGTGGGCCGCGCCACCGGCACCGGCGATGATCACCTCGATGCCACGGGCCTCAGCCTCTTCGGCATACTGGAACAGCAGGTCCGGGGTGCGGTGGGCAGAGACCACTTTCACCTCGTAAGGGATGCCGAGCTTTTCCAGCATATCGGCGGTGTGGCTAAGGGTGGACCAATCGGACTTGGAGCCCATGATCACGCCAACCAGTGCGCTCATCGTCGTGCCTCTTCTCTCTGGGCGCCCGCAGGCGCGTCAAAAAACAACAAGCCACGCAAAATGCGTGGCTTGATTGTACGAATTATGGCCAGTCAAACCGGCCGAAGGCCGCGCAGTATACCTCAATGAAGCAGATAAACAGCCCCCCATACGACCATCTGTCATACGGCTCAAAGTACCGGTTTTATTGACTTCAGGGTCAGCCAAAAAGATCAAAAGATCGCAGCCTTCGGCAGCTCCTGCGCCGAACATTATAGGAGCTGCCGAAGGCTGCGATTTTGGTGGCTGTGCAGGCCGTATTTTATGCAGTCTGCGCTGCACCACCCTCGAGTTTGCGCCAGAGCAACCGCACATTCGCCTTACGCACCAGTGCGCAGCGATACAGCCGAATCTCCAGCGGCACATGCCATTGCGGGCCACCGCAGATGACCAACTCGCCGCGAGCCAATTCGGCGCGCACGCTCAAGCGCGGCACCCAGGCGATGCCCAGGCCTTCCAGCGCCATGCTTTTCAGGCTGTCGGCCATGGCGGTTTCGTAAATAGTGGTGAACCTCAGGGCCCGCTGGCGCAACAGCATGTTCACCGAGCGCCCGAGAAATGCCCCGGCGCTGTAGGCCAGCAAAGGCACGCTGGTCTCACCTTCCAGGTCGAACAACGGCTTGCCGTCAGCGTCCGCGGCGCACACCGGGAGCATTTCAGTGTCCCCCAGATGCAGTGACGGAAAAATCTCCGAGTCCATTTGCATCGCTGCGTCCGGATCATAGAACGCCAGCATCAGATCACAGCCGCCTTCACGCAGCGCGTGCACTGCATCGCCAACGTTTGTGGCCACCAGCCGCGTGGCAATGTTCAACCCTTCGTTGCGCAATTGTGCGATCCAGCGCGGAAAGAAACCCAGCGCCAGGGAGTGGGCGGCGGCGACCTGGATCACCTCGCCCTGCCCGCCTTCCAGGTGATGAAGATGACGCAGCACTTCACCCAGCTGTTCGACCACGGTTCGCGCGGTCACGAGAAACAACTGCCCCGCCGCCGTCAGCTCGACCGGGGTGCGGGAACGGTTGACCAGCGTCAGCCCCAGCGCGGCTTCGAGGCTGCGGATCCGTCGGCTGAATGCAGGCTGGGTCACGAAGCGTCTTTCAGCCGCTTGGGAGAAGCTGCGGGTGGCGGCCAGGGCACTAAAGTCCTCAAGCCATTTGCTTTCCAGATTCATCACGCCCTCCCGGACATGCACCAATTTAGGTCACACGTTCGCCGCGCACGCGGCGTCACACGGGCATTATGCCGAATGTGCATAGGCTAGTGTTTAACAGCATTGGCTCAAAATTCTGCACAAGCCTAGCATTTGCGCTGTTCCGGCATAGACCGGGTCCATATCGAGATGATTTCTATCATGTCTTCCGCTGCATCTTTCCGCACAGAAAAAGACCTGCTTGGCGTACTCGAAGTACCTGCTCAAGCGTATTACGGCATCCAGACCCTGCGAGCGGTGAACAACTTCCGTCTCTCCGGCGTTCCGATTTCGCATTACCCAAAACTGGTTGTTGGTCTGGCGATGGTTAAACAGGCCGCCGCTGACGCCAACCGCGAGCTGGGTCACCTGAGCGAAGCCAAGCACGCTGCCATCAGCGAAGCCTGTGCCCGATTGATCCGCGGCGATTTCCACGAAGAATTCGTGGTGGACATGATTCAAGGCGGCGCTGGCACTTCAACCAACATGAATGCCAACGAAGTCATCGCCAACATCGCGCTGGAGGCCATGGGCCACAGCAAGGGCGAATACCAGTACCTGCACCCGAACAACGACGTGAACATGGCGCAGTCGACCAACGACGCCTACCCGACGGCCATCCGCCTGGGTCTGCTGTTGGGTCACGACGCGCTGCTGGCCAGCCTCGACAGCCTGATCCAGTCGTTCGCCGCCAAAGGTGAAGAATTCAGCCACGTCCTGAAGATGGGCCGTACCCAGCTGCAAGACGCCGTGCCGATGACCCTCGGCCAGGAATTCCGCGCCTTCGCCACCACCCTGAGCGAAGACCTGGCGCGCCTCAAATCCCTGGCGCCTGAACTGCTGACCGAAGTGAACCTGGGCGGCACCGCGATCGGTACCGGCATCAACGCCGACCCGCGTTACCAGGCCCTGGCCGTTGAGCGTCTGGCCCTGATCAGCGGTCAACCGCTGGTTCCAGCCGCCGACCTGATCGAAGCTACCTCCGACATGGGCGCCTTCGTGCTGTTCTCCGGCATGCTCAAGCGCACCGCGGTCAAGCTGTCGAAGATCTGCAACGACCTGCGTCTGCTGTCTAGCGGCCCACGCACCGGCATCAACGAAATCAACCTGCCGGCGCGTCAGCCAGGCAGCTCGATCATGCCAGGCAAGGTCAACCCGGTTATCCCTGAAGCCGTGAACCAGGTAGCGTTCCAGATCATCGGCAACGACCTGGCCCTGACCATCGCGGCCGAAGGCGGCCAGCTGCAGCTGAACGTGATGGAGCCGCTGATCGCCTTCAAGATCTTCGACTCGATCCGCCTGCTGCAACGCGCCATGGACATGCTGCGCGAGCACTGCATCGTCGGCATCACCGCCAACGAAGAGCGCTGCCGTGAACTGGTCGAACACTCGATCGGCCTGGTCACCGCGCTGAACCCGTACATCGGCTATGAAAACGCCACCCGCATTGCCCGTGTCGCCCTTGAAAGCGGCCGCGGCGTGCTGGAACTGGTGCGCGAAGAACGCTTGCTCGACGAAGAAATGCTCGCCGACATCCTGCGCCCGGAAAACATGATTGCTCCGCGTCTGGTGCCTTTGAAGGCTTAACCAAACGCAGGCTCTTTTGAAGAGCACGCTCACCAGGTCGAGGGACTAGACACCTCTCACCTTTTGAGGGCTTGGGGATTTACTCCCTCAAGCCCTTTTTTTTCAACACTTTTGCGGATTTTACGAACATGTTGAATGTTTTCAGTGCCGCAAAGATCGCAGCCTTCGGCAGCTCCTACCGGGTTTGACAGATACCCGTAGAGGCTGCCGAAGGCTGCGATTTTTTGATTTTGCAGCGCTTTCGTTTCGTCGCTTGCACCACAACTGTGCAGACGGACGGCACTCTCCTATGTATAGTGCCGGCCCTCTTCGCATGAGCGGTTGTCGATAACGAGGCCCAAACCCATGCGAACCCCGAACTAATAACAACCCGCGAAATGGAACAGGGACGAACCTTCGACCCACCAGTTGTGCCACGCACAACCCGGTGTAACGCGATGTGTCGACCACCCAGTATTCGCACACACAAAAAATAGCGAGGAATAATCCATGCTCGAAGTCATCAACGACTTCCTCTCAGGGAAAGTACTGATCGCGCTCATTGTCGGGCTCGGTAGCTACTTCACGATCCGCTCGCGTTTCGTCCAATTGCGCCACTTCTTCCACATGTTCGCGGTGTTCCGCGACAGCCTGCGCAGCAGCGCCGGTCAACTCAGCTCGTTCCAGGCCCTGATGCTCAGCCTCGCGGGTCGCGTTGGTGCGGGCAACATTGCCGGTGTCGGTATCGCCGTGACCCTCGGTGGCCCCGGTGCGGTGTTCTGGATGTGGGTGACCGCGCTGGTCGGCATGTCCAGCAGCTTCTTCGAATGCTCCCTCGGCCAGCTCTACAAGCGCTGCGACTCCGAAGGCCAGTTCCGTGGCGGCCCGTCCTACTACATCCAGCACGGCCTGCAGAAACGCTGGCTGGGCATGGTCATGGCCGTGCTGCTGCTGGTGACCTTCGGCTTCGCCTTCAACGGTCTGCAATCCCACGCTGTGACTCACTCGCTGAATAGCGCCTTCGGCCTCGACACCACTTACACCGGGCTGGCCCTGGCGGTATTGCTGGGTCTGGTGTTCATCGGCGGTATCAAGCGGATCGCCAAGGTCGCTGACCTGCTGGTACCGGTGAAAACCCTGGTGTACATCGGCGTGACCATCTACGTGATCGTGCTGCAGTTCGACCACGTTCCAGGGATGTTGATGACCATCGTCAAAAGCGCCTTCGGTCTGGACCAGGCGTTCGGCGGCCTGATCGGCAGCGCTATCGTCATGGGCGTGAAGCGTGGCGTGTTCGCCAACGAAGCAGGCCTGGGCAGTGCGCCGAACGTGGCCGCCGTGGCCGCGGTCGAGCACCCGGTCGCACAAGGCGTGGTTCAGGCGTTCAGCGTGTTCCTCGACACCTTCGTGATCTGCACCTGCACCGCGTTGCTGATCCTGCTGTCGGGCTTCTACACCCCGGGCTTTGAAGGCGACGGCATTGCCCTGACCCAGAACTCCCTGGCCGCCGTGGTCGGTGACTGGGGCCGGATGTTCATCTCCGTGGCCCTGGCGTTGTTCGTGTTCACCTCGATCCTCTACAACTACTACTTGGGCGAGAACAGCCTGCGCTTCCTGGTCGGTGAAAACCGCAAGGCGCTGATGGGCTACCGCGCGCTGGTACTGGCGTTGATCTTCTGGGGTGCCATCGAGAACCTGGGTACGGTGTTCGCATTCGCCGACATCACCATGACCCTGCTGGCCTTCGTGAACCTGATCGCGCTGTTCCTGCTGTTCAAGGTCGGCATGCGCATCCTGCGTGACTACGATGACCAGCGTGCCGCCGGCATCAAGACCCCAGTGTTCGATTCGAGCAAATTCGCGGATCTGGACCTGGACCTGAAAGCCTGGCCGGCCAATCCGCCAGCCGCCACCTCTCAGCCACAGGCCCAGCCTGCAGGCGTGACCGCAGCGCAACGCTGATCGGTAAAAAACCGGGCGCATCCCCTGCGCCCGGCGTGACACAACGTATGACCGGCGTCATGCTCGGTTGTACGTTGTGGCAGCTTTTTTGATGCTGCCGTTTTGATTCGGGCTTCAAGTCGCATCGCTGCCATCGCGAGCAGGCTCGCTCCCACAGTCATCGTTTTCGGAGAGTCTCCATGAATTCCTCGACCTATCCTGCCGCCCAAACCGTCATGGTGCTCTACACCGGTGGCACCATCGGCATGCAAGCCAGTGTCCACGGCCTGGCCCCGGCGTCCGGTTTCGAAGCGCGGATGCGCGACTACCTGCACAGCCAGCCTGAGCTGGTAGTGCCGCAGTGGCGCTTTCGCGAGATGTCGCCACTGATTGACAGCGCGAACATGACACCCGCGTACTGGCAGCAACTGCGTGAAGCGGTGGTCGACGCCGTTGATGTCCAGGGCTGCGACAGCGTGTTAATCCTGCATGGCACCGACACCCTGGCCTACAGCGCCGCGGCCATGAGCTTTCAGTGGCTCGGCCTGCATGCACGCGTATGTTTCACCGGCTCGATGCTGCCGGCCGGCGTGACCGACAGCGATGCCTGGGAAAACATCAGCGGCGCACTGGTTGCCCTTGGCCAAGGCCTCGCGCCGGGTGTTCATCTGTACTTCCACGGTGAACTGCTCGACCCGACCCGTTGCGCCAAGGTTCGCAGTTTCGGTCGTCATCCGTTCAAGCGGCTGGAGCGTCAGGGTGGCGGCGTGAAAGCTTCCTCGATACCTGCCCAACTGAACTACAACCAGCCAAAGCAACTGGCGAAGGTCGCGGTCCTGCCGCTGTTCCCCGGCATCGGCGCCGAGCAACTGGATGGCCTGCTCAACAGTGGTATTCAGGGTCTGGTGCTGGAATGTTATGGCAGCGGCACCGGGCCCAGCGACAACCCCGGGTTTCTCGCCAGCCTGGAACGGGCGCGAGACAACGGCGTAGTGGTGGTCGCGGTCACGCAATGTCATGAAGGCGGCGTGAAGCTCGACGTGTACGAAGCGGGCAGCCGCTTGCGTGATGCCGGTCTGTTGTCCGGTGGCGGCATGACCCGCGAGGCGGCATTCGGCAAGCTGCATGGATTGCTGGGTGCAGGGCTTGAAACTGCAGAAGTGCGGCGGCTGATCGAGCTCGACCTGTGCGGCGAACTCAGCTGACACTACACAAAACCCTGTAGGAGCGAGGCTTGCCCGCGAAGCTTTTGGCGCACTTGAGGACGCCTTCGCGGGCAAGCCTCGCTCCTACAGGGTTGGTCATAACCGGCATATAACTTGCTCCCTTTCCGGCATGCCCAACGCTGGAAGCACTCATGCTCCACTCCCACCTCACCACCCTCAACGCTGTCTCCCTGGTGCTCAACACCTTCAAGGCCGAAGGCTTGTCCAGCGAGGCGTTATTGGCCGGCAGCGGCATCAGCACGGCAGATCTGAGCCGGGCGGACACGCGCATCACCACCAATCAAGAGATGCTGGTGTGCGCCAACGCCGTCGCATTACGCCGCGATATCGGCCTGGAGTTGGGCCGGCGGATGCACGTTTCGTCCTATGGCATGCTCGGGTACGCCTTACTCACCAGCGCCACTTTAGGTGACGCCTTGCAGCTGGCGCTGCACTATCCGGCGCTATTGGGAACACTGTTCGAGTTGAGCCTGGAGGAAGATGGCGAGCGCATCTGGCTCACCGCTGGCGACTATCGGGAAAACCCCGCGCTGGCACCGTTCAATGTCGAGTTTTGCCTGGTCTCGATGAAAGTCACCTGCGAAGACCTGCTCGGCCACCCCCTGCCTTTGCTCGGCGCTCGCTTCGATTACCCGGCACCGGACTATCAGGCGCGCTACACCGAGCGTTTCGACTGTCCGTTGCAGTTTGATGCAGCATCCAACGGATTTGCCTTCGACAAGCGCTGGCTCGAACACCCCCTGCCGCTGGCCGACGCCATCACCCACCAGGCCATGGCCGAGCGCTGTCGCAAGCAAAACACCGAGTTCACCGGGCGTCAGGCCTGGCTGGGGCGCATCCGCCAATTGCTCGCCGCGCAACTGAGCGCGGCACCGGGCCTGGACGGGCTGGCCGAACAGTTGAACTGCTCGTCGCGCACCCTGCGCCGACATCTGAAGGACCTGGGATGCAGCTATCAGGAACTGCTCGATGAACTGCGATTTGAACAGGCCAAACGCATGCTCTGCGAGGATCAACTACCGATCTACCAGATTGCCGAAGCATTGGGGTTCAGCGAGACCGCGAGTTTCCGGCATGCGTTTGTGCGCTGGAGTGGGGTGGCGCCGAGCCAGTTCCGGCCTTGAGCCGCCCCTGTGGCGAGGGAGCTTGCTCCCGTTGGTCTGCGCAGCAGACCCAAACCGAACACCGCATTCCTCCCTTCAGATAGCAGTTGCCGGGTAACGACTGCTGCGCAGCCGAGCGGGAGCAAGCTCCCTCACCACAGGGGGCGAATTTCGGTCAAATGTTTTGGCCATATCGATCCCCTTTTGGCCTTTCCTGCCGTTCTCCCAAACGTCGCCTGCCGCAAGACTGTGTTCAAACCGAATCAGCCTGCGGAGAACAAGAATGCTGACGATCTACTCGGACGACCACCACCTGCATCATGGCCGTTGTGAATTGATGGACGGGCAATTGATGCCCTGCTTCGAAATGCCTTCACGGGCCGACCATGTGCTAAAGCGCGTGCAGTACCGCAACCTCGGCCCGGTGGAGGCGCCGCAGGATTTCGGTCTCGGGCCGATCGAACGCATCCACAGCCGCGACTACCTCGACTTCTTCAAAGGTGCCTGGGCGCGCTGGACCGCATTCAATACCGACGGCGACTTGCTGCCCTATACCTGGCCGGCCCGCACCCTGCGCCGAATCATGCCCACCAGCCTGCACGGCCAACTCGGCTATTACAGCTTCGACGGCGGCGCACCGATTACCGCCGGCACCTGGCAAGCGGCGTACAGCGCAGCGCAAGTTGCCCTCACGGCCCAGGCGGCGATCCAGCGTGGAGCCCGCAGTGCCTTCGCCCTGTGCCGTCCACCGGGACACCATGCCGCCAGCGATTTGATGGGCGGTTATTGCTACCTCAACAACGCCGCCATCGCCGCTCAAGCGTTCCTCGATCAAGGCCACAAAAAGGTTGCGATCCTCGATGTCGATTACCACCACGGCAACGGTACTCAATCGATTTTCTACGAACGCAGCGACGTGCTGTTCACCTCGATCCACGGTCATCCAGAAGCCGAGTTTCCGTTCTTCCTCGGCTACGAAGACGAACGCGGTGAAGGCGCAGGCGAAGGGTTCAACTTCAACTACCCGTTGCCCGCCGGCAGCGCTTGGGACCGTTGGAGCGCCGCACTGGAACAAGCCTGCAAAGAGATCGAAACCTACGGCGCCGAAATCGTTGTCGTGTCTCTGGGCGTCGATACGTTCAAGGACGACCCCATCTCCCAATTCAAACTCGACAGCCCGGATTACCTGGCGATGGGCACGCGCATCGCCGGCCTCGGCAAGCCGACACTGTTCGTGATGGAAGGCGGTTACGCAGTAGAAGAAATCGGCATCAATGCCGTGAACGTTCTCGAAGGTTTTGAAAGCGCCCAATGAGGAATTAGAACAATGAACCGACTCAAGCGTCTTATCGCTCCAGCTCTATGCGCCACGCTGCTCAGTGGCGCCGTTCATGCTGAAGAACGCACGTTGCGGGTGTACAACTGGTTCGACTACATCACCCCCAAAGCACTGGAAGATTTCAAGGCTCAGAACACCCAGACCAAACTGGTCTACGACATCTTCGACACCAACGAAGCGCTGGAAGCCAAGCTGCTGACCGGCAACTCCGGCTATGACGTGGTGGTGCCGTCCAACGTGTTCCTCGCCAAGCAGATCGAAGCCGGCGTATTCCAGCCAGTGGATCGCAGCAAACTGCCGAACTGGAACCACCTCGATCCCAAGCTGATGAAGCTGATCGAAGCCAACGACCCGGGCAACAAATTCGCCGTGCCGTACATGTACGGCACCATCCTGATCGGTTTCAACCCGGACAAGGTCAAGGCCGCGCTGGGCGACAACGCACCGGTGAACAGCTGGGACCTGATCTTCAAGGAAGAGAACATCAGCAAGCTCAAGCAATGCGGCGTGGCCCTGCTCGACTCACCGTCGGAGATCCTGCCGCTGGCCCTGCAACACCTCGGCCTGGACCCCAACAGCAAGAAGCCGGCGGACTACGCCAAGGCTGAAGCGCTGCTGATGAAGATCCGGCCGTACATCACCTACTTCCATTCATCCAAGTACATGGCCGACATCGCCAACGGTGACATCTGCGTCGCGGTCGGGTATTCCGGCAGCTTCTCCCAGGCCGCCAACCGCGCCAAGGAAGCCAAGAACGGTGTGATCGTCGACATGCGTCTGCCCAAGGAAGGCGCGCCGATCTGGTTCGACATGCTCGCGATCCCCAAAGGCGCGAAAAACCCGGAAGACGCCTACACCTTCATCAACTACCTGCTGCAACCCCAGGTCATCGCACCGGTCAGCGACTTCGTCGGCTACCCGAACCCGAACAAGGACGCCACGGAAATGGTCGACCCGGCGATTCGCAACAACCCGAACCTGTACCCGACCGAAACGGCAATGAGCACGCTTTACACCCTGCAACCCTTGCCTCGCGATGCCGAACGGGCGCGGACCCGGGCCTGGACCAAGATCAAATCGGGCACCTGACACCCTCACTCGTCTGAACTGAAGACCCGCATTGATGCGGGTCTTTTATTGCACGCATATTTAGTTACCGCCAGGGGCTCTCAGCTTCCCGCTACGTTGGGTGCAACAAGAGTGGACGCCTTTCTCGTCCTCAATTACCGCATCCAGGTACCGACCATGACCAGCAATATTCCCCCTCCCCCAGACGACTCGACTCCCCTGGTGGAGAAAAGCGATCTGATTAACCAGACCAGTCACGGCCCAACGCTGAATCAGGTTGCCTCGTACCTGTTGAGTCAGACGCTGGAAGAACTCTACCCGAACCTGAACATCGATCCCGACCAGGCAATGGTTGCCACACCGCAATGGCGCCAGGTGGACAACCGGATAGAGGAAGGGCCGACTCGATTCGAATCACTGACGCACGCACTCATCCGCCAAGGTTTAAATTCGACAACGGCTAACTACATCGAAGGAGAGCACTTTCTCACCCTTGAGCCAAACGCCAAAAACCCGATTCATCTCGCCGTCAGCATCGAGGAAATCGCCGGAACGCTCAACGACTATGCACCTCTGTTGTTCGTCGAGCTCCAGGCACGACAGCTGGAGTTCTGGAATGAGAAGGGAACATAAAATCGCGCGCTGGCAGGAACTCTCCGACTCACTGCGCAAGGCTCTGAACGTACGACAGGTCAAAGGTTGGGATGCTGATGAATGTGCCATGGCGCGGGAAATTTCCATGGCTCCCGACAAAGCCACACGTAAAGCAGTAAACAGCGACTTTTCAGCGATCCAGGCGAGCCTGATCGACATCGACACTGTCGACACTGTCGACAACGAAGTTGATAGCCACCTCCTGATCGGTGGCGCTCTGGTTCTCAAGGCAACGTATCGCAAACGCGAATTGATTGTGATGTACACCATCGAACGCGCTTACGAGTCATTCGACTCGATGGAACAACTGGGCGACTCGCTTCCCGCTCGCCTGGAAGAGCAACTGGCAGGGCGCGCCCTGAAATGGCGTCTTTACGAACCTGATGGCAATGTCTTCGATCACATGGCTTGGGCGTTGGTGTCGACGCAGCTCGATGCCATCGATTCACTCAGGCTCCTTGAGACCCCAACAAGCGAAGTGCTTGAGCCCGATGTCGAGCCCGGCAGCACGGAACATGTACGGATCCGGCAACTGGCTGCGGCGATTCCCGACTGGCTGCGCAACGCATCAGACAGCGACATACAAGACTACGGTCGTTATGTCACGGCGCTGGGGAAGTTGTATCGTCAACCCGACTACAAGACCGTCAAAGACCAGCTCCCTTCCATCACCCAGTACGCTCAATACAAAATGAGCGAAGCGATCATTGCCGATCCCCACGCTGTCGGTGCCTCGGACCTGGCGCTGGATGAATTACGGATCAAGATCACCAACAGTTTCACCGCTGGTGATTTCACGCTTCCCGATCCCCGCAACCAGTACATCGAAACACTCGCCGACTTCGCCCTGGAGAATGAGGCACCTTACATGGCGAGCCTCTTCTTCAAAAACGCCGAGCAGGTTCCGGGTTGGCTGACGCCCGAGTTCCTCACCACTGTGGCGGCTCGCGTCAATGTCGGCGAGGTCTATCCCAAACAGATCAAGCGCAAGCTGATCGATGACCCCGTCGAATCCCGTCGCCAGGAAAATTTCTATGGCGACCAGCTACGTCTGCTATTGCCGCTCATGGCGCTGGAATGCAAGGTCAAACAAGAAGCGGGCATTGATGAACACGGCTATCGATTCGTCCGTGAGCTACTCGCCCCCCGTTCAGAAACGGCACAACCTATCGCAATCTACCCACTCACGATGACCCCGCAACATCGCTTGATCAGCTCCAGCGATACGATCGCCAACATGTTCATCATCAGCCTTCGAAATGCCGAGAGCGGCCCTTGCCTGCTTTATCGTCCGATGCTGGACCCGCCACTGATGCAGTTCCCCTCCCGGCAGAATTTACTGTATGCCTTGCACCAACCCGGTGAACTCCGCGATTCGGTGCTGGCATGGCTGCCCGACAAGACACTGAGTTTTGAATACGCTCAATACGCTTTCCCGGTCGGCCTGCCGTCTCCCTGGTTGGTGGCCGAACAGATTGTCGATCCATTGCTGAGAGTGGACGGATTCGGACGCGTGGTTTTCAAATACGAGGAGATAACCGGCAACGTCCTTTCGACACTGTTCAAGAACAACGCACAGGCGATTGTCGATTTGGCTGATCGTCAGTCGCAATCAAATGCCGAACGGCGCTGGCACTTGTTGAAAGACAGCGGCTGGGCTCTGTTCAGCGTCACCTCAAACTTCCTCAGTGGTGCTGTCGGAACCGCTGTCTGGGTCTGGCAGACCATCAACGAGATCCAGCAGGCACTCGATGCCCGGGATCGCAATGACAGCCTCATCGAATGGACTTCCATTGCCGATATTCTGCTGGCGCTCGGGATCATCCTCAGCCATCACGCAGTGATGCGTCGCAAAACGGCTTTGGGCAAACCACAACCTGCACGCCTGTCGATCGATGAGGAATCAAAACCGCCCACCGTGCCGGTCACCATCACACTGGACCCCGCCCCGGTTGTCGCAGAATTACCACAAAACCATTACTCCTCGGTTGAGATGGCAGGAGGTGTGCCGCGCCGCACAACCTCGGCACTGGGCACGTATCTGGACACCCTCAAAGTCTCTGCGCCAGACCTTGCCAACAAAGAACTGACCACGGTCAATGAAGCGCCTCCCCATCTCTACCAGCTCAACGACAAGATCTATGCACAGGTCGGCGAACGCTGGTTCAACGTCATGCTGGACGCCGACGCTCAGGTGATCCTCATCGATCCCAAAGACGTCACAAGAACCGGCCCCCTGCTAGTCCATAACCAGAAAGGTCAATGGTTCGTGGACACCCGACTGCGCTTGCGTGGCGGCGGCCCGAAAAATCGCCTCAAAAACCTGAAAGCCGCCAAAGAACAGCGCAAACACGTACTGGAAAACGCACTGGATTCATTCAAAACCCAGGAACCAGCGAAGGCAAGGGAGCTGACAAGAGCACGCACAGAAATGTTGACAGTCAGTGGCGATGCCTTTGACCGAATGCTCAGGGTGTATGCGGAAAAACTGGAAGTAATGATCAATGGTTATGAGCAAGCACTCAAGCAACTGCGAGAGTGGCGCACTCTCGGCGGAACGACGGGCTATACCTACGACTTGCTGCGCCTGAGCACCGAGCTGCAGAAGCATCTTTCGCTCTGGTTTACCGCAAGAAAACACCAGTATGTTCAAGTCACCAGCACATTTACTCAAGACTCCCGGCCGGACACAGTGATCACACGGCAAACCTATATCGACAACATCCGGCTAGCGACAGACCTGAGCCATGCAATGGTTGAGAAACTTGAGCTCTCGCAAACGGCACTTCAAGGAATGCATGAGGCGGGAAGACCGGGCATTGCTGAAGCTATAAAAATCAGCAAGCTACTGCCTTCATTCTCGGCACTGAAGCTCAAGGCTAACGAGATAGGCATGGCGCAAGAGCTGTGCATGCAAGAACAGGCTAGCCCGACAATGCCCCTGGCCCGTGACGCCATTGGCAGCATTATCGTGAGCGCCGCCCAAGCCGCCCACCAGGTCGCGGATCTGATGAGCGTTGCAGCCGACAACGCTAGCCCACAGAAGCTTGTCGAAGATCTCGGTAAGCTTGCCGAGAGCTTTGCCGATGCCGATCAGCGAATCCAGGAATTACCCGACACCTACCCCAACTTGTTCAATCAACCTAAACTTGAACATCTGCGAAGCGTGATCGACGAGTTTGCACAACTGGCACACACCCAACTCCAGGCATTACTGCCGGAAAGCGAGGCGCTGATAACGCAGGGCTCAGCAGAACCCGTGCGCCCCGGACCATCACGTCCGCCAATCAAAGTTAACAAGACCCGCCCACGCAATCGCGCTAACAGCGAAGCCGCCCAAGCCACGGAAGAACCACTCAAGGCCATCATGCCGAGAGTCCGCTTGCAGACAACGCCGGTGCCGAAAGATACCGACATTATTGAGGCTGGCCTTGAGCAGACGCAGGATGTGCACAACTTTATCGAACGTACCCGCAAAAACGCTTTGCGACCGCGGCGCATCCCCGCCGACATGCAGGATCTGTTCAATCAGCACGCACTCAAACTGGAAGAGAGTGCTACGAACATTGATCTGGCCTTAATCAGGATCAAAGACACCCAAAACACCTCACTACCTGTGACCACCCTGAGCCTGGAACTGCGTGAGGCAGCAATCAAGGTAAGAGCAGCAGGTATCAGCACCCGAGCGAGCCTGTACAAAGAGCGCAAACCCACGCAAAGCAGTTTCAAATGGATGCATGAAAACGAACAGATTCGAATCACTCGAAACGAACAAGGTCGAATCCGGACCAGGCAGCTTGGGGACTACTTTCAGGAGTACCTGGTTCTGGACAAAACAAGCAATGATCAGGAGTTGTGGGTTGCACATTTCCACTATGAAACCGTCAAGAGTCCGGTCGACAAGCCTGCTACCGCCCACCTGAAAATCGCGGACTCGTATCTGAAAACGCTTACACCTGAACGCCAACAAGAGTTGACCACCTTCGATCCGATTGATGGCGTCCTGCGCAAAATCGAGGACCCGACACTGCGCAAACTGTTTCTGGATCTGGAGCCCCAGGCCAATCCTTGAGGAGCGGCCCCTGAGGCCTGGGGGTCAATCCTCCTCAGAGACACCAGACCTTTCGCAACCGCCCGAGCGCTGCGTGGATCGCCGCCTCGGGCACCGCCGCGAAACCCAGAACCAGCCCGGCGCGTTGATCCAGCTGTGTGCCCGAATCCGGCAGCCAGTAATTGCTCAAGCCACTGATCTCCACGCCCACGCTTTCTGCTTGTTCGATCAGCTGCCGTTCGCGGGCCAGGCTGTCCACCGAAACCGTCAGGTGCAGCCCGGCAGAGACGGTGGGCAGGCCACCCACACCGGTAATCCCCGTCGGCCAACCGTCCAGCAAACAGTTGCGACGGCTGAGGGCGGCACGCCGCATCCGGCGAATGTGCCGCTGAAAATGCCCGGCCGCCATGAACTCGGCCATCACCGCCTGAGTGCTCACCTCGGAATGGCGCATATCCACCGCCCGACGTTGCGCGAACGCCTCCACCAGACCCGGGGGCAACACCAGATACCCCAGACGCAACGCCGGAAAGGCGACCTTGCCGAAGGTGCCGACATACAGCACCCGCCCATGGCGATCGAGTGCCGCCAACGGCGCCAGTGGCGCGCCGCTGTAACGATACTCGCCATCGTAGTCGTCCTCGATGATCCAGCCCTGGTTGCGTTCGGCCCAGGCAAGCAGTTCCAGGCGCCGGGCCAGGCTCATGACCACACCGGTCGGGTATTGATGGGAAGGCGTGACGTAAGCCAGCCGGCAATCGCTCAACTGCGCCAGCACACTGCAGTCGATCCCTTCTTCATCCACCGGCACACCGTGCAACCGTGCGCCGGCTACCGCAAAGGCATGACCGGCGGCGCAATAACCCGGATTTTCAATCCCCACCCCATCGCCAGGCTCAACCAGCAACTGTGCACAAAGGCTGATCCCTTGCTGTGCGCCACTGGTGATCACAATTTGCTCAGCGGTGCACTGCATGCCGCGCGAACTGCGCAAGTAAGCAGCAATCAATCCGCGCAAGCGTTCATCGCCTGCCGGATCGCCATAACACAGTTGCTGTAAATCCCGCTTACGCCAGAAAGCCGCACTCAGCTTGGCCCAGACCTCGAAAGGGAACAGATCGAACGCCGGCACACCGACCCTGAATGCACGCGGCGGGCCACCGGGCGGTACGGCCAAATGGTTCTTTTCAACGCGCCCCAAAGCGCCGCTGTGGATAACTTTACTGGATGAATCAACAGGCAAATCCAGCCAATCTGTGGATAAGGATGTGGGTAACCCTGTTGAAAACCCTGTGGATACTTTTGTGGATAATTTTTTCACCGGCAACGCCGCCTGAGGCAATTGCGCAATGTAAGTCCCGTCGCCCACACGCCCCTCGATGAAGCCCTCAGCGTAAAGCTGATCGTAGGCACGGACCACGCTGTTGCGGGAAATCGATAAGGCCGCCGCCAGATCGCGACTGGCCGGCAGTCGGGTGCCGCTGGCCAATCGTCCGTCGAGCACGCGTACCCGCAGCGCTTGATAGAGCTGCCGGCTCAGGCCCTGGCGGCGGTCGAGTTCGATACCCGTCGGGTTGAACGACGAGGGGAGCGGCGTATTCGACATGAAAATGGACCTATTAAATTGGTCATTAATGGCTCTTACAACAGACCATTAGCCTGCCTAGGATGCAGGCATTCGCCAAGGAAATTTTCCCTGTACCTGCCACTTTGACGCGTTAAGGAATAAACATGAGTCAGATCGACATCCGCCAGGTCACCGCCGACGATCACGCTGCCTGGTTGCCGTTGTGGCAAGCCTACTTGCGCTTCTACAACACCGAACTGCCCGATGTCGTGACTCAAAGCACCTGGCAACGCCTGCTCGACCCGAGCGAACCGACCCATGGGGCGCTGGCCTGGGCCGATGGCAAAGCGGTAGGCATGGTGCATTTCATCTATCACCGTTCGAACTGGAGCATCGAAAACTCCTGTTACCTGCAAGACTTGCTGGTGACACCTGAAATCCGTGGCACCGGCGTCGGTCGGCAACTGATCGAATTCGTCTACAGCACGGCCAAGGCCGACGGGTGCTGCAAGGTCCATTGGCTGACCCACGAAACCAACGCCACCGCGATCCAGCTCTATGAGCGCATCGCCGAACGTCCCGGTTTCATCCAGTTTCGCAAAGCCCTTTAAGGTTCAAGGAGAGCAGCATGTCGACTTCACTCGCGGACTGGAAAGGCGTTCCGCCGCCCTCGGTTCAACTGATCGAAGGACGTTTCATTCGCCTGGAAAAACTTGACCCGGCACGTCACGCCGACGGTTTGTGGAAAGCCCTGGAAGGCCCTGGCTCGGATCCGAAGCTTTGGGACTATTTGCCTTATGGTCCTTTCCCCGAACGCAGCGCGTTCAACGACTGGCTGAATAACCATGCGGCCAACAGCGATCCGTACTTTTTTAGCGTGATCGACCGTGTCAGCGGCGAAGTGCAGGGCATCCTCAGCCTGATGTCGATTGTCCCGGCTCAGGGCCGCATCGAGATCGGCCATGTAACCTTCGGCGCGCCAATGCAGCGCTCACCGAAAAGTACCGAGGCGGTTTACCTGCTGGCCAGGGAATCCTTTGCGCTGGGTTACCGGCGCCTGGAATGGAAGTGTAACAACGGCAATTCCCGCTCCAAATACGCGGCGGAGCGCTTGGGGTTCAGTTTTGAGGGGGTGTTTCGCCAGCACATGGTAGTCAAGGGTCAGAACCGCGATACGGCGTGGTATTCGATTCTGGATTCGGAATGGCCGGCGATTCAGGCGGGGTTCGAGCGGTGGTTGAGCGATGAAAACCAGACGGAATCAGGGCAAGTGAAAACGTTGGCGGAGTGCCGCACCTGATTATCGTTCCCACGCTCCTGCGTGGGAATGCCGCCACGGACGCTCTGCGTTCGATCCGGAAGGCGACGCAGAGCGTCGCGGGATGCGTTCCCACGCAGGAGCGTGGGAACGATCTTTCATGGCATCACGCTAATGTCTGGGCGAGCACCGCAATATGCTCCGGCCCGATCCCGCAGCATCCGCCCAAATGGCTGGCCCCCCTCTTCCGCCAGTCAGCCGCCCAAACCAGGTAACCCGGCGGGTCGAGATCGTCGCGCAGCGGGTCCAGACCGTCGTTGGCCGTGGCCTCTTTCGGCTGTGGCGGGAAGGCGTTGGCGTACGCGCCGATGTGAATCTTCACTCCCAAGCGCTCGAAGGTTTCCCGCGCCGCATCAATCGCCGCGCCGATCACTTCCGGCTGGCTGCAGTTGAACAGCAACGTCTCGACACCCAACTCAGCCGCCACCGCGGCGGCCTCAGCCACGGGTTCACCGGAGCGCAAACGCGGCACTTCGTCGGTGTCTTCATCCTTCAAGGTAAACGACAGCCACAACGGTTTGCCGTCCTTCGGCAGACCGGCATGGATCGCCCGTGCCTCGACGATCGAACTCTGGGTTTCGGCCAGCCACAGATCAACATGAGGCGCCAGGCCATTGACCAGAGGGCTCAGCAGTTCAGTCACCCGAGCAGCGTCGAACAAGTCCGGGCGGTAGGAGCCGAATAGCGGCGGCAAAGAGCCGGCCACGCGCACTTCTTGGCCCGAGGCATCGACTGCACGCCGAGCCAGCTCACCAGCCAATGCCGCAAGGGCCTGGCCTTCAGCCGCGAAACGTTCTTCGCCAATGTGGAACGGCACCACCGCGTAACTGTTGCTGGTGATCACGTTGGCACCGCTTTCGATATAAGCCGCGTGCACTGCCTCCACGGCTTGCGGCGCTTCGCTCAAGGCCAGCGCCGACCACTCGGGTTGCCTGAACGGCGCCCCTCGGCGTTGCAGTTCACGACCCATGCCCCCATCCAGAATTACCGTGCTGCCTGCACCCATATGCTTTTCACTCATAAGCTTATGAAAATAACTCACTACCAGAGTCGTTCTTATAACTATTTAATACGCACTACCCGGTTAATAACAACCTCTTTTTTCAGGGATCCAACTGTGAAACTTCAACCGCTGCTGGCCCTGGGCCTGACGATTCTGGCTGCCTCCACCCAAACCTTTGCGGGCGCCACTCTGGATCGCGTTGAGCAAAAGAAAGAACTGGTCGGCGTGTTGATGGAAAGCTATCCACCCTTCTCGTTCCTCAACGATCAAAACCAGCTCGACGGTTTCGACGTCGACGTGGCCAAGACCGTGGCGGACAAACTGGGCGTCAAGCTGCGCCTCGAAACGCCGTCTTGGGATGTGATCGCCGCCGGCCGCTGGAGCGGGCGTTACGACATCTGCATCTGCTCCATGACCCCGAGCAAGGCCCGCGCCGAAGTCTTCGACTTCCCGGTCGAGTACTACGCCTCCCCCGCCGTGATCGTGGTCAATGCCAAGGACGATAGCATCCACAGCGCCAAGGACCTGAGCGGTAAGAAAGTCGGCCTCACCAGCGCCTCCAGTTATGAAAGCTACATGAACAAAAACCTGGTGATCGAAGGCGCCGAAGACACCCAACTGCAATATCCGTTCGAGAATGTGCAGATCGCCCCGTATGACACCGACAACGTCGCATTCCAGGATCTGGGCCTGGGCGCTGGCGTACGTCTGGACGCGATCCTCACCAACCTCGTCACCGCTCAACCACGCCTGAACGAAGACAAACGCTTCAAACTCGCCGGTGAGCCGCTGTACTCGGAGCCGAACTCGGTGGCCATCGAAAAAGGCGACGCCCAGTGGGACGCCAAAGTGCGTAATGTGTTTGCCCAACTGAAACAGGACGGCACTTTGAGTAAGCTGTCGCAAAAATGGATCGGCGCCGACATCAGCAAATGACTTCTTTCCCCAAACCTCCTCAGCCACCGCAACCGGTGGCTGAGTCGTTGCTGCAACGGATTTTCAGTTTCCGCACGCGGCTGTACCTGACCTGGGCGGCGATGTTCGGCCTGTTCGCGAGTTTCTTCCTGAGCTTCGACCTGAAGTTCTCGATTATTCTCGACAAACTGCCGAACCTGATCGGCCTGCACCTGGCGCCCAACGGCTTTCTGCAAGGCGCGGCGCTGACGCTGTTTTTGTGCCTGTGCTCGATCGTGGTTTCGTCGCTGCTGGGCTTCATCACTGCCCTGGCTCGACTGTCGAAAAGCGCCGTGGCGTTCGGCATCGCAAGCTTTTATGCCTCGTTCTTTCGCGGCACGCCGCTGCTGATCCAGATATTGCTGATCTACCTCGGCTTGCCGCAATTGGGCGTCGTGCCCGGCGCGATTGCCGCCGGCATCATCGCCCTGTCGCTGAACTACGGCGCCTACCTGAGCGAAATCTTCCGCGCTGGCATCCTTGGCGTCCCCCATGGCCAACGCGAAGCGTCGCTGGCCCTGGGCATGCGCGAAACCGTGATCTTCTGGCGCGTCACCCTGCCCCAAGCCATGCGCACCATCATCCCGCCCACCACCAACCAGTTCATCTCCATGCTCAAGGACTCATCACTGATCTCGGTGATGGGGGTTTGGGAAGTGATGTTCCTGGCGCAATCGTATGGGCGTTCGAGCTATCGCTATATCGAAATGCTGACGACGGCGGCGATTATTTATTGGCTGATGTCGATTGGGTTGGAGCTGATTCAGGCACGGATGGAACGGCATTATGGGAAGGCGTATTTAAGTCGTAGTTAGCAACAAATCGAAGCGGGACATAGTTTGAATCTCATCTGATAGGAGAAGCCCTCACCCTTTTCGCGGCTAAACGAATTGGGGTGGTGGCTGTACGCGTAGTACTGGGTTAGCCGCCCAATCTACAGCGTGAGCGAGCTCATCCACATGGGTCAGGGCAGAATCAGCTGAAATTGCGCCGAATACGCACTACGCCCATTTTCAGCCCAAACGGTCTGAATACTGCATTCAGCGATTTCAGCGTCTGATTTCCCTCCCCATGCTCCATATGCACCAGTGTGCGCACCGATATTTTGCACATCTTTGCAAATTGGGCTTGGTGCAAACCGGTGACTTCCACACGTAAACGGCGAACAGCCTCGCCAATTTCAAGCGTGCCTTGGGCCAATGCCTCTTGAATGCTTTCTATGAGCACAGTGCGCTCGGCAACGGTCATGCTCATCTCAGATCCCACTCTTTCAAGCGCTGCTCCAGATTTTTCAAAGCTATTCGCGGGTGATTCATTGTTACGTCGGGCAATCCACTGTCAGCCAGAATGTCCGGGAGCGCCATCAAGCGTTTGGCATCCTCACGCAGGCGTTCAAAAGAAACCGACCAGTCACTCAACACTGCCAGCGGATCATTCGGATCAGCGATATCGGTCAATGTCTGGCACACACCTCGCCAATTTACGTCCCCAGCCCTCTCCAACTCTTTTGGCCACTTGGTGGTTCTTGTTACTCCTTCGTCATCCATTACCATCGGTGCCAAGTCATAGATAGGTGCCAGGCGGAACGAGGCAGTGTCGCGAATGATTGCGGTGTTGCGTCCGTGGTTATCTGAATTGCCGAGGATTTTGTTGAGCAGATCCCTACGCAGATAGTCAGCAACGAGATTCGGGATTTGGTCCGCCTGCCCCGCATCACGCCATAGCCCCGCAAGTAGCCGGATAACTTCCATGTGGTCCATCGGGCTACCGGGTGTGGTGATTTGCGCCAGAGAGTAGATCGACTCCACGGCAAAACGCTCGACACCCTGAGGGGTCACTTGCCGATCAAAACGCTGCATCCACAAGCTAGGTTTGGTCGCCTCCTCCAAGGCCAAGCCGTGTTCTGCCACCGTTTCGATGCCTAGTTTTTGGAGCGCCTTGTAGTAGTGGTACTCGCTTCTGAGAATGTCCTGATCGTTCCGGGTTCCTTTATTGCGAGAGAACTTCACGAACCAGTGCTGGGTAACGTCCGCATCGTCCAATACTGCATCGGGGTATAGATCTGCGCCCTTACACTGAGCTAACAAAAGCTTTGGCGCCTCGCCACCTGCCCCCGTTGCGCCACCAATTGCAGCGCCCTGCTCATAGGCATATTCCAGAAACCGGTTATCACGACTAATGACGTCCTGGCGTTTAAACCCTATAGGCTCGCGCTGATCTACTGCCTCGGCGGATTCCTTTATGCGCATATTGCCAATCGGTGCCGGAGTGCTTCTGGCCAGTAAATAAAGGTCGGCACTGACGTCAGCAGGTTTGTCACGACCTATGTGTGCCAGCAGGAACTTCTTGGCGGCACCGGCAGGTGCAATGTCATGCAGAAATGCTGGCGCGTTGGATCGCTTACCCTCCCAGTCCAAAGGAAACCTAGCACTCACGGCTTTGGCAAAGGGTGTTCCAATACCTTCAATGTTTTCGACGAGATAGGGGGTTTCGTAGCCGAAGTTGCATCGACTTTCGAAACCTTTTTCAGGGCTGTCGAAGCTTAAGACCATGGCATCGTGCCATTTGCCGTAGGCAAAGATCTGTAAAGTCAGGTCGTACATATCGTCATCACCTGCATTTAAATGCATCTCTCAGAAGCTAGTGCGTACTAGAACTGCAATATAGTGCATTTATAGCCGCCAAGCATCGTATCCATGCGCAATAAAATGCAGATACATTCAACTTTATGTAGAAAATACGCAAAATAATGCAGATCCGAACCAACATTGGTATCGGCAGCAACAGACGAAGCCCGGGTTGATCAGTCAGCGGCAGATGAGTTTCCGAGTTTGCGACAGCCGACCGCGTCTCGATTTGCTGTAAGAAAAAGCATCAGCCCGAACGGGTAAAAACAACCTTCCTCAGGAGGCTGGCAATTTTCTACACAACCTTCTGACAACCCCCGCAAGCCCGCCGGAAGCAGCTGACATCGGTGCCTATAGCCTCCCTCTTAGAGTTTGGCCTTCTTACAAAAGAGGCCGTACTCGATGCCCGTTCAACACAAATACCGACCAAAACACCTGGCGCTGGCCATTGCGTTTGCAGTGGGTTGCGCAGAATTTACAAACGCCCAGGAACTACCAGAGCAAGCTGAACCGACGGACCTCACTGAGGCAACCAAGCGGCCGGAATCTATACCGAACCCATTTTCCCGGCTCCAAGCCTTTATCAATGCGGACAGCACCTTCAAGAAGGAGATTGATTCGCCCCAACCTGCTCGGCGAGGTATTTCCGTGAGAGCGGAAGACAGAGATGACCTCATCATCGTCAAGAATGGTGGAAGCTTCGAAGGTCGGGTCGATGGCGGCAAAGGAACCAACGCCATACAACTTATTGGTACCGACGGTGGCCAATTGGGGAACACCCGCAACTTCAACGGTCTGTATGTTTCCCAAGGTTCTTGGACGCTGACCAGCACTGGAGATTTTCACGAAGGTGTGTTGGTGCTGAATGACGGGATACTGACCAACAAAGGAGAAATCGAAGGCGGAGCGATTGCAGCCGGAATGCTCTTCAATAACGGCGATATAAAGGGCCATGTGGACGTCTACGAGGAAGGAACTTTTGCAGGAGCAGGCACCGTCGCTAGCCTGGATGTGCAGGGGCGTCTCACCGTCAACAGCTTGCATGGCGCCCCAAAGGTCAAAGGTGACTTGAATCTCTCCAAGACCGCTGTACTCGCCTATGAGGTCAATCCCGACGGCCGTCACGAAACGATCAAAGTCGACGGTACCGCCACCCTCAGCGGTGCAACCCTGAAAATCGTCGCACCATCGGGTGACTATCCGCAAACTACCCAGTACACCATTATCGAGGCCGACAAGGTCGATGGGCAGTTCGGCAATATTGAAAACAATCTCGCATTCATGACGGCCACCCCGGACTACGGCGACGAAAAGGCCGTCCGCCTGACCTACGCTCGCAACGAAGTGCCTTTCGAGAGTCTCGCGACCAACAAAAACGGTCGGGAACTCGCCCGCAGTATTGAAGAACCCAAAGCCAGTCCGACGGCGCAGACACCTCCCAATACCGCGAACGCCGCTGTCACGGCCCTGCTTGCCTCCACCACCGAAACAGCCTCCCAGGCCATCGACCAACTGGACGGCGGCAACAACGCCAACTTTGCGAAAGCAACCCTGAACAGTGACAGCCCAATCAGCGCGACCATGCTCTCGGCCATGCGTCAGCTGGACAGCGCCAGTAGCTACAGCAATTCCACCAGGCGCAATGCGCCACGCCTGGCCGCCGGCAGCGACACCGATGGCCGAGTCTGGCTTCAAGCATTGGGTCACGGTGGAACGCTGGATCGCGACTACGACGCTCTGAAACACACAACCCACGGTCTGGTACTGGGAGCTGATTGGGGCATCGATGAGGAATGGCGCATCGGGGTGATGAGCGGCAAATCCGAAACGCGCCTGGACAGCCGCGGACTCGACGGCGATCTCGACAGCTGGCATTTGGGAGCTTATGCCCTACGTCAAAACGGACCAATGTCCCTGCGCCTGGGTGCGACCTACAGCAGTCACGATGGCAGCACTAAACGCCGGGTTGCCTTCAAAGGTTTCAGCGACCGTCCCGAAGGCCGTTACGATGCCAACACCCAGCAGGCCTTTGCGGAATTGGGTTACAACCTGGGGCGGACGAACGTCAGCATCGAACCGTTTGCCAGCCTGGGCTACCAGCGCTATCAGCGCGACACTTACACAGAAAAAGGTGGCGCAGCGGCTCTGAAGGTACACGGTCAAACACAGAACAATTTGAACAGCACATTCGGCCTGCGAGTGGCGAAGCTCAACACTCTGGATAACGGCATGCAACTGACGCCACGGTTCAGTGCCGGCTGGAAACACACTTACGGGGACGTCTACAGCGATACCCGCCAACGATTGGTAACGGGCGGAAAAAACTTCACCGTTTCCGGTGCGCCGCTGGATCGTGACAGTCTGCTGGTCGATACAGGGCTGGACCTTGGATTGTCAGCAAAACACACCCTGGGCATCGGACTCACTGGCGAGATAGGCACCGACAGCCGTAACCACGGCGTGACGGGTCAGTGGCGAATGAGTTTCTAACAGCCACAAACCCAGTGCGAAAAAAAAAGGGGAGCACATGCCCCCCCGAGGTTTAAAGCGGTATATCGAGGCTGTTAACTCAGCCTTCGATCTCGATCAGAATCTCGCCCGGGTTCACCCGGTCGCCCTTGGCGACGTGGATGGCGGTGACTTTACCGGCGATGGCCGACTGGACTTCGGTTTCCATCTTCATCGCCTCGGTGATCAGAACGGCCTGGCCGGCTTTCACTGTGTCGCCTTCCTTGACCAGCACATCGACGATGTTGCCCGGCATGGTGGTGCTGACATGGCCCGGTGCAGTAGCTTGCTTGCGCTTGCTGCTGCCGCCGACGAACTCGTTGAGCGGCTCGAACACCACTTCTTCCGGCATGCCGTCGATGGACAGGTAGAAGTGACGCTTGCCTTCGGACTTGACGCCCACACCGGTGATATCGACGCGGTAGGTCTCGCCGTGAACGTCGATGACGAACTCGGTCGGCACGCCTTCGCCGCCCACCGAAGCCACCTTTCCGGCTTCCGGAATCGGCAACAGCACTTCAGGTGTCAGGGTTCCAGCCGCACGCTCTTCGAGGAACTTGCGACCGATGTCCGGGAACATGGCGTAGGTCAGCACGTCTTCTTCAGACTTGGCCAGTGCTCCGATATCCGCGCGCAACTTGGCCATTTCCGGCTTGAGCAGGTCGGCCGGACGAACGTCGATAACCTCTTCGCTGCCGATGGCCTGGCGACGCAGTTGCTCGTTCACGGTGCCCGGCGCCTTGCCGTAGCCACCCTGCAGATAGAGCTTCACTTCGTTGGTGATGGTCTTGTAGCGCTCACCGGCCAGCACGTTGAAGAACGCCTGGGTGCCGACGATCTGCGAAGTCGGGGTCACCAGCGGCGGGAAGCCGAGGTCTTCACGCACACGCGGGATTTCCGCCAATACTTCGCTCATGCGGTTCAGGGCGCCCTGCTCTTTCAACTGGTTGGCCAGGTTGGAAATCATCCCGCCCGGCACCTGGTTGACTTGAACACGGGTGTCGACCGCCGTGAATTCGCTTTCAAACTGGTGGTACTTCTTGCGCACGGCGTAGAAGTACAGGCCGATCTCTTGCAGCAATTCCAGGTTCAGGCCGGTGTCGAACTCGCTGCCTTTAAGGGCGGCGACCATCGATTCGGTGCCCGGGTGGCTGGTGCCCCAGGCGAAGCTGGAGATCGCGGTGTCGATATGGTCGGCGCCGTTTTCGATCGCTTTGAGTTGGCACATTGCAGCCAGGCCAGCGGTGTCGTGGGAGTGGATGAACACCGGCAGCGATTGCTCGGCCTTCAGTGCCTTGACCAGTTCACCCGTGGCGTACGGGGTCAGCAGACCAGCCATGTCCTTGATCGCCACCGAGTCGCAACCCATGGCTTCCATCTGCTTGGCTTGCGCCACGAAAGCCTCGATGGTGTGCACCGGGCTGGTGGTGTAGGCGATGGTGCCCTGGGCGTGTTTGCCGGCAGCTTTCACCGCTTCGATGGCCACGCGCAGGTTACGCACGTCGTTCATGGCGTCGAAGATGCGGAACACGTCGATGCCGTTGACCGCGGCCTTGGCGACAAAGGCTTTGACCACATCGTCACTGTAATGGCGGTAGCCCAGCAGGTTCTGGCCACGCAGGAGCATTTGCAGGCGCGTGTTAGGCAACGCGGCGCGCAGTTGGCGCAGACGCTCCCACGGGTCTTCTTTCAGGAAGCGTACGCAGGCGTCGAAGGTCGCGCCGCCCCAGCACTCCAGCGACCAGTAGCCGACTTTGTCGAGCTTGTCGCAGATCGGCAGCATGTCTTCGGTGCGCATGCGGGTGGCGAGCAGCGATTGGTGGGCGTCGCGCAGGATTGTGTCAGTTACATGGATCTTCTTGGACATTGTCATATTCCTCACAGGCCTGCGTGGGCGGCGATGGCGGCGGCGATGGCCAGGGCCAGCTCTTCGGGTTTGCGCTTGATCGAGTAGTTGGTCAGTTCAGGGTGGCTTTCAACGAAGCTGGTGTTGAACTGGCCGCTACGGAATTCCGGGTTACGCAGGATTTCCTGGTAGTACGCGGCGGTGGTCTTGACCCCTTGCAGACGCATGTCGTCGAGGGCTCGCAAGCCACGGTCCATCGCCTCTTCCCAGGTCAGCGCCCAGACCACCAGTTTCAGGCACATCGAATCGTAGAACGGCGGAATGGTGTAGCCGGTATAGATCGCTGTGTCGGTGCGCACGCCGGGACCGCCGGGCGCGTAGTAACGGGTGATCTTGCCGAAGCTCGGGAGGAAGTTGTTTTTCGGGTCTTCGGCGTTGATCCGGAACTGCAGCGCGAAACCGCGGTGCTGGATGTCTTCCTGTTTCACCGAGAGCGGCAAACCGGAGGCGATGCGGATCTGCTCGCGAACGATGTCGATGCCGGTGATTTCTTCGGTGATGGTGTGTTCCACCTGCACCCGGGTGTTCATCTCCATGAAGTACACCTCGCCCTCGGCGAGCAGGAACTCCACGGTACCGGCGTTTTCGTAACCCACGGCCTTGGCTGCACGCACCGACAGGTCGCCGATGTAGGCGCGCTGTTCCGGGGTCAGTTGCGGGCTCGGAGCGATCTCGATCAGCTTCTGGTTGCGACGCTGGATCGAGCAGTCACGCTCGAACAGGTGCACCACGTTGCCGAAGCTGTCACCGAGGATCTGCGCTTCGATGTGTTTCGGGTTTACGATGCATTTTTCCAGGAACACTTCCGCCGAACCGAAAGCCTTGGTGGCTTCGGAGATCACTCGCGGAAAGGCTTGTTCGAGTTCTTCGCGACTGTTGCAACGACGAATACCGCGGCCGCCACCACCGGAGGTAGCCTTGAGCATCACCGGGTAACCGATGCGGTCGCCTTCAGTCAGGGCTTCCTCGATGCCCGACACGTTGCCTTCGGTGCCCGGTGTGACCGGCACGCCGGCCTTGATCATGCTGCGGCGCGCTTCGGTCTTGTCGCCCATGCGACGAATGACTTCCGCCGACGGGCCGATGAATTTGATTCCGCGTTCGGCGCAGATGTCCGCCAGCTCGGCATTTTCCGAAAGGAAGCCGTAGCCGGGGTGCAACGCATCGCAACCGGTTTCCACCGCCAGGTTCACCAGCTTGCGCGGGTTCAGGTAGCCGGCCAGTGGCTCGGCACCGATGCTGTGGGCCTCGTCCGCACGCTTCACATGCAAGGCATGACGGTCGGCGTCGGAATAGATCGCGACCGAGCGAATGCCCATCTCGGCGCAGGCACGCACGATTCGTACGGCAATCTCACCACGGTTGGCAATCAGGATCTTTTTTATCACTTGGAGGTTCCCTTGAGCCGGTGGCACCCACGACCCGATTAGACAGGTCGACGCGTGACCAAATGTTTCAATTCAGTCGCAGCTCCACACTAGCTCTCGCAAGGGATTAACAAAAATGAATAATAATTTGGTCACGCATAAGCAAAGACTTATAGTTGAGTCATCGGCCTTCGCTCAGGATTCATAGAAAATGCGTAAGTCATTGATGCGTATGACATTGCGTCAATTGCAGATCTTCAATGAGGTGTGCGACTTAAGGTCCTACAGCCGCGCTGCCGACGAAATGTCTCTCACACAACCTGCCGTGAGCCTACAGATTCGTCAACTCGAAGAGCTGATCGGCCAGCCCCTGTTCGATTATGTCGGCAAAAAACTCTACATGACCGAGGCGGCCGAAGCACTGCAGCGCGCCAGCCGGGACATTTTCGGGCACCTGGAAAACCTCGATATGCAGCTGTCGGACATGCAAGGCTCATTGCAGGGTCAGCTGAAACTGGCGGTGGAATCCAGCGCCAAGTATTTCGTGCCGCACCTGTTTGCCGCGTTCAAACGCCAGCATCCGGAAGTGAACCTGCACCTGACGGTGGTCAACCGTGGCCAGGTCATCCGGCGCCTGTCGGACAACCGTGACGATCTGGTGATCATGTCGATGGTCCCACAGGACATGGGGCTGGAATTCCTGCCATTCCTCAATAACCCGATTGTAGCCGTGGCGCCACCGGATCATCCGCTGTGCCACATGGGTCCGTTGCGCTTGCAGGATCTGGAGCCCTACACGCTACTGTTGCGCGAACCCGGTTCCGGCACGCGACTGGCCTGCGAGGAGTATTTCAAAGAGAAGCGCGTGCACTTCACCCAGACCCAGGAGGTCGCCTCGGCGGAAGCCCAGCGTGAATGTGTGCTGGCGGGTCTGGGCCTGGCGCTGTTGACGCGCCATGCCCTGAACCTTGAGTTGGCGACCGGTGGCCTGATTGAGCTGCCGGTCGAAGAGCTGCCGCTGCTGCGTAGTTGGTGCCTGGTGCAGGCGAAGGCCAAACGGCTATCGCCGGTAGCTCACGCGTTCCTTGCGTTTATTCGCAGCGAACGGGCGCAAATCAGCGCGCTGGTTGAGCGTTTCGACGGGAAGTTACCGGCGCTGCCTGCCAGTAGTTGAGTTCGAGGTCGTCGGGGAATTCGCCAATTTCGGCCAGAAGCTGGCGGCGTTCGCAGCGATCTTCGATGGCGCGGCGAAATTCCATGCGGCGCTGGTCTTCTTGCTGACGACGGGTTTTGACGGCGCTGTTGCGTTCTTCGTAGGGCTGGGCCATTTCGAGTCTCCCAAGGCGAGTACGGGAGTTTCAAGATAGGCGCGAGGGATGACGGTTTGGCGGCGGGAGGGTTACAGAACGATGAAACTCACAGGCTGACCGCGAACCTGTGGCGAGGGAGCTTGCTCCCGCTGGGTCGCAAAGCAGCCCTAAGATTTTGCGACTGCTGCGCAGCCGAGCGGGAGCAAGCTCCCTCGCCACAATTCCGGCCAGAATCAATCGTCCAGCGCTTTTACTGACTTGGGCGACAACCGCAAGCTGCGAAGGCTGCGCTTGACGCTTTTCAGGTGGTTGACCAGGCTCGGCCCACGAGCCATGGCCACGCCCATCGCCAACACATCGATCACTACCAGATGCGCAATACGCGACGTCAGCGGCGTGTAGATTTCAGTGTCTTCGTGCACATCGATCGCCAGGTTGACGGTCGACAGCTCGGCCAACGGTGTCTGGCTCGGGCACAGGGTGATCAACGAGGCGCCGCTTTCGCGCACCAGGTTAGCGGTGATCAACAGATCCTTTGAGCGACCGGACTGGGAAATGCAGATCGCCACGTCGGTCGGCTTCAAGGTCACCGCCGACATCGCCTGCATGTGCGGGTCAGAATACGCCGCCGCGGTCAGCAGCAAACGGAAGAACTTGTGCTGGGCATCCGCCGCTACCGCACCGGACGCGCCGAAGCCGTAGAACTCGACACGCTGGGCCTGGGACATCGCGGTCACGGCTTTCTGCAACGCTACCGGGTCAAGTTTCTCGCGAACTTCCATCAGGGTGTGCAGGGTAGTGTCGAAGATTTTCAGGCTGTAATCGGCAACCGAATCGTCTTCATGGATCGCGAATTGCCCGAAGCTCGCACCGGCCGCCAGACTCTGCGCCAGTTTCAGCTTCAGATCCTGGAACCCGGTGCAACCGATGGCGCGGCAAAAACGCACGATGGTCGGCTCGCTAATGCCCACGCTGTGGGCCAGGTCGGCCATGGAACTGTGCATCACCGCCGCAGGATCAAGCAGCACGTGGTCGGCGACCTTGAGCTCCGACTTGCGTAACAGGTGGCGTGACTGGGCGATGTGTTGCAGCAGATTCAAGGGGCTGGACTCTTTGTTATTGGCATTTGCCGGGGATGTAGCACGCTTGTAGTTATACTACATGAATCGGCTTTTTGCCTGCTCAATGCGTAACTCAATGTCCCCGTTTCACGCGACATATGCTCCATGTAGCACCTACGAGGTTTTTTCGTCTGCGCGTAAAAGCTCGGCCAGGTCCGCGGCCTCAACCGGACGGCTGATCCAATAACCCTGCACTTCATCGCAACGCTCGACCTTCAGAAACTCCAACTGCTCCGGCCGCTCGACCCCTTCAGCCACCACTTTCAACGACAGACCATGGGCCATGGCAATGATCGCCCGGGTGATCGCCGCATCTTCACTGCTCTCCCCCAGCCCCCGGATAAATGCCTGATCGATCTTCACGTAATCCACAGGGATGCGCTTGAGGTAACTCAGAGACGAATAACCGGTACCAAAATCGTCGATCGCCAGCTTCACCCCCAGATCGCGCAATTGCTGGAAGGTCGCGATGATGTGCTCGACGCTGTCCAGCAACTGGCTCTCGGTAAGTTCCAGTTCCAGGTAGTGCGGCGCCAGACCGGTTTCCTCCAGCACCTGGCGCACCAGGCTGACCAGTTTCCCCTGACGCAGTTGATGCACCGACAGATTGACCGACACCCGAATCGGCTCAAGTCCCTGACGCTGCCATTCGCAGGCTTGCCAGCAGGCCTGACGCAATACGAACTCGCCGATAGCGTTGATCAGTCCGGTTTCCTCGGCCAGACCAATGAAGTCCCCCGGCGGCACTCGACCCAGGGTTAGGTGATCCCAACGCACCAGCGCCTCGGCGGCCTTCAGCCGGCCGGTGGCGAGGCAGAGTTTCGGTTGATAAAACACCTTCAACTGCTTTTCTTCGATGGCTTTGCGCAATTGGTTCTCAAGCTGCAAACGCTCGAGCGTGCTGGCCTGCAGGCTGTCGGTGTAGAACTGGAAGTTGTTGCCGCCCAAGTGTTTGGCATGCTGCATGGCCATATTCGACTGGCTGACCAGCGCGGAAATCTCCCGCGCGGTGTCCGGCAACAGACTGATGCCCATGGACGCGCTCATCACCAGTTCATGCCCCTCGACGGTGATTGGCAAACGCAGCTTGGTCGACAATCGGGTCGCCACGCGCGCCAGGCTCGACAGGTTGCCGTAGGCATCGAACAGCACCGCAAATTCATCGCCGGACAACCGGGCGATGGTGTCCGCTTCCGGCAGCGCATTGACCAATCGCCGGGCCATTTTCTGTAACAGCTGATCGGCGATTTCGTGGCCGAGGCTGTCGTTGAGCAGCTTGAAACGATCCAGATTGATGTGCAGCAACGCCAGGCTGCGCCGACCGCCCTGGCGCACCCGCTGATGAGCCTCGCTCAGTCGTTCACGGAATAACGAACGGTTGGCCAGCCCCGTGAGCTCGTCGTAATGGGTCAGGTAACGCATACGCTCTTCGGATTCTCGCCGGGCGGACAGATCGGCGAAGAAGCCGACGATATGACTGACATTTCCCCGCATATCGCGCACGGCATTCAATTGCAGCCACTGCGGATACAACTCGCCATTCTTGCGGGTCTCGACCAATTCGCCCTGCCAACTACCGTGCTGCTCCAGCGCCTGACGAATCGCCGCGTAATGCCGACGGGCATCGCGGCTGCAGGGTAAATCGACCACATTGCGCCCGAGCATGTCGTCGATTTCATAGCCAGTTACCCGACTGAAGGCCTGATTGACGGCGATCAGCGCGTAATTCGGGTCGAAAATCACAATGCCTTCGCTGGCCGCCTCGAATACGGTCGCCGCCAGTTGGCGCTGTTCTTCCAGGTGCTTGCTGGCGCTGATATCGCGGCGGGTGCCGACCATGCGGATCACCCTGCCGTTTTCGCTACGCTCGACCGCTCGACCACGGTCCTCGATCCAGACCCAATGGCCATCCCCATGTCGCACCCGGTACTCGATCTGATAATCCTCGGTGCGGCCCTTCAAATGCTCGACCAGCGCCCGCTTCAGCGCTGGCAAGTCGTCGGGGTGCAGCCTCGGCTTGAGGTGGCGGAGCATCGCCGTCACGTATTCCGGCTCCAGCCCGAACAACTCCTGGAGCTGGGTGTGATGGACTTCGTCGGTCTGCAGGTTCCAGTCCCACAAACCGAGTTCGCTCGCCTTCAACGCCAGCGCCAGCCGCGCTTCGCTCTTGCTCAAGGCCTGGTTGGCCGCGTCAAGTTCCAGACTGCGTTGGGCGACCCGGTTTTCAAGGTCGACCTGGGTTTCGCGCAATTCGTCTTCGGCGCGACGACGCTGGTCGATTTCCTTGGCCAGTTCGTGATTGAGTTGCTCGCTGCGACTTTGCGCCTGCTGCAAGTGCTCGATCAGCGCCTGATTTTGAAAACGCCGCAACAAACCCTGATCGATCAGCCGATTGACCTGCCAGGCGACCACGCTCAACGAGCCCAGCAGAATCAGCCCGAACCAGCCCCAGCCCTGCTCCTGTTCATCGCCGCCCCAGAACAGATAGCCGATGGCCGGCAACAGACAGGGCAAGGTAAAGGATAGAAATGCTGGCAGGCTGACCGCATAAGCGACGCTGGCCGAGAGGGCTGCGGCGCCGATCAGGCCGAACACCCAGGCTTGCTGGATGAAATTGTCAGCGGGCACCAGTGCAATGCCAGCACCGGCCAGCGTCAAACCGGTCATCGCCGAACCGAGCAGAAACATGCGACGCCAGATCGGATGGGCCTGACGGTTGGGAATCGCCGAATCGAAGGCCGCGACCTGAATCACTCGCAACGCCACCAGCGACAACAACCAGATCAGCCAGACGCTGACCACGAAGTAACGCTGCGGGCTCCAGAGCAACCCGGCGCACACCAGACCGTTGATCAGCATGAACAGCGTCGGCAACAACGAGCCTTGGTACAGCAGACGCGTGCGTTCGACCGCCATCTCCATGGCGTATTGTTTACGGATAGCCCGCGGCTCCACAGAGGGGCCCGACAGGTCGGAACTGAGGGTCATAGGCAATGTTCTTGTTCTTATAGTGAGCATGTGAGCCCGAATTGTGAACGGAGCATACACAAGCAAATGCCCGGACCAAACTGCCCCAGGTCATAAAATAGACAAAAGTTTTAGTCGCCCGCATCCGGCACAAAAACATCCAGACGAGCCCCGCCCCTGCTCGCAGCCAGTGACCGACCGGTCGTCATCGGTGCTTCTTTCATCGGCTAATGCAAAGCTCGGTTTGCCCGGTGTGACGTCGCACCCTAGAATGCCCCGATGCGCGATGATCTCTCCCTTCTGCTGAACTCCCTCAACGATGCCCAACGCCAGGCCGTAGCTGCCTCCGTGGGTCGTCAGTTGGTCCTGGCCGGTGCTGGCTCCGGTAAAACCCGAGTGCTGGTGCACCGTATCGCCTGGTTGATCCAGGTCGAAAACGCCTCGCCCCACTCCATCCTGTCGGTGACCTTCACCAACAAGGCCGCTGCCGAGATGCGTCATCGCATCGAGCAGCTGATGGGTATCAACCCGGCCGGCATGTGGGTCGGCACCTTCCACGGCCTGGCGCACCGCTTATTGCGGGCGCACTGGCAAGAGGCGGGCCTGAGCCAGACCTTCCAGATTCTCGACAGCGACGACCAGCAACGGCTGGTCAAGCGGGTGATCCGCGAGCTGGGCCTGGACGAGCAACGCTGGCCAGCCCGACAGGCTCAGTGGTTCATCAACGGGCAGAAAGACGAAGGTCTGCGTCCACAACATATTCAAGCCAGCGGCGATCTGTTCCTGGCGACCATGCGCAACATTTATGAAGCCTACGAGGCTGCGTGCCTGCGCGCCGGCGTGATCGACTTCTCCGAACTGCTGCTGCGCGCCCTCGATCTGTGGCGCGATCACCCGGGCCTGCTCGCCCATTATCAGAAGCGCTTCCGGCACATTCTGGTGGACGAGTTCCAGGACACCAACGCCGTGCAGTACGCCTGGCTGCGTCTGCTGGCCAAGGGTGGCGACAGCCTGATGGTGGTCGGCGACGACGATCAGTCGATCTACGGCTGGCGCGGCGCGAAAATCGAGAACATCTATCAGTATTCCGACGATTTCCCGGATGCCGAGATCATTCGTCTGGAGCAGAACTACCGCTCCACCGCCGGGATCCTCAAGGCCGCCAACGCCCTGATCGCCAACAACACCGGGCGTATGGGCAAAGAGCTGTGGACCGATGGAGGCGAAGGCGAAGCAATCAATCTGTACGCCGCATTCAACGAACACGATGAAGCACGCTACGTGGTTGAAACCATTGAAAGCGCGCTGAAAACCGGCTTGGCTCGCAGTGATATCGCGATTTTGTACCGCTCCAACGCCCAATCGCGCGTTTTGGAAGAAGCCTTGCTGCGCGAGCGCATCCCGTACCGCATTTATGGCGGTCAGCGCTTCTTCGAACGGGCAGAAATCAAGAACGCCATGGCTTACCTGCGCTTGCTGGAAGGCCGTGGCAACGATGCGGCCCTGGAGCGGGTGATCAACGTTCCGGCCCGTGGCATCGGCGAAAAAACCGTCGAAGCGATTCGCGATCATGCGCGCCACAGTGATGTGTCGATGTGGGAAGCCATGCGTCAGCTGGTGGCCAACAAGGGCCTGACCGGTCGCGCTGCCGGCGCCCTTGGAGCGTTTATGGAGCTGATCGAGAACCTCGCCGCCAAGTGCATGGAAATGCCGCTGCACCTGATGACCCAGACCGTCATCGAGCAGTCGGGGCTGATCGCCTACCACCAGGCGGAAAAAGGCGAGAAAGGCCAGGCCCGGGTAGAAAACCTTGAGGAACTGGTCAGCGCCGCGCGCAACTTCGAAAACCCGGAAGAGGACGAAGAGCAGTCGCCACTGGCGGCGTTCCTCGGCCACGCCTCGCTGGAGGCCGGGGACACCCAGGCCGACGAGCACGAGGACAGCATTCAGTTGATGACCCTGCACAGCGCCAAGGGTCTGGAATTCCCTTACGTGTTCCTGGTGGGCATGGAAGAAGGCCTGTTTCCGCACAAGATGAGCCTGGAAGAACCTGGTCGCCTTGAAGAAGAGCGTCGTCTGGCCTACGTCGGTATCACCCGGGCAATGCAGAATCTGGTGCTGACGTATGCGGAAACCCGACGCTTGTACGGCAGCGAGACCTACAACAAGGTGTCGCGCTTCGTCCGTGAAGTGCCGAAAGGCCTGATCCAGGAAGTGCGGCTGTCCAACAGCGTCAGCCGTCCGTTCGGTGGTGGCCAGCAGCAGAGTTCCAGCAGCCTGTTCGGCGGCAGCGAGATCCCGGACACCGGGTTCAGCCTCGGCCAGACTGTGCGGCATTCGGTGTTCGGTGACGGTGTGATCCTGAATTTCGAAGGCGCCGGTGCTCAGGCGCGGGTGCAGGTGAACTTCAGCGAAGGCAGCAAGTGGCTGATGCTCGGTTACGCCAAGCTGGAAGCGATCTAAACCTGCCAGTGATTTAATGTGGGGGCGAGTCTGCTCGCTCCCACAATGTTCTGTGTTTCAGGTTGATCTTATAAAAGGCGCGAATACATGGGCTCGGGTTTCTTTTCTTCCTGGACATTCTGGGCCCTGATGTCGGCGGCGTTTGCCGCCATGACCGCGATCTTCGCCAAAATCGGCATCGAAAACGTTAACTCGGACTTCGCCACGCTGCTGCGCACGGTGGTGGTTTTGGTCAGCCTGGCCTTGATTTTGTACGCTACGGGCCAATATCAGTCATTAGGATCGATCTCGGCCAGGAGCTACCTGTTCCTGCTGCTGTCGGGACTGGCCACTGGTGCCTCGTGGATCTGCTACTTCCGCGCGCTGAAACTGGGACCGGCCTCGTTGGTCGCTCCGGTGGACAAGCTCAGCGTGGTGCTGGTGGCAGTGCTCGGCGTAATTCTGCTGGGCGAAAAACTCGACCTGCGCCAATGGGGCGGAATCGGCCTGATTACGGCCGGTGTGGTCATGCTGGCGCTGCGGCGCTAGGCATCCTTCCTACAGAAGCTGTCCACTCGTCCTACAGACTAACGCTAACAGGCCTTATTGCGCTGACTGAAGCTGAACACAACCTGTCAGGCAAAAGCCCGAAACACTCTGCCGCTAGCCAGTAACACTTCAGCTGTGCAACATGGCGCGCGTGCCATCCACAAATGGGAATTCCCTTTATGAAACGTTTTCTTAGCATCGCCATGGCGTTGTGCATCGGCCTGACGATGAGCCTGGACGCCAACGCCAAGCGCTTTGGTGGCGGCAAAAGCGCCGGTGCGGCGCCGACTCACCAGACCAGCCAAATGGCTCCTTCTTCTCCTGGCGTGGGCGGTGCAGCCGCCACTGCCGGCGCGGCCGGTGCCGCTGGCGCTGCCACCAAGGCCGGCGGTGCTTCGCGCTGGCTCGGCCCTCTGGCCGGTATCGCGGCCGGTGGCCTGCTGGCCTCCATGTTCATGGGCGGCGGCTTCCAGGGCATGCAATTCTTCGACATCCTGATCATGGCGGTCATCGCCTTCCTGGTCTTCCGCTTTATTGCCGCTCGCCGTCGCAAGCAGCAGGAGCACCTGGCTCCGGCTGGCGCGCCGATGCAACGTGAAGTGTTCGAGCAGAAGCCAGCCATGGGTTCGATCTTCGGCGGTTCTGCTGCACCTGCTGCTGCGCGTCCGGTGATCAATGCTCCGGCCTGGTTCAACGAACAGCGTTTCGTCGAAGCCGCCCGCAACCATTTCCAGTCCCTGCAACAGCACTGGGACGCCAACGAAATGGACAAGATCGCCGAGTTCGTGACCCCGCAATTGCTGGAGTTCCTCAAGCGCGAACGTGCCGACCTGGGCGACGGCTTCCAGTCGACCTACATCGACAACCTCCAGGTACAACTGGACGGCGTTGATGACCGTGCAGACAAGACCATCGCCACCCTGACCTTCAGCGGCGTGTCGAAGACCTCGCGTTTCGACCAGGGCGAAGTGTTCAGCGAAAGCTGGAACATGGAACGTCCACAGGGCGAAAATCAGCCTTGGCTGGTAGCGGGTATCCGCCAGAACGGCTGATAACTTCGCGCTTTCGCATACTGTAATGAAAACCCCGGCTCTGCCGGGGTTTTCTATTTCACGGTTGCATCTATAGCGAGCTACTGTATAAACCGCCCCAACTAAACCGCGCCATCAAGCAAGAGGATCCCGGACGTGGAAGAAATCATCGAACAACTGCGTGAAGCCAACGAACCGGTACCGGTCCCCTTGGAGCTGCCCGACGAAGATCTGCTGGTAGAAATCGAAGAACAACTGTTCATCGACATTCCCTTCGTATTCAGAGAATTCCTGCTGACCGTCAGCGATGTGGTCTACGGCAGCCTGGAGCCGGTGACCGTCACCGACCCGCAATCCCACACCTACCTGCCGGATGTTGCTGCCAACGCCTGGGACGCTGGTGTTGATCGCAGCCTGATCCCGATTTGCCAGGACGGTGACAACTACTACTGCGTCGAAGAAGACGGCACCGTGGTGTTGTGGCTGGCCGAAGAAGAATTGCTTGCCGAAGAAACCTGGGAATCGGTCTGGCACTGGGCACGGGACGTCTGGCTGGAAAGCTGATTTACCCCTGCACGACTTGTCAGTGGCTTGATGAATCCTTGTGGTTATCCAGGGTTTCCAGCAAGGCCACCTGCATCCGCGTATGCACGCGGATGAACCAGCGCCAGAGCAGCGCCGCCACCGCGGCCGCGACCACGACAATCAGCACCAGCAACTTGTTGGTCGGCAAAATACTGGCCGACAAGGCTGCCAACAGCAGGAAAATCACCAACAGCGAGAGGATCGGGATCACTTCGGCGATCACCCGACGCACTCGCTGTGTGTGGCGGCCGGCCATCTCTGGCTTCACCCCCATTTCTGCCAGCAGCATCGACAGCGCCTTGAGCTTGCGATAGGCGGCGATCAGAAACGGCAGCGACAGCAGCAACGCCCCGCCCCAGATTAACGCTTTCTGCCAGCTCGGGTCGCTGATCCAGTCTTGCAGGTAAACGGACATGCGCTCGGCGAAGAAGGCGCCTGATAAAAAGATCGCAACCACCAGCGCCAGATTGACCCCCACCTGCAACAGAATCCGCCGAATCATCGACGCCAACAGCGCGCCCTCGCCCTGAGGCTGGATGCTGCGCAGCCATTCGCCATACATCCCCAGCACGCGGCTCAGACGCTGCGGCATCACGGCTGCAAGCTTGATCGACAGCGGATCGGCCGCGCGGATCAGATACGGCGTCAATAGCGTGGTGATCACCGAAACGGCCACAGCCACCGGATAGAGAAAGCTGCTGGTGACCTGCAGCGTCATGCCTAGCGCGGCGATGATGAAAGAGAATTCGCCAATCTGTGAAAGCCCCATTCCCACGCGCAGTGAGGTGCGTCCGTCATTGCCAGCGATAAACGCGCCGAGGCCACAGGACAGCATCTTGCCCAGCACCACGGCGACGGTGATCACCGCGATCGGCCAGGCGTATTGCAACAGGATCATCGGGTCGAGCATCAGGCCGATGGCGACGAAGAAGATCGCACTGAACAGGTCGCGAACCGGCTCGATCAACTGCTCAATCTTCAGCAGCTGGCGTGATTCGGCCATGATCGCGCCGATCAGGAACGCGCCGAGAACCATGCTGTATTCAAGCTTGACCACCAGCAGGCAGAAACCGAAACACAGGCCCAGCACAGTAATCAGCAACATCTCATTGCTTTCGAATTTCGCCACATAGGCCAGTAGTCGCGGCACCAGCAGAATGCCGATGACCAGTGCGACAATCATGAACAGGGAAAGCTTGCCGACGGTGGAAAAGACTTCGCCGGAACTGACCGTGCCGCTGACCGCGATGCTCGACAGCAAGGCGATGATGCCAATACCGAGGATGTCCTCGACGATCAGTACGCCGAAGATCAACTGCGCAAAACGCTCGTTCTTCATCTTCAGGTCGTTGAGCGCCTTGACGATGATGGTGGTCGAGGAAATCGCCAGGATCGCGCCGAGGAACAGCGAGTCCATGGTATTCCAGTCGAACCAGCGGCCGATTTCGTAGCCGATCCAGATCATCAGGACGATTTCCAGGAAGGCCGCGATAAACGCCGTGGCACCGACCTTGAACAGCTTGCGCAGGCTGAACTCCAGCCCCAGGCAGAACATCAGGAAAATCACCCCGAGTTCGGCAAGGGTCTTGATGGTTTCTTCGTCGTGGATCAGGCCGAACGGCGGCGTGTGCGGGCCGATGATGAAACCGGCGACGATGTAGCCGAGCACCACCGGCTGTTTGAGACGGTGAAAGAGCACGGTCACCACACCCGCGATCAACATGATCACTGCCAGATCCTGAATGAAACTGATGGCATGCATGGTGTGTGGCTCCTTCGGGGATGTGCTTTTGAAGGGTAACACCACGACTTCCGGCGCAAAGACGGTGCAATATATGGAAACAGATCGCTTCGGGCGTGACGGCGCCTCCCCGCCCGGCGTCCCGATAACTGTTGGTTTGAAAAACACCGACAAGCACCCACAGAGGTGCAACCCCGAAACCCTGCCTTGAACCCGTGAGTACGTTATGGAACCCGGAAACGCCCAGCTGTCGATGACGGTATTGATGACCCCCGACATGGCCAACTTCTCTGGCAATGTCCACGGCGGCACCCTGCTCAAATACCTCGATGAAGTGGCCTACGCTTGCGCCAGCCGGTATGCCGGCCGTTACGTAGTGACCTTGTCGGTGGATCAGGTGATCTTCCGCGAGCCGATTCATGTCGGCGAACTGGTGACCTTTCTGGCCTCGGTCAACTACACCGGCAATACCTCGATGGAAGTGGGTATCAAGGTCGTGACCGAGAACATCCGCGAACGCTCGGTGCGTCACACCAACAGCTGCTTCTTCACCATGGTCGCGGTGGATGACCAGCGCAAACCGGCCTCCGTCCCGCCGCTGCAACCGCAGAACAGCGAAGACAAGCGTCGGTACATGCAGGCCCAGCAGCGTCGGCAGATTCGTCAGGAACTGGAAAAGCGCTATCAGGAAATCAAGGGCGACGCCTGACGTGTTCGGCCTTTAGATCGCTTTCGCGGGCAAGCCTCGCTCCTACAGGTCCGGGTCGTACACATAATGTGTGATCAACCCGAACCTGTAGGAGCGAGGCTTGCCCGCGAAGCTTTTAAAGGCTGATCGCGGTCGCCTCGAACCGCACCCGCGGATGGGCGATCCGGTCCTGCGCCCGCACCAGTTCCAGCTCATAGCTGGCACAAGCCTGGGTTTCCAGCAGCACTTCATGCACCGCCGCCGCGGTGAACTCGAAGGCGCTCACCAGACTGTCACCCAGCAGCACGCGCGCCAGGAACAGCCCGGAAGTCAGATCACCAACACCCACCGGCTGACGCGGGAACGCCAGCAGCGGCCGACGCAAGTGCCAGCTGCCTTCGGCGGTCACCAGTAACATCTCGAAGCCATCCGCCAGTTTGCCGGGATAGTCGAGATGCTTGACCAGCACCGCCTTCGGACCGCGTGCCAGCAACGCCCGCGCCATGGCCAGGCAATCGAACAGTGACTGCGCCTTGCGCCCCGAGAAGCTGTTCAGCTCCAACTGATTCGGGCACATGAAGTCGGCGATCGCCGCCGCCTCTTCCAGCAGGAAATCGCTGACTTCGGCTGGAACGCTGCAGCCCTTCTCCGGATGGCCCATCACCGGATCGCAGAGGTATAAGGCTTTGGGATTGATCGATTTGATTCGCTCCACCCCCGCCAGAATCGCCCGGCCCTGAGCCGCGCTGCCAAGGTAGCCGGACAACACGGCATCGCAGTTGCCCAGTTCGCCAATCGCCGCGATCCCTTCCACCAATTCCGGAATCTGATGCGGGGCCAGCACTTCCCCGGCCCACTGGCCATATTGCGTGTGGTTGGAGAACTGCACGGTATTGAGCGGCCAGACGTTCACCCCGACCCGCTGCATCGGGAAAACCGCGGCGCTGTTGCCAGCGTGGCCGAACACCACGTGGGACTGGATGGCGAGCAGATGGGGCGTACGTTTCATGCGGTGAGTTTTCCATAAACCGATTGAAATTCGAGCCGCGCAGTATGCGACTAAACGCAGCCTGTACGACAGACCAGAGACGCAGTTAAGCTGGCACTATCTTGTTGGAGCACCCTGTTGATGCTGACCCTAGGAAATATCTTCGTGCTGATGCTGCTCGCCACCGGTGGCGCGTGGCTGTGGCACAACCACGGCTTGCGCGAACGCGCACTGGAGCGGGTTCAGCAGCATTGCGCCAAGCTGCGGATCGAGCTGCTGGACGGCAACGTAGCCTTGAAAAAGATCGCTTTCATTAAAGACGCCAACGGCCGTCGGCGCCTGGCCCGTGTGTATAACTTCGAATTTACCGTGACCGGCGAAACCCGCCACAACGGCACCATCACCCAGTTCGGCGCCCATAGCGCACAGATCGAGCTCGCGCCCTACCCAATGCCATTCGACGACACACCGCCGGTGGTCGAAGTCGCAAAACCCAGCGCCGAGGTGATTGAATTGAGCCAGTGGCGGCAAGAACACACCAAGTGGCGTCCCTGAAGATCAAAAGATCGCAGCCTGCGATTTTTTGATCTTCAAACCGACCGGCAATCGGCCAGATCTCTTTGCAGCGACTCAATATCCTGCACCTCACTGAAAATCAGCTCGATGCGCGAATCCCGTCGCCATTCGCTGGGTTGCCAATCCAGTAGCGAGTTATCCAGTGCGTTGGCCAACACCCAGCCCTCGACGCTGTGGATAACCAGCTTCGCCCGCAGCCATTCAAGGCTCTCAAGCCACTTTCCGACAAGCACGGCATCGAACGTCTGACTCGGATGCCAGCGCCAGCCGACGCTCCAGCCACCTTCTTGCGCCTGACTCAAGCAAATCGGCTGGGCGGGGTCAGTCCAGATGGCCGGCATCTGCGCCAATCCCTTGGGCACGATCAAGTTATCCACACCCGCGACAGCCTGAGCCTTGAGGCCCGGTAACTCGCTCAGTGGCAAGACAGCCTGCTGCGTCCAGTACAAAGGACGCGACGGCAACTGTGCGACAACTCGCTGGCGATCACTGTCGTCGAGGCTTTCCGCCTTGTTGAGCAACAGCAACCCGGCACTGTCCAAGGCTTGCTGTTGCGCCGCTGGCAGCGGTTTTCCGGCCGCGAGCGCCCGGGCGTCCAGTACCAGCACGCAAGGCTGCACCGCCAGGACGCCTTGCCACGGCGCCTCGCTCAATTGCCTGAGCAACTGCGCCGGATGCCCCAGCCCGGAGGGCTCGATGAACAGTCGATCCGGTCGTGCCTTGCGCAGCAACCGCCCGAGGCCGATCTGAAACGGCGCACCATTGACGCAGCACAAACACCCCCCGGCCACTTCCCCCAGTGCGATACCATCGGCGTCCTGGGTCAGCAGCGCAGCATCCAGGCCGATCTGGCCGAATTCGTTGATCAGCACCGCCCAGCGCTCACCGGCCGGCCGTTGTGCCAGCAGGTGCTTGATCAGGCTGGTCTTGCCGGCACCCAGCGGGCCGGCGATGACGTGGGTGGGAATGTTCTGCAACATGGTCGAGGTTTTCTGAGGAGGTAAAGGATGCGGTTGATGGGATGGTCGTTGCTTCTGGCGCTTACGTCGGGTGAAGCGCTGGCCCAGGCCTGCGTGGTACATAGTACGGCTGCGCGGCTCGACGTGAAGGTCTGCCAGCAGAACCGCAACATCCCGGAAAAACTGTTCGCCGACGGCTTCTGCCAGCCGAATCTGGCCGGACAGAAAGTCGAGGTGCAGTACGTCGACCAATGCCCCGCCGGCGCGTTCGGCGTATGCAGCAACGCTCAAGTCGCCAATATGCCTTACCGGCAGGATATTCACTATTACGGCGTGGCCACCGATGCGGCGTATCTGAAGCCGTTTTGCGAAGCCCAGAGCCAGGGAACCTGGCTCAAACCTTGAGCCGCTAGCCCAGCCAGTCGAGGGTCAGGATCAAACGACGCTCGCCCGGCGCCGGCTGCGGCGAGCGGTGAACCAGACCGAAGCCTTCGTTGCCGTGCCACTTCTCTCCTTTGAGCAGCGCCACTTCACCGCTGGCGATTTGCTGGATCAGCGAATCATCCTGCGGTTCGGCGTCAGGCTTGCCTAATTGCCGGCGATCCATCGCCCCTTCTTTCAACCATTGGCTGCCGATCCCTGCGTAGGTGGTGATCAACCGCACCGGCACATGATCGACGTGGAAACGCGGGCACATGGCTTTGTCCAGAACCCGCAGGCGCAGGCCGATGCGCTGGGCGCCCAACAGGCAGGCGAACGCGCTGACCAGCCAGGAAACGTCGGCGATAAAGCCTTCGTAACCTTCAAGGTCGCTGAAGCCTGAGGCTAAACCGTGAAGATTGGGCTCGACGTCATCACTGGGCATTTCCAGGGACAGCGACTCGGCCAGCGGCTGGTTCAGCGACAACAGCAAGCGACCGAAATCGGCAATGTGCGTCGGCAGTTGGCGTTGCCAAAGGGCGAGGTTCACACCGTCGTCCAGAATCCCGGTCAGCACCTTTGGCGTTTCACCTTGAACCTGAGCAATGACCGGTCGCAGCTTCAGGCTGGGCGCCAACATCAAGCAGCCGCCTCTTCGTGCCAAGGACCGAACGGGTCGGGCAACAACCTCCACCCCTCGACGCCCAAAGCCATTTCGTCATCTGTCAGCAGGCAGTTATCGAGTTCGGCGGTGAGTTGCGCAAAGTCGATGTTCTGGCCGATAAACACCAGTTCCTGCCGACAATCGCCGGTGGCGGCCGTCCAGTTTTCCATGATCCCGGCGGTACTTTCTTCATCCTGCGGCCACTGGCTTTTCGGCACGAAACGCCACCAGCGCCCGGCAAACCCGTGGCGCATCAAGCCACCGGCCTGGGACCAGCTACCGGCATCCATGTGTTTACTGGCCAGCCAGAAAAAACCCTTGGACCGCAGCAGTTTGCCGTTCACCCACGGGCGATCGATGAAGCTGAAAAAGCGCTGCGGATGAAACGGTCGCCGCGCCCGATAAGCTGTGGAGGCAATGCCGTACTCCTCGGTTTCCGGTACATGCTCACCGCGCATTTCCTGCAGCCATCCCGGTGCCTGAGCGGCCTTCTCGAAGTCGAAACGGCCGGTGTTGAGAATTTTCTTGAGCGGCACGTCACCCATAACCATCGGAATGATTTCCGCCTGGGAGTTGAGCCGTTCGAGGATCGCGATCAGCTCCTGGCGTTCGCGGCTACTGATCAAATCGATCTTGCTGATCAGGATCACGTCCGCAAATTCAATCTGCTCGATCAACAGATCAGTGATCGAGCGCTCGTCCTCCTCGCCCAGGGTTTCACCACGGGAAGCGAGGCTTTCGGCGGCCTGGTAGTCGAGCAGGAAGTTCATGCCGTCGACCACGGTGACCATGGTGTCGAGCCGCGCAATGTCGGCCAGGCTCTGCCCTTCTTCATCGCGAAACGTGAAAGTTTCCGCCACGGGCAGTGGCTCGGAAATGCCGGTGGACTCGATTAACAGGTAATCGAAACGACCGTCCTTGGCGAGTTTGCTGACTTCTTCGAGCAAATCTTCACGCAAGGTGCAGCAAATGCAGCCGTTGCTCATTTCCACGAGTTTTTCTTCGGCACGGTTCAGGCTGACATCGCGTTGAACTTCACTGCCATCGATATTGATCTCGCTCATGTCGTTGACGATCACCGCGACCCGCAGATTATCGCGATTACGTAGTACGTAATTAAGCAGTGTACTTTTTCCGGCGCCGAGAAAGCCCGACAGGACGGTCACGGGGAGACGATTGGGCATCAGGTATTCCTCACAGGGATGCCCGGTCGCAATGTCGGGCTTAGTTTATGTTATAGTATAACAACACAATCGAACCACTCTCCTCTTGCTCATCACGACAAAGGGCATGATGCTTTAACCCGTCCGCCCCTTGAGAAATGCCATGGGAAACGCCCTGAGATTCTCGCTGTTGAGCCTTTCGCTGCTGGTCGCGGTCGATGCCTGGGGACAGATCCCCAGCCTGGCCAAATGCACCCGCAGCGCCAATCTGCTGGCCTGCGTGGATGCCGACGGCAATGCCTACAGCGTTAACACCGTCGGTAGCACGATCTACTTGCGTGGCTTTGAAGTGGCCGGTAAACGCCATTGGGCGCAGACCAATAGCCGCTACGGGCAACTGACGTTCTTTACCGGCATCGCGTCCGATGGCGAAGTCTGGGTTGGCTACAACCGTCGGGTTGGCTGGACAACCATCAATCGGTTCTCCAGCTCCGGAGGCAGCAGCGCGAAGTTCACCTGTAGCCGGCTGACTGGCTGTTAGACCTGAGCCTTCTTCTGCTCCTGCTGCCAGGCGATGTAGCTGTTCATCGGCGGATTCTTCTGGAAATAACGCTGCAAACCATCAAATAAACCATCCGCCACCGCCTGCTGATGCCGCGCCGTCACCAATCGCTGGCTGTCGCGGGCGTTCGAAATGAAGCCGGTTTCCACCAGAATCGATGGCACATCCGGCGACTTCAACACCGCAAATCCCGCCTGCTCCACACGCTTCTGATGCAGGGTGGTAATGCCCGCCAGACTGCCGAGCACCGTATTGCCCAACTGCAAACTGGCGGCGATGGTGGCGTTCATCGACATGTCGAGAATCACCCCGGCGAGCATCGGATCCTTATCCTTGAGATTGAGCAGGCTGGTGGCGCCCAACAGGTCCGCACCGTTCTCTCGTTGCGCCATGAAACGCGCCGTGGCCGAGGTCGCGCCGCCTTCGGACAGACAGTACACCGACGCACCTGAAGCAGTGAGACGCGGCGCGGCGTCCGCATGGACCGAGATGAACATGTCGGCCTTGTGCTTGCGGGCGATCTCCACGCGCTTGCGCAGCGGGACGAAGAAGTCGTCGTTGCGCACCAGTTTCACGTCGAAGCCCTTTTCGCGTTTCAGCCGCTTGGCCAGCAGTTGGGCGATCGATAGCACCACGTCTTTTTCCCGCTCGCCTTTGGCGCCGACCGCGCCCGGATCTTTGCCGCCGTGACCAGGGTCGACCACCACAATGATGTCGCGCTTGGGGTGGGCCTTATCGGTGACGGGTTCGCGTTTTTCCGACGGCGCCGCCGCGATTTGTAGCGGTGCTGAAGCCTTCAGATCGAGCACCAATCGATGCCCCTGTCCGTCCTGAGGCGGCAGCAGAAAACTGTTGAGCTGCACCGGGCCGCTGAGGTCGAGGACGATCCGTGTGTCGCCCTGACCGAAATGCCCAGAACGGATCGCGCGAATCACCGAGTTGTCGAGCGCCAGCTGACTGAAGTCGCCACTGAAGTTGGCGCCGCTCATATCGATGATCAGCCGCTCCGGAGCACTCAGGGAAAAGGTTTTGTATTGCACCGGCCCGCTCAGATCGAACACCAGTCGCAGCTTGTCGTCCGAACGCCACAGTCGTGCATTGCGAATTTGCGTGGCCGACACACCAAAAGGTAACGCGAAGGCCGCGCTGGCCAGAATCAGGTTGAGCAAGTGACGTCTGTGCATGATGAAAGCTCGTTCACGAAAAAGGCATCGTCGATTTGACTGTTATAATATAACATGCCAAATCAACTCCCACGATGGACCTGCTCATGAATGCGCTGACTCTGCCGGATATCGCCGCGCAGGCCTCACGCCAAGCCCTGCCACTCGATTGGGTGGGCATGTGCGGCATTGCTCTTCCTGTTTTATTCGATGGCCAGCGATTGAGCGCAAAGGCCGACGCTGGCGTTAGCCTCGACGATGGAGAGGCGCGTGGTATCCACATGTCGCGGCTGTATCTGGCGCTGGAAATGCTTGAGCAGGAAAACCTTTCACCCGCGTTGTTGCGGCGAGTCTTGCGGAGTTTTCTCGAGACTCATGAAGGACTTTCCCACAACGCTTACCTAAAAATTCATACCGAACTACTGCTCAAAAGACCCGCGCTCGTCAGTCCGTTGGCCGGTTGGAAAACTTATCCGGTGAGCGTCGAAGCGAGTCTGAAAAACGCGATGTTCCACGTGGAACTAAAAATCGACGTGCCTTATTCCTCAACCTGTCCTTGCTCAGCAGCCCTTTCGAGGCAGTTGATTCAGCAGCAATTCGTTGACGACTTCGCCAATCGGCCATTGCAACACGCTGACGTTCTGGTTTGGCTCGGCTCCACGAAAGGCATCGTCGCGACGCCGCATAGCCAACGCAGCAATGCGCAATTGCGGCTGCGTCTGGATGATTATCTGGATGACCTGCCGCTGATCGCCGCGATCAACGACGCGGAAGCGGCCCTCGGCACCGCTGTGCAAACCGCCGTGAAACGCGCCGACGAACAAGCTTTCGCCCTCGCCAACGGTCAGAACCTGATGTTCTGCGAAGACGCCGCGCGACGCTTGAACCTGGCACTGAAACGCTCCCCGGGCATCAACGCCTTTCACGTGCGAGTCGTCCACGCCGAAAGCCTTCACGCCCACGATGCGGTCGCCGAAAGCCGCTGGAACTGGGAGGCCGCATGATCCGATGCCAAGCCTTGCGCTGGGGCGCACCCGGTCAGCCGCTCACTCCAGCGGTTGATTTCGAATTACCCAAGGGGAGTCTGACCGCCGTCATCGGTGCCAACGGTTCGGGCAAAAGCAGCCTGCTGAAAGTCATCGCTGGCCTGCAAAAGCCACTGGCCGGCAACATCGTCATTGATGTTCCACGCAAGGGCGGCCTTTCGTTCCTGCCTCAGCAACAACACCTGGACCGACAATTCCCCATTAGCCTGCAAGAGTTAGTGGCTGCCGGTTTCTGGGGCAACAAACAAGCGCCAGAGATACGCAACCAGCGCCTCATGTCTGCGCTGGAAGACTGGTACCTGACCGGTCTGGAGCATCGCCCGTTGATGGCCCTCTCCGGAGGTGAATTGCAGCGGGCCCTGCTCGCCCGACTGAGCCTCGCCGAAGCGCCCTTGCTGCTGCTCGACGAACCCCACGCCGCACTCGACGAACTCGGCCAGGCGCTGCTGTGGAAACACATCCACGCCTGGCATGCCGAAGGCCGAACCCTGGTCGTGGTGTGTCATGACTTGGCCGCCGTGCGCCAACAGATTCCACAAGCGCTACTGATCAAAAGCAGCGGCTGCGTCCTCGGTCCCAGTACCGAACTGATTCACCAACAACCTCAGACGCAGGTGGCTTGATGATCGCTGCTGCTCAACTTTGGCAACCATTCCACGAGTTCGTGTTCATGCGTCGGGCACTGCTGGGTGGCCTTGTTCTGGCCTGCAGCACGGCGCCGCTTGGGGTGTTTCTTATCCTGCGACGCATGAGCCTGATCGGCGATGCGGTGGCTCACGGCATTTTGCCCGGCGCCGCACTGGGCTTCTGGTTCGCAGGGTTGAGCCTGCCCGCACTGACCATCGGCGGCCTCGGTGCCGGCCTGAGCATGGCCGGACTGGCCGCCTGGATTACCCGTCGCACCGGCTTGCGGGAAGACGCGAGCCTGGCCGCGATTTACCCGATATCGCTGGCCAGCGGCGTGCTGATCCTCGGCATCGCCGGCAAGCGCCTGGACCTGTTGCACCTGTTATTCGGTTCGGCGCTGGCGGTCGATGGCCCAACCTTGACCGGCATGCTCTGGGTCTCGGGCTTCAGCCTGATCGCCATGGCCCTCATTTACAAACCACTGTTGCTGGACACCCTCGACCCGCTCTTTCTGCAGACCGTCAGCCGTCTCGGGCCACTGGCTCACGGGGTATTTCTGACGTTGGTGGTGCTGAACCTGGTGATCGGTTTCCAGGCTATCGGCGCGCTGATGGTAGTCGGTTTGATGATGCTGCCGGCTGCGGCTTCTCGCTTCTGGAGTCGTCGCTTACCGGTGCTGATCGCCATCGCCGCGCTGCTCGGCAGCCTCTCGGTCTGGCTCGGATTGTTGCTGTCGTTCTACTACTCGCTGCCCAGCGGCCCGGCGATCGTGCTGGTGGCTGGCGGTTTGTATCTGCTGTCCGTGGTGTTCGGTCCGGTACACGGCTTGCTGCGCCGCCCGCCTTTACTCACATCCCAATGAGGTGTAACCCGATGCGCGCTTTACTCGTGCTGTTCAGTCTGATGCTGTCGATGTCGCTGTCTGCCGCGGAAAAACTCCAGGTGGTCACCAGCTTCAGCATCCTCGCCGACATGACTCATCAGGTCGGCGGCGACCACATTCAGATCACCAACATGGTCGGCCCGGACGCCGATGCCCACACCTACGAGCCGATTCCAGACGATGCAAAGGCATTGCTCAACGCCAGACTGATTATCAAGAACGGGCTGGGTTTCGAGCCATGGCTGGACCGCCTGATAACCAGCACCGAGACCAAAGCCCCGGTCATCAGTGCCAGCCACGGTGTCATTCCGCGCTCGCTGGATGAAGACGGCGAAACCATTCCCGACCCGCACGCCTGGCACAACCTGGCGAACACCGAGTTGTACATCAGCAACATCACCAAAGCGCTGATCGCCGCCGACCCTGCACACAAAACCGACTACGAACACAACAGCCAGGTCTACCTGAAAAAGATCTACGCCTTGCTCGCCGAAGCCAAAGCCAAGCTCGGTTCGCTGCCGCCGGGTAATCGCAAAATCGTCACCTCCCATGACGCCTTCGGCTATCTCGGTCAGGCTTATGGCATCGACTTCATGGCGCCTCAAGGTCTGTCCACCGAACGCGAACCTTCGGCCGCCGAAGTCGCTGCGCTGATCACACAGATCCGTCAGGCCAAGGTCAAAGCGGTGTTCATGGAAAACATCAAGGACGCACGCCTGCTCAAGCAAATCGCCGATGAAAGCGGTGCGCACATCGGCGGAACGCTGTACTCCGATGCTCTAGCAGCAACCGGCCCGGCCAGCACCTTCACCGGGCTGTTCGAATACAACCTCAATACCTTGTACGAGGCGTTGAGCAAGCCATGATCCGCAAGAATCCTTCAGGTGATCTGCCGTTGATTGCGGAGTCGGCGTACGTGGATAAAACCGCAATCATTTGCGGCAAAGTGGTGATCGGCGAGAACGTCTTCGTCGGCCCCTACGCGGTAATTCGCGCCGATGAAGTGGACGACTCGGGCGAGATGGAAGCGATCACCATCGGCGCCAACTCGAACATCCAGGACGGTGTGGTGATCCACTCCAAGTCTGGCGCGGCGGTGACCATCGGCGAGTTCAGCTCCATCGCCCACCGCTCCATCGTCCATGGCCCCTGCACCGTCGGCAATCGCGTGTTCATCGGTTTCAACAGCGTGCTGTTCAACTGCGCGGTGGGTGACGGCTGCGTGGTGCGGCACAACTCGGTGGTCGACGGTCGTGACTTGCCTGAAGCCTTCTACGTGCCCTCCACCACACGCATCGGTCCCAACACCGACCTGTCGCAATTCCCACCCGTCAGCGTCAGCGCCTCGGAGTTTTCCGAAGACGTGGCGCGCACCAACGTTGATTTAGTCCGCGGCTACAAAGCCCTGCAGAACGAGTTCTGACCATGAGCAGCGTGCTGATTCGCAACGCCCGGCTAGTGAACGAAGGTCGGGAATTCGACGGTGATCTGCTGGTAAGCCACGGTCGCATCGTCAAGATCGCCAGCAGCATCGAAGGCGAGAAAGCCGCCGTGGAAATCGATGCCGACGGCCAATGGCTACTGCCAGGCATGATCGATGACCAGGTGCATTTCCGTGATCCCGGAGCACCGGACAAGGGCAGCTTCCATAGCGAATCCCGGGCGGCGGTGGCCGGCGGCATCACCAGTTTCATGGACATGCCCAATACTTCTCCTGCCACCCTGACCCTCGCCGCGTTGGCTGACAAGAAGCGTCGAGCAGCAATCCATTCAGTGGCCAACTACGGCTTTCATTTCGGTGTGAGCAACGACAATCTCGATACCGTCGCCGCGCTCAATCCTTGTGAAGTGGCCGGGGTCAAAGTGTTCATGGGCGCCTCCACGGGCAACATGCTGGTGGACGATCCACGAATTCTTGAGCGACTCTTCGCCGAAGTGCCAACCCTTTTGTTGGCCCACTGCGAACACGCGCCCAGCATTGAAGCCAACGCGGCGAACCTGCGAGAGCTGTTCGGTGAGCACCTTCCACCCGCTGCTCACCCGCTGATCCGCAATGCCGAAGCGTGCTTTCGATCCTCCTCAATGGCCGTCGACCTGGCCAAGCGACATGGCACCCGTCTGCACGTTTTGCACCTGACTACCGCCCGCGAACTGGCACTGTTCGAAGACAAGCCGCTGGCACAGAAACGCATCACTGCCGAGGTCTGCCTGCATCACTTGCTGTTCGACGACCGCGACTACCCGAACCTTGGCAACCTGATCAAATGCAACCCGGCGATCAAGACCCAGGCTGACCGCAATGCCTTGCGCAAAGCACTGTCGAGTAATCGACTCGACGTGATCGGCAGCGATCACGCGCCTCATACCTGGGCTGAAAAACAGCGACCCTACAGCCAGGCGCCGTCCGGTTTGCCATTGGTGCAACACGCCCTGCCCGCACTGTTGGAACTGGTGGCCGATGAGATCCTGCCGATCACCACCCTAGTGGCCAAAACCAGTCACCGGGTCGCCGATCTGTTTGCCATTCCCGACCGCGGCTACCTGCGCGAAGGGTATTGGGCCGACCTGGTGTTGATCAAATCCGAACCCGATGGCATTGCCGTCTCCCGACAACCGGTCCTCTCGCAATGCGGCTGGACCCCCTTCGCCCGGCATCGCTTTCGCCACAGCGTCAGCACCACCGTCGTGTCGGGGCAAATTGCCTGGCACGACAAACGTCTTAATGACAACTGTCAGGGCTTACCACTACGGTTTATGCGCTGACGCACGTTATCGAAAACATTCGAGAACACCGATCATGATCCACATCACCCTGCCTGATGGTTCAATGCGTGAGTACGACCAACCACTGTCCGTGTTTGAGGTTGCCGCGAGTATCAGCCTCGGCCTGGCTAATGCGGCGCTCGCGGGTCGGGTGGATGGCGTGCTGGTGGACTGTGGATTCCTGATCGAGTGTGATGCGCGGGTCAGCATCGTCACGTCCCAGGAGCCCGACGGTCTGGAGATCCTTCGGCGTTCCTGTGCGCTGATGCTGGCCATGGCCGTCAAACAGCTGCATCCGAATGCGCAGTTGCGGGCTGGATCGGCGCTGGGTGACGGCTTCTTTTATGAGTTTGCTTTCCAGCGATCGTTAACCCTGGCCGCGCTACCTGTGATCGAAGCGCGTATGCGTGAATTGGCGGCGACCAACCATTCGATCCGCCTGCGGGAGCAAACGCCAACCGAAAGGCTATCGCTGTATCGCCTCGGGGACTTCGAGGGTTTCGCGGCAGGCCCGCATGTTCCCAGCACCAAGGTGTTGCAGGCCTTTGCACTGGACCACATCAGCGGCACATTGCAGCAACGGATCTACGGCACATGCTGGTCCAGCCAACAGGAACTGGACACCTGGCGAGCACCGCCCCAGGTGGTGGTCGTGAACATCGATGAGCGTCAAAGCGACTATGCGCACTCGGTGACCGAAGCGCTGCGCCGTCGCGGACTGCGCGCCAACTCGGACCTGCGTCACGAGAACATCAGCCGCAAGATTCGCCAGCACTGCCAGAAAGTGCCGTACCTGTTGGTGGTCGGAGAGAAGGAAAAGGACGGTGCTTTTGTCAGCATGCGCAGTGGCAGCGGAGAGGATTTCGGGGAGAAAGGGATTGAGACGGTGTGTGATTTGTTGAGCCCGCCCAAGACTGGAGGTGCCTGAGCGGGCACCTTCGCGGGCAAGCCCGCCCCCACAGGGATCTCGTATGACCTTGTGGGAGCGAGACTGCTCGCGAAGCTTTTAGGCCCTTGGCTTCACGGTGCCGCAATCCTGGCCCAACCACACAGCGCGGGTATCGAGGCTACCCTTCTGCTGAATGCCGGTGGCGTTGAAGGTGCCGTTGACCTTGGTGGTGAACTCACGATCACTCATAAAAGTGGCCACTCCGCTGCCCTGGGCTTTCGGACAGCTGAATCGGAATTTCCACTGGTTACCGGTACGCTCGGTGATTTCCTGCTTGCAGCCCGATTGCGGGTCCGTCAGCGGAATGTTGTCGGTCTTCACCTGTTCAGGCGTCAGGCACGCCCGAATTCCTTTGCCGCCCATGGTGATGCCTTGCTTCTCCAGCATGGCCCGTTGTTGGGGGGTAATCTGGTTTTGTAGCTGGCCGAGGATCAATTGCAGATCGGGCATGTTCTGGTCATCGACCTTCATGTTGCTTGAGGTCAACTCCCACAAACCCGGTTGCAGCATCTGTGCCTGAGCGGCCACAGGAAGTGCCAAACCAAACGCCATGGCCAAACCCAGCAGACGAACGTTCATCGAGTAACTCCTGATCATTGGTGGCCGTTAGACGTCGGCCACGGGCTTCGGTTCATGGGCCAATTAAATAGCGACATTCTGCCCGGAACATGGTCTGTTAAGCATTGAATCTTCAAGGAGCAAGGCTGCCCCATGGATTATTTCGGACCGCATGTATTCGGTTATCTGATCGCACTGTTACACACACTGGGCTCGATCGCCGCCATCCATGCCGTGTTGACCGTTCGGACCGCTCAGGGCTCGATCGCCTGGGCCCTGTCACTGCTGTTCATTCCCTACCTCACGCTTGTCCCTTATCTGGTCTTCGGCCGCAGCACCTTCGATGGTTACATCAAGGCCCGACGGCAAGCCAACGAGGAAATGCGCAAGGCCATCTCCGAACTGAACTGGCGCCCCTGGGTAGAAGAGGCACTGGCTGCGCGTGCCTCCAGCGCTTACGCGTCTTTGCGGGCCATGCCGAAGCTGGGGCGCATGCCATGCCTGGCAAACAACGATGTGCGCTTGTTGATCGACGGCCAAGCCACGTTCGATGCAATTTTCGACGCCATCAGCAACGCCCGTGAAGCGGTGCTGATCCAGTTTTTCATCATCCACGATGACCGCCTCGGCCAACGCCTGCACACCCTGCTGACGAAGAAAGCCGCCGAGGGCGTGGCGATTTACTTGCTCTACGACCGCATCGGCAGCCACTCCCTGCCCCACGGTTATGTGCAACCGTTACGTGATGCCGGCGTCGAGGTCAAAGCCTTCGCCACCCGCAGCGGCTGGCTCAACCGCTTCCAGGTGAATTTCCGTAACCACCGCAAGATCGTGGTGGTCGACGGGCTTGTCGGCTTTGTCGGCGGGCATAACGTTGGCGACGAATACATGGGCGAGAAACCACCCCTGGCGCCTTGGCGCGATACCCACGTGCAAGTGCGCGGGCCAGTGGTGGCCTGCATGCAGGAGTCCTTCGCCGAAGACTGGTTCTGGGCAGCCCGTTCGCTGCCCCCGTTGATCCTGCCAGACGTTTATCCGGACGACGGCGTACTCTGCCAATTACTGGCCAGCGGCCCGGCGGACTCCTACGAAACCTGTTCGCTGTTCTTCGTCGAAGCCATCCATGCGGCGACGGAGCGAGTGTGGATCACCAGCCCTTACTTCATCCCAGACGAAGCCGTATTCGCTGCGCTGCGGCTGGCAGTGTTGCGCGGTGTGGATGTACGGATCCTGTTGCCGTCGCGGCCGGATCACCGGATCGTCTACGCCGCGTCCAGCTTTTATGCCTTCGAAGCCGTACGCGCCGGGGTGCGCGTGTTCCGTTATCAACCCGGCTTCCTGCATCAGAAAGTGGTACTGATCGACGACGAGATCAGCGCCATCGGCAGCGCCAACATGGACAACCGTTCGTTCCGGCTGAATTTCGAAGTGATGCTGCTGACGGTCGACAGCGGGTTTGCTGCCGAAGTGGAGCAGATGCTCAACAACGACTTCGCCCAGGCTCACGAAATCGCCAAAGAAGAAAGCCGGGAGACCCACCGCCTGCAACAGGTCGGCATGCGGATCGTCCGGCTTATTTCGCCGATTCTCTAGTTGTAGATGTCGTCGCGGGTCCATGGCAGTTCATGGCTGCCATCAGGATGGGCTTTCACCGCGAGGATTTGATGCAGGTTGATCCAGCCTCTGGCGAACGCATAGGCGCACCCCGCCAGGTACAACCGCCAGATCCGTAGCGCCTGCTCCGGCACCAGTTTGGCGGCGGCTTCCAAATTGTCTTCCAGGCGTTCGCTCCAGTGGTCCAGGGTCCGCGCGTAATGCAGGCGCAGGCTCTCGACATCGACAATCTCCAGCCCCGCTTCGCTGATCTCGGCGGAGATCATCGACAGGTGCGGCAGCTCGCCGTTGGGGAACACGTACTTCTCGATGAATTCACCGGCACCGCGCCCGACCGGGCGACCGTCGGTGTGTTTGGCGGTGATCCCGTGGTTCATCACCAGCCCGCCCTCTTTCACCGCGCCGAACAAGGTTTTGCAGTATTCGGCCAGATTGGCATGACCGACGTGTTCGAACATGCCGACGCTGACCACCTTGTCGAAACGACCGTCCTGAGGCAGATCGCGGTAGTCGAGCAGTTGCAGTTCGATCTGGTCTTCCAGGCCTTCGGCTTTCACCCGCTCACGAGCCAAATCCAATTGCGCTTGACTGAGCGTGATCCCGAACACCTTCGCGCCGAACTCCCGCGCGGCATACCGCGCCAACCCGCCCCAGCCGCAACCGACATCCAGCAGATACTCCCCTGGCTGCAAGCGCAACTTGCGGCACAGGTGGCGAAACTTGGCTTGTTGAGCCTGCTCGAGGGTTTCACTGCCGGTCTCGAAGTAGGCGCAGGAATACGCCATGTCGCTGTCGAGCCACAGCTGATAAAACTCGTTGGAAAGGTCGTAGTGGTAGGAGATAGCTTTGGCGTCGGTTTCCTTGTCGTGAACCAGGCGCACCGGTTGCGCATCGTCGTCTTCGTTGAGCAGCGCCTGACTCCATTCATCGCAGACACGAATCACGTCGCTGATGGAGCCTTCCAGTTCCAGTTTGCCTTCGACAAACGCCGCCCCCAGCGCGTCCAGGCTCGGATGGGTGAACTGGGTAACCATGTGCGGGTCCTTGACCACAATGGTAACGCTGGGCGTCGGCCCCAGGTTGAACTCGTGGCCGTCCCAGAGTCGCAGGCGAAGCGGTAACTGCAGATTCTGTAAGGCCGGTGGAAGTTGCGCGAGCATGGATAATCCCCCTGATTTTCAGACGTCTGATTTGAGGGTAGTCCATCCTTGAAAAATAGCCGGCTATCGATTTAATAGCTGCTCTCTATGATTCACGAGGCTGCAACCAACCGTCCTGAACCCACTGTTTCAGCCATGTAACAGCCTGAAGGGGTGCATCCTCACCATAGATGACTGCTAATTCGGAGCACAGTTCAGCGAAATCCCAGTCGCCCTGAAACAAGCCGTTTAGAGCTGCCGCCTCCGCAGGTTCCAGGCTGCGGTAATGACAAACCAGCCCCGCTCTCCAGATCACCAATACTTGGGTGGCCCCTAACGCTGCACTGCCGGGGAACCCGGTTTCATCCTTCACTGCCCGCCACAACGCAACACTGTTGAAAGCACACTCAAGCCATTGCACAGAGGGGCTGGGGCTGACCCGCAACGTCGGCCAGTCTTCAGGCTTCAGGGCGGCCATGTCCTGTATCGTCAGCGGCGCGCCTTCAGGCGCGTCGAACGCCAGCGTGAATGCCCACTCAAGTGCCGCCAACTCCCCCAGCGCTGCACTTTGCTCTTGCACCAAATGCTGTCGAATAAACGACTCGAACCCTTCACCCAGCCACCTCAGGCTGTAATGAGCGGACGGACACTGGTGAATGTAAGCCGCCGCGAGCTGCTCGAATTCATCGTCACCCAGCCAATGCCAAATGACCGGATAGTCGCCGCGCAGAACTTCCTGAAGCCTTGCCCGATAGGCGTTGTGATAGATCGCCAGCCCGGTGCTCACATCCAGTGTCGGCCCCCCCATAAAACTCGCGCCTAGCGCGGTATCGGCTGCTGTCTGCTCACCCAGCAGATACGTTTCAAAGGCCAGCTGCCAGTCGTTCAGGCGCATCTCAGTCTCCGGGTCAACACGCTATCACCCAATGCCCGGGCCTTTTGCAACTCGGTAAGTAGCTCTTCAAAAGGCGGGAAATGATCATCGCGTTCCAGCAGTGTAGCGACCGGCCCGAGGTGTTCCAGGGTTTGTTGATAGAGCGCCCAGACCGGATCACTCACCGGCTGGTCATGAGTGTCGATCACGTAATCGCCGTGGTCGCTGTGGCCGGCCAGGTGCAACTGTCGAACCTTTTTGGCCGGCAGCCCTTGAATGAATGTCCACGGATCGAAGCCATGATTGCGGGAGCTGACATAGACGTTGTTGATGTCCAGCAACAGCTCACAGTCGCTCAACCGGCTGAGCGCATCAAGAAACTCCCATTCGCTGAATTCGTCGCCAGCGCTGCGCACGTAACTGGAGACGTTTTCCAGCACCAGCGGACGCTGCAAGACGTCCTGAACCTGCCGCACTCGGCCGGCCACGTAATAAAGACTTTCTTCGGTGTACGGCAGCGGCAACAAATCATGAAGTTGATGGGCGTTGCCGCGGCTCCAACACAAGTGATCGGAGATCCATGCCGGTTCAACTCGCTCCGCCAGAAGTTTCAGCTGTTGCAGATACTGCGGATCGAGGGCATGAGGACCGCCAATAGACAGCGATACGCCATGCATCACTACGGGATACCGTTCGGCAATGGCGTCCAGGTAGTACAGTGCCTTGCCGCCCTGGACCATGAAATTTTCCGAGACGACTTCAAACCAGTCCACGGCTGGCGACTGTTCAAGAATCTGTTGGTAGTAGGCACTGCGCAAACCCAGGCCGTAGCCCAGACAAGAAAGGGAAGCAGACATTTTGCGGACTCCTCGCAAAGTGCCGCAGTGGCAAGAGAGCCACCGCGACGGCATTCGGCAGTCAGTTACTCGCCGACTTTTCCATCTGCCTTCATGCATTCGGCCTGAGTCATTGCCTTGAAGCCATGCCCTTTGCAGACAGCCTGACCTTTACAGGCGTTTTCGGCTGTCTTGCAGTCATTCATGCCTTTGCACGATGTCACGCCGTAGCAGTGAACCTGTGCAGCGTCGGCGGCCTGAGCCTGAGTGGCAACACCTGCGAACATTGTTGCAGCGGCGAAGGCGAGCGCGGCACCGGCGGTGGCGTTTTTGAAGTTCATTTGTATATCCTCAGTAATCGTCAGGGGTGTCGGCTGGAAGGTTGTTCAGTCCCGACACAGCACTAGAGAGCGCTGCCCTGACGGCGTTACAGAGGTGATGAAAAAACTTTTCGCCTCGCTCAAACCTCATCTTTGAGCTTGAGCAAAGGCTCCTGAAAACGCAGCAAACGCCCGGCATTACCGAGCACCAATAACGTACTCAAATTGTGCAACAGTGCGGCAATCATCGCCCCTGCCGCGCCCAGCCAGCCGAATGCGGCGAAGGCGACAATCGCCAGGGTCCAGCCCAGACCGATGATTACGTTCACCTGTAAAGTCTGCCGGCATTGGCGACTCAGGCGCACACAGGTTCCGAGACGACGCAGGTCGCTGCCGATCAGTACGATATCGGCCGAGGCCAGCGCGATGTCCGCGCCGCCCGCGCCCATGGCCACGCCGACCACACCGGCCTTGAGTGCCAGGGAATCGTTGATGCCGTCTCCCACCACCATCGGCCGGAAACCGCTGTCGATTTCTTTCAACACGCGATTGAGTTTGTCCTCGGGCAAAGCCTGGGCTTCGACATCGCTGATGCCCACATCCCGGGCCAGCGTATGAGCCACGCTTTGTCGATCCCCGGTCAGCAACAACTGACGACCCAGGCCGAGTTCACGCAACTCGCTCAGGGCAAATCGCGCCTCGGGTTTGACGCTGTCGGCGAGCAACAGCCAAGCGAGAAATTCACCGTCGAGTGCCAGCCCGGCAATCGGGCCATCGTGTTCGGGAACAGCTGAGGTGAAAATGCCCAATTGCGCGAACAGCTCCGGACGACCGAGGGCCGCTTCGCCCTGCTCGGTCATCGCCACAACACCCAGCCCCTGACGCTCGCGAATGTCAGAGAGCAGCAGGAAATGTTCCTGGGTAACCAACCCGGCCAACGCGCGGCTGACCGGGTGGCTGCTGGCAGAGCCAAGGCTGGCGGCGAGTTTCAGTACGTGACTGCGATCTTCCAGCGGACTGTCGATCGATTGCAGGCGCAAGGTGCCGAAGGTCAGGGTCCCGGTCTTGTCGACCACCAACGACGTCAGGTCCGCCAATTCCTCGAGGAACGCCGAGCTGCGAATCAGAATTCCATGCCGGGCCGCCACCGCCACCCCGGCAATCGCTGTAGCCGGTGCCGACAACACCAGCGCACAAGGGCAGGCCGCCACCAACACCGCAAGCATCGCCTGGGCATCGTTGGTGACGAACCAGGTTACGGCCGCCAGCAGCAACACCAGCACCATGTAGCTACCGGCGTAGCGTTCGAGCAAACGCGTGATCGGTGGCTTGGAACGTTCGGCGTTTTGCATCAGCGCGATGACTTTACCCAGTGTCGACTCGTGACCGGTGCGGGTCACTTCAATGCGCAACAGGCCATCGAGGTTGATCGCCCCGCCGAACACCGGCATGCCCACAACGGCCTCTATGGGCACCGACTCACCGGTGATCGATGCCGTGTCGAGGCTTGCCTGACCGGACAACACCCGGCCATCGGCCGGCACGCGATCACCGGCGCGCACTTCAACGAGGTCGCCAGACTTGAGTGTGCTGTTATCGACTTCGACGATGGCGCCGTCAGCCTGAATCTTGCGCGCATGGCTGCGCGTCAGTTTGCCGAGGGCATGAATCGCTTCCTGGGAGCCGATCACGCTGCGCTCTTCCAGCACATGGCCGAAGATCATGATGATCGGCAGCAGTGCCGCAGTGAGCAGATCGCCAGTAGCCCAGGCGCCGAGCATGGCCAGGGCGATCAACTGATCGGTGATCCCGTGCAGGCTCGGATAACGCAGGCTGTACCACGCAGAGCGCATGACCGGCACGGCCACCAGCAACGAGGCAAAACCCAGCAGCAATTGGCTGACCCCGGTCTGCTCCGGTGACAACCAGCGCCAGATCAGGCCGAGCGCAAGCAACCCGAGCGCAAGCATGGCCAGGGTCAACTGGCGCGCGGCGCTACGTTGTTCAGCCGAGGACAACATGCTCGGCGCGGCGGCGGTTTGGGCAGTCATTGTGCAGCTCCCTGAATGATCAGGCGGGAATCGTCTTTCGGATCGACCGTCGTCACCGAGCCGGCCTGCCCGAGAATCTTCGGCATCCGCTCACGGTAAATACGCAGCAGCATTTGCGGGTCGGTGCCCTGCTGTTGCGCCTTGGCCAAACTCAACACTGTGGCGGTGTCGGCGGAGGCTTTGGCCAAGCGCTCGCTGGCTTGGGCGTGAGCCACTTGCAGCGTGCGGTCGGCTTGCTCGTTGGCGGACTGAGTCAGCTTCTCGGCTTCCGTGCGCGCATTGGCCACGGCCTTGTCAGCTTGCTGGCTGGCGGTTAACACGGCGTTGAATGCGCTCACCGCCGGGCCGGGCAAACTCGATTGCACATCGACCCGCGCCACTTCGATACCCAAGCCCTGCCCGGTTGTCGTCAGTTCGGCCAAGCGTTGATTGATGCCCCGCACCAAATCGCCGCGTAGACGTTCGCGACGTTCGGCAGCCTGATTGTCGGCACCAATCAGTTCCGGTCGAGCCACCAGAATCGTGTCCAGGTCTCGCGCCGCGGTGAGTGCCACGGCACTGCGCGTCACCAGTCGATCCAGAGCCGGCAACACATGCTCACCCTGAAGAACGAAGGCATAAGGTTCAGTGACTTTGTAGAACACCCGCACATCCAGCTGCACCACACCCGCATCACCGGTCAGCAGATAACCGGAGCCAGCGAGCGCATCGCTGATGGGTGTGGCGAAGCTCGCCACCCGGTCGGCCTGCAACGCGGCATCGGTGCGCAGCAAATTTTCCACCCGACGCTCGATCACCCGGTCCGCTGCCGGCAACAAAATTACCTGCTCAAACGGTCGCGGCCACGCCAACAGCAAACCGGTATTTTGAATGCGATCCAGTGCGCCGAAGTGCAGCACCACCGCACGATTCTGCGGGTCGATCTGCCGCACATTGAAAAATGCCCACGCCAAAGCAGCCAGCACGGTCACAGCGTAAAGCGCGAGAAAAGCCAAGCGCCCAGCCTGAATCCAAGGGCTACTCAACTCATTTGTTCCACGTGGAACCAAACTCATGGCTGCGACCCGGACTTGTTATCGAGCGTCGGTGGGCCATCAACCAACACCCGGAACGGCGCCGCATCGGTACGCAAAATCAGTTTGGTGCCCGGTGCGACGATAGTGCCCAAGGTGTCGAGCGAACGCAGCAAATTGTAGAGCTGCGGTGAACCGGCGTAGGCCCGGCCGTAAATCTGCGCGGCTTCGACGCGGGATTGGGCTTCGATGTCTGCGGCTTTCACCGTCGCATCGGCTTGCACGATGCGCGCATCACGCTCGGCCGCAGAGCGTATTTGCGCGGCTTCGCGTTTGCCGATGGCCGTGCGTTCAGTGGCGATTGTTTCACGCTCGGCGCGCATACGATCGACCGTCGCGGTAAGTGTCACCGACGGCAGGGTCAAACGCTCGATGCCGACTTGCAGCACTCGCACGCCATAGGTGGTGAGCAACTGCTGATCGATCTGCTGACGCAGCTGCGCTTCGAAATCGGCGATGTGCACCTGGTTGGCGTCGGTGTTCACCAGGTTGGCCAGGTCGAAACTGCTGGCAGTGGTTTCCAGCGCCGAGCCGACAAAGGTACGAATCTGCCGCGCGGCTTCATCGGGTTGATTCTGCACAGCGCGCATAAAGCGTTGCACGTTGTCCGGGTCGCCCTGTACCTGCCAGGCCACGTAGGCTTGCACGATGATGCGTAAACCATCGCGCGTACCCACATCCTGCAAACCGCTGGAGGTGGTACGCAGACGCAGATCCACCGGGATCGCCGCCTCGAACGGCGCCGGCCAACGCCAGCCAAGCCCCGGCTCCAGCAACACCCGCGATGGATTACCGAAGCGCGTAATCACCGTGGCCTCCCCCGAGCGCACTTGCACCAGGCTCGCCGCCGCAATGGCGAACGCCACCAGCAGAGCCGCCCAGCCCATTCGCCGCCACGGGAACGGGCCAGCTTCGTGTGGATCACCGTGGTGGTGATGGTGATGATGGCCGTGGTGATGCCCGCCATGGCCGTGATCGTGGCCGGCGTGGTCATCATGGTCGTGATGATCGTGAATAGGCGTCGACTGGCTCAATGGGCGGCTCCTGGCTGAGCGGTATTACGCGGCGGCGCAGGGTCAGCCGGCAGCGTGAATGTACGTAGGTCGATGGTCGGCGCATTGCTGCTGCCGCCCAGGCGATGATCGAGCACCAGCAGCTTGGCATTAGCCAAACCCTGGGTCAGTTGGCTGAGGTATTGCTCCAGCACAAAAGCCTGGCCGGCGCTGGCATAAGCCTTTCGCTCGGCGGCAAATTTCAGGTCGGCGGCCTGAGCGCTCGAGTTGATTTCATGCGCATTGGCTGTGGCTTGATCGCGAGCGACACTGGCCTGCAATTGCGCCTGGTTGGTCGCCTCTGCCGCTGCACCGCGCTCACGGGAGATCAATGCCTGGGCGCCAATCTGCGCTGCTTGCACGCTGTGATAGGCATTGGCCGCCCCTGCTGGCGGATGAATGGCCTCGACCACCGTGGCGAGAATTTCCACGCCGCTGTCGAGCTTTTGCAGATCCGCTTGCACAGCGCGGCCGATTTCTTCGGCGAGCCCTACCCTGTCTTCACCGAGCAAACCGTCGAGGGTACGCGAGGCAAAATCGTGGACCAAAATCCGGCTGGCGGTGCTGCGAATCAGCGTCGGCACGTCGGCGCTATTGTACGTCGCGGCCAGTGCCGCCTGATCGCTCAGGCCGATGCGATAGACGAAGCGCACGTCCATGTTGACGATCTGGAAGCTCTGCTTGTCGGCACGGCTGCTGGCAATAACCTGGGATTTGTCATTCACATGGCTGGCGTCCCACAAACGATTGGCAATGGCCGGTGCCGGGCCTTCGGCAGGTTCGGCCGCGACGGGGGCAGATGCTTCGCCCACGCTGGTGGCCAACTCGTGGACCACGCCGTTCTCGACGCTCAGCACGCGACCCAGCGGCCACGGCAAACCGGCGTGCAAACCGGGGCCGAACACTTCCACCGGCTTGCCGAAACGTTCGTAGATGCCCCGCCCCTGCAGCGGTATTTCATGAATGCCGGTGAGCGACCAACCGACGATTGCCACTACCGCCAGCACCGGCAAAAACGCCCGGCGCATGTAGGTGAAGGCCCAGATTTGTCGCAGGTCGATGCCAAAGCGGTTGTGCAACTCGTGCTGCAATGCGAGCAGGGGCTGTGGCGGCCAGCGCAACATGTCGGCGACGAAGCTTCGCGCCAGCAAGGCCGGTTCAAGCTGTTCACGACGGGGACTGAACAGCGACAACACGGCGCGCAGCAACAACTCGACGGCGACCAGCCCCGGCAGCAAGCCGATCAGCACCGCCAGACGCACCGGCCAGACCGATGTTTCGCTGCCGAACAACAGACACAAGGCGCTGAGCACCAGGCCAATAATCGCGACCCGCGTCAGCTGCGCCAACGACCCGGCTTCGGGCCATTGGGCGACGTTTTCCTGCGCCAGTTGCCGCTCCAGCACCAGCAAACCGAACGCCAGCAGCAACGACAACGCCGCGCCAACGCTGGCCGATAATCCCAGCGCGGCGGGTGACAAAGCGAGGTTCCAGACTTGCTCGATGCCGTACAACGTCAACAACGCCCAGCCGCCAAGCCAAAGCGTCGGTGCACCGATCTGCCCCAGCAAGCGCAGCCACCGCTGACCGATGCCGTCCAGCAACCGCTCGTACCAGCCTTCGGCAGCAACGACTTCTTCAGTGATCGCCACCGGCACCAACACTGGTGGATTCATCGCTCGTGCGCGCCACTGCGTTATCCACCAGGCCGACTGCAGGCCGGCGACCAGCACCAGCAAACCGGCGCCCTGATTGACCAGCAACGCGGGCCAGAGCGACTGCGGTGCAAACAACCCGACAAAAAACGCCAGCACCAGCCCTACTGCCGCCAAGGCACCCAAACCGATTGCCCATTGGCGCAATCGACGTCCTTGAACGACCGCCTGCTGGAAGCGCGGCAGCCCTGCTATCTGTGCTTCATCGCCATCGAGATCGACTTGCATACCACCCCAGCCATTGCTCACATCACAATTCGTTACGATATAACGAAAATGGTGAAATTTTCGTCCTGAATCGTTCTATCTAAAAGCGCTGAACCTGTCGTCAAGCTGAAGCCTTGACCGAAATGGTGAGAAACGCACATATTACGTACGTAATTTTTTACTGAAGACTACTTTTTATCGATCCCGTCCCTCTCAATCCAGGAGTTGCACCATGAGCACCTATGACGTCGTGATTCTGGGCGCCGGCCCCGGCGGTTACAACGCAGCGATCCGCGCCGGGCAGTTGGGCTTGAAAGCGGCGTGCGTGGAAGGCCGCGCCACCCTCGGCGGGACCTGCCTGAACGTCGGTTGCATGCCGTCCAAGGCATTACTGCATGCCTCCGAGCTCTACGACGCGGCCATGGGGGCGGAATTCGCCAACCTCGGGATCGAGGTCAAACCAGTGCTCAACCTGGCTCAGATGATGAAACAGAAGGATGAAAGCGTCACAGGGCTGACCAAGGGCGTCGAGTTTCTGTTTCGCAAAAACAAGGTCGACTGGATCAAGGGGTGGGGCCACATCGACGGGCCGGGCAGCGTCACGGTGACCGACAATCAGGGTGGCAAGACCCGGCTGAACGCCAAAGACATCATCATCGCCACCGGTTCCGAGCCCACTCCCCTGCCGGGCGTGGACATCGACAACCGACGCATCCTCGACTCCACGGGCGCGCTGTCGCTGACTGAAGTACCGAAGCACCTGGTGGTGATCGGTGCCGGGGTGATCGGCCTGGAGCTGGGCTCGGTATGGCGGCGCCTGGGCGCTCAGGTGACAGTCGTCGAATTTCTCGACCGAATCTGCCCGGGTGTGGATGCTGAAGCCGGTAAAACCCTTCAGCGCTCATTGAGCAAGCAAGGCATCAGCTTCAAGTTGAGCTCGAAAGTCACCAGCGCCACCCCATCAGCGAGCGGTGTTCAGCTCAGCGTCGAACCGGCAGCAGGTGGCACCGCCGAGTTGCTGGAAGCCGACTACGTGTTGGTGGCTATTGGTCGTCGTCCTTACACCCAAGGCCTGGGGCTGGAGAACGTCGGCCTCGCCACCGACAAACGCGGCATGCTCGCCAACAAGGGCCACCGCACTGAGGCTGCGGGGGTCTGGGTGATCGGTGACGTCACCTCAGGGCCGATGCTCGCCCACAAGGCCGAAGACGAAGCCATGGCCTGCATCGAGCAGATCGTCGGCAAGGCTGGCGAGGTCAATTACGAGCTGATCCCCAACGTGATCTACACCAAACCGGAGCTGGCCAGCGTCGGCAAGACCGAAGAACAGCTGAAAGCCGAAGGTCGCGCCTACAAGGTCGGCAAATTCCCCTTCACCGCCAACAGCCGGGCGAAGATCAACCACGAAACCGAAGGCTTCGCCAAGGTACTGGCCGATGAACGCACCGACGAAGTTCTCGGCGTGCATCTTGTGGGCCCGAGTGTCAGCGAAATGATCGGCGAATATTGCGTGGCCATGGAGTTCAGCGCCTCGGCCGAAGACATCGCCCTGACCTGCCACCCACACCCGACCCGCTCCGAGGCCTTGCGCCAGGCGGCGATGAATGTGGAGGGGATGGCGACGCAGATTTAGAAAGACCAAAGATCAAAGACCAAGATCAAAAGATCGCAGCCTTCGGCAGCTCCTACGCGCCTGTGGGCGCTGCGATCTTTTCGCTTTTTCAGCCAGGCAAATGCCCTAACGGCAGCGCCCCCGGCGTCTTCACCGTGTGAATTGCAAAGTTGCTGCGGATATCGCTCACGCCAGGCAATTTCAGCAATCGCCCTGTAAGGAAACGGTCATAGGCGCGCAAATCCGGCACCACCACTTGCAGTAGAAAGTCCGACTCCCCTGACACCAGAAACGCAGAAATCACCTCAGGCAATGCCGTCACGGCCAGGCGAAACGCTTCGGCTTGTTCATCGTTATGCCGTTCGACCTTGACCCCGACAAACACCGTCAGCCCAAGTCCCACTTCATCTCGATCGAGGTTGGCCTGATAACCGCGAATCACGCCCGCCTCTTCCAGCATCCGGACCCGACGCAAACAGGGCGAGGCCGACAAGCCGATCTCATCGGCCAGTTGCACGTTGCTCAGGCGTCCATCCCGTTGCAGCGCCGCGAGGATTTTGCGGTCGTAGGCGTCCAGTTTCATGGTTTGGCAGATCCTGATGGTTAGATCATCACAAGCTGGCAGGTTATGCCAAATATCGAAGTTATAGAAGCTGACTACGCAACCACCTGCTCTGCCCCTCGGCCGTAGACTGACCGCACCAAATCGACAACGAATGGGGTGCAACATGACAGAACTCTGGCTGTTTTTCGTGGCGCTGGCAGTGGTCTACCTGTTGCCCGGCCCGGACATGATTCTGCTGTTGCAGACCGGTGCGCGTCAGGGCAAAGGCGCGGCGCTGGCCACGGCGTTGGGGCTGGGCGTGGCGCGCGGTTGTCATGTGGCATTGGCGGCGTTGGGTTTGGCGACGCTGTTCAAGACTGCGCCCTGGACCTTCGACGTGGTGCGCCTGGCTGGCGCCGCGTACCTGTTGTGGATCGGCATTCAATGCCTGCGCACCACAATGCTGCCGAGCTTGAACGGTGCAGACGCAACGACCGATAAACCACGGTGGCCGGAGGCGATCCAGCGCGGTTTGCTGACCAACCTGCTCAACCCCAAGGCGCTGCTGTTTTGCTCGGTGCTGCTGCCGCAGTTCATCAACCCTCAAGCCGGGCCGGTGCTCGCGCAATTTGCGACGCTAGGCATGATGCTGGTCGGCGTCGGGTTGCTGTTCGACAGCGCCTACGCGCTGGTCGGCGCTGCGCTGGGCCGTTGGCTGCAACGCAGTCCGTCGGCCCAGCGGGTACAGCAGTGGTTGTTTGGCAGCCTGTTGATTGGTTTTGCAGTGCGGCTGACCTTTGTTCAACAAGCCTGATGACTATCGTGCATTGCGCCGGCGTCGGTTGATCAACACCAGCGCAATCGCGGTAAACACCACCACGCTGCCCATCTGCAGCCACTTTTTATATGGTCGCAATGCCGAGCGGACCGGGCTCAGCACCTGAGTAACGTAACGCTTATCTGCATTCTGGAAATCCGGATAAGGACATCGGTGACCGAAGTTCACCGCCCAATCCACGTACGGCCCTTCCTTCACATAGCGTTGATAGAAGGCGCTTTCTTCTTCAAGGCTGGTGTTCCACCCTGCCGCCGCACACAACACCGCCGCAAAAGCCTGGCTGGTATGCGGCAAATTATCGGCAGCGCGGCTGGCCAACGCCGTGGCGACATAACGATAGTGGTAACGCTGATCGGGCTGTGCAGCGCTGGCCTGCTGACGTTTTACTTCATCTTCAGCCACTAATGGTCCCACCTTGAGCTCGCTGCTCTCAAGGCTGTAATTACCGCCGAACGTGGCGTAATCCGGCGCCATTTCGTAGCCGAGAATTTCCATCCCCCACTCGCGCGTCAGCCAACCCGCGTTAAATAGAGCAGCAGCACGCTTGGTCGGCCACCAGGCAGCGTCCGCCTCCTGACGCAATTGCCCATACGCCTTGGCCTTGTTCTGCAAATCGACGTTGTCGAAGTAAGCCGGAGCCTCATCGTAGCGCTCTTCACGCAACAAACGCCGCCCGAGCAGATTGCGCAGGTTCGCGGCCACCGACAACGGCACATAATTGTCGCGATCCTGCTGGCTGAGCGGTGGCGGTGCCGGCACCTGGGTGTCGACGTACTGCTTGAGTTCATCGAGGGTCAGCACCCGCTCAGCCACGGTGGCCGCGTCGAACCAGTAGATGCCCTGGCTGCGATAGAGCTGATCGAAGGCCTGCAGGTAATCCCCGCGTTGCAGGGCCAGGATCGCGCTTTCACCCTCGACCCGGCACTTGGGCTGGAGCGTTTCGTTATCCCAGTCGGGCGTCCGCCGCGCGCCCCAGGATTCGTTCTGCGGGAAGGCCTGGGCGGCCTTTGCATAGGCCGCCACGGCGGCGTTCTTATCACCATCACGCACCGCCAGCTTCGCCCGCAACCACCACGCGAGGCCGCCGTCACCGGCCTGTTCGAGGAAGGCTTTGGCGCTGGCGTAATCGCCCTGTTGATAATTCATCGCCGCCAGGCGATCTGCGTTATCCAGACTGCCACGGGTGCTGCTTTGCAGCAGTTTGATCAGTTTCTGTTCGTTCGGCGGTTGATCACCGAATGACCAGCCCAGTCGACTGATCAACGACGCCGTCACCAGTTGCTGCACCGTTTTGCCCTTGAGCAACCCGGCCAGTTGCTCGTCGGGCATCGCCGCCAGATCGGCCATCAACAGCTTCAGCGAGGTGTAGCCCACCGCCGAACCGTGAAGGTTCTGCGTGGCGTAGAGTTGGATCGCGTTGTCCCAGTCGCCCGCGGTGCGGGCCGCTCGCGCTTCTTCACCGAGGCTGGCGACACCCAGTTCCAACGGGTCGCTGAAGCCGTCGATGCTCAGTTGACGGGTCTGCTCGAAGACCTTGCGGGACTGAGCCAACAGGTCAGGGGGCGCGCCTGCTTCTGAACTCATGGCAAACAGCGCCCGGCCCAACGAGTACGCCGCCCAGGTGCTACGCAACGGGCGTTGTTCCGCCGGCAGCGCCAGCACTTTCTGGAAGTAGTCGGCGGCCAGACCATGGTCACCGGCGTTGAACGCCACGGCGCCAGCCAGATAGAGCCTGTGCTCGGGCGGCAGGTTCGCGCCTTGCTCTTCAACCTGACGGGCATCGGTCAGGCTGCGCAGTTGTTTCACCAGCGCTTGCTGCTCAGGCGTCAGACCGGCCTGTTCGGCGGTGTCGCGCTGACGAGTGTAATCGGGCGCATCGCCGTAACCGTCCCCCGGAATGTTGGTGGCGGCGGTGACATTTTTCAGTCCCGCGATGGCATGCCCCAGACGGTTGATCTCAAGGTTGAAGTTGCCTTCCGGCAGTTCCGCCAGCGACTGGCCACGGTTGTCCAGCAGGCGCATGGGAAAGTCCGGCCCGCAGGCCAGCGCCGAACCCAACGGCAGGCTGAGGCTCAGGCAAAGCACATGGCGGGGCCAGTTACGGGTGAACATTCGAACCTCCTTGATCAATGTGTGCGCAGCGTGCCCAACCGATGGCGCGCTGCCCGCCGGCCGGGATTCGACCGTCACGCAAGCGGGTGAAGGTAAGCAGATCCGGGCGCTGTTGCAACGCATAACCGGCCAGCGCATCGGCGCCCTCACAGCCCTGCACCGCCAGCGTCAAGCGTTCGGGCCAGGCGCTGTCGAGGTTGCCTTGGTTGCTGAGGCTGATGTCGTAGAGGCCGTCCTGCGCCGAGAGTTTCAGCCCCACACGACTGTCGAGCGTATCGCCGCGCGCCACAGCACCCAGCGTCGTCAGGCTCCAGGCCCTGCGATCATTGGCCAGGGGCAGGCGAAACCAGATCAGCCCGGCCAGATGGGCCGGTGGATCGGCGCGCAACTCGGCGCCGAGCTTGCTCAGTTGCTGCGGGTCCGCCAGCAACTCCCGACGTTCGCCGCCTCGCTCGATGGGCACTTCGCTTTCCACGACCGGCGCGCCCCCGGCCCCCGGCAACAGCGCCACGCCATACGCCGGAAGCGCCAGATAAAACGGTTTCGATGTGTTGCGGCTCCAGGCCCTGGCCCACTGCCGTGCCTGATCCGGGTCGAACAGTCCACGCCGCGGATAGCTCACCGCGTGCACCTGCAACACGCTGCTGTCGACCGTTGCCAGCAACGCCGGCAATTCAGAACTGTCGAGCCAGGCCGGCAACGCGGTGATGCTCAGTGGCAAGGACGCCGGCAGAACGCCACGCAAGTGAGTGAGGAAATCGCGGTAGGCCGGTAGCCGGGCGTTGCCCGCATCGTGGTCGATTTCCACGCCGGAGAGGGTCAGCCCCTGCCCTTGCCAATCGCTGAGTACCTGCTGGATCTGCGCAGTGACCTCGTCCCGATCCAGCCCGCTGAGCTGGCCGTCCAGACGAACCACCGCAATCAGCGGTCGGCCATCACCCTTGAGCAGCGCCGGATCAATCCGTGCCCGGCTCCAGCCAGACTGTGGAAATGCCTGCAAGGCCAGCACGCGCAAGGTCGAGAAATCGGTGCGGCTGTCGCGCAGCGCGGCTTCATGGGCCGGCGTCCATTGCCGTTGCCAGATATAGAGTTGCTGATCGAGCGGCGGCGCGTCCGGTTGCTCGCAACCGTTGAGCAACAGCAATGCACCAAGTAAGGCCGACAGGCGAATGAAAAACACAATGAACCCCTCATCCTCTGTGGCGAGGGAGCTTGCTCCCGCTCGACTGCGCAGCAGTCGCAAAATGCACCCAATGTGGTGTGTCTGATGATATGAAGGGGCTGCTTCGCAGCCCAGCGGGAGCAAGCTCCCTCGCCACAATTGATCGGTTACGAATTCCCGGCAGCCTACTCAGCTATCGGCTTACGGGCAATGATCACCTGACTTTTCGCCACGACCGCGTCCAGCGCCTGTTTGATCTGCACGCCCCGTGGCGAGGACAGAACGGCTTGCCAGGTGTCGGCCCAATGATTGAGCAGCGGATGGTCGGCGTTGCTGAAATCGACCTTGGCTTCCCAGAACAACAGCATCCACATCGACCAATAGAACCCGTACTGGCTGTGGCTGATGATTTCCAGGCCGGCGTCGCTCACCATCGCCTTGAATTGCTCCTCGCTGATGATGCGAATGTGATTGGGCTTCTGGAAATACTCCGGCGCGGCGATGTCTTTTTGCAGGTCTTCAGAACTCGGGTGTGGAACGCTGAGCAAATACAGCGCTCCAGGCTTGCCGACCCGCACCAGTTCGGCGAGGAACTGCGCCGGATCGTCGACGTGTTCGATCACTTCGGTGGACACCACCCGGGTCGCGGTCGCGTCGGCAATCGGCAATGGGTTGCAGTCGGTGACGTGGCACTCGACGCCCCGCGCCGGCGTGTCGCTCAGGCGCTGACGAGTCGCTTCGACCTTGGCCGCGTCAATGTCGGCGATGATGATCTTCGCCCCGCGCATACCGCAGAAATGCACGTTGCCCCCGTCGCCGCAGCCCACATCCAGCAGCGTGTCCTCGGGGCTGACCGGGAAACCGCTGAACAGCTCGCCGGTTTGCTGGTTGAACCAGCCACTGAGCATCGCATCGTGCAGGCCGAGCATGTACGGGTCGACCTTGTCCGAGGCAGAGGGTGCTGGCGGCTGCGGCTGCGCGGCAGCTGGAGCAGGCGTGCCCGCCGTGAGTTTCTTCAAAAGGCTCAGCATGAGGTGACTCCAGAGGATGGAAGAGCTGATCGGGACGCACGCAAGCGTTGCACCAGACGGGCACCCTGGTTGCGCATGGGCAGCTCGATGAATCGATAGTTGAGTTCGCTCAGCAGCACGATCAGGGTTATGGCACACAACAACGCCAATGCCGGCTGCATTGCCACGTCCTGCGAACCGCCGGGCGCGAAACGAAACCAGCCTTCGCGCACGGCAAAAAACGCCGGGATGTGAATCAGGTAGATGCCATAGGACCGGGCGCCCAACCACACCAGTAGTTGTTTAAGCTTGCCCTTGGGCAGCAGGTAATCGCGATTGTAGGAAGCGATCCACACCAGCACCGCGCACAGCAAGGCAAGTGCTCCCGTCCGGTAACTCGCCAGATTGAACGGTGGACTCGCCATCACGCTCAACACCGCCGCCAAACCGATCAGCATCAACGGGCCTGCCCAACGACGGCTCAACAACCGCGGCTCCCAAACCAGATAACTCGGCCTTGAACTCCACATCGCCAGCAACACGCCCAGTGCGAGGGCGTCGGTCCTGATGCTCATCAACAAGGCCGAGCGCCAGGTAAACAGCTGCACGGCGACCAAGGCCAGCAACACCCACACCAACCGTTTGCGACAGACGAGAATCAGTAGCGGCAGCAACAGGTAGAACTGCTCTTCAAGGGACAGGCTCCAGTACACGAAACTGGCGCCGTATTCGAAGCGCATGAAGCTTTCGGCGAAGCGGAAATTGGCAAACTGCAGAAAGCCCGCCAGCGTCGCCTGCAAATTGGCCTGCACCGTGCCAAAGGCACCCGAATGGTTAAACAACAACGCACCCGACAACATCAGTAGCAGCCACAACCAGGCGGACGGCAACAGACGAAAGGCCCGGCGTATCCAGAAGTCGCGGGTTTCCTGCCAGAACGCCTGCGGTGTCTGGCATCCGCGCAACTGCGGAATCAGGCCACGGGCGATCACAAACCCCGAGATCACGAAAAACAGGTCCACGCCCCACCAGAATTGCCCGTAGTCCATGCCCGACTCGAAGCCCGGCAGCCCTCCCGGAAACGGCACGCTTTGCAGGTGATGCACCAGCACGCCGAGCACGGCGACTCCGCGCAACAACTCGATGTCGAGAATCCGTCGACTACTCATGGCGCGGTCCCGGCCGTTGAGCCGGTCGTCAGCGGTTTGCGCGCAATGATCACCTGGCTCTTGGGCATGAGCTGATCGAGCAGCTGCTTGATCGCCAGGCCGTCAGGTCGCGCCAACAGGTCTTGCCAGGTTTTCGCCCAGCTCTCCATCAGCGGCGGATACGGCGTTTGAATCCGGTCACGCACTGCGCCGCCCAGGTCGCGCCCGGCCGCGCGCTCGCTGGCCCAGAAGAAGATCATGCCTATCACCCAGAAAAACCCGCTGGCCTGCCGATGTTCGATCACCAGACCGGCGTCCTCCACCAGGGCGGCGAAGCGTTCCGGGGTAAAGATCTGTACATGATTGGGCGACTGGAAATAACTGGCCGGGGCGATGCCCTGCTGCAAATGCTCGCCCACCGGCGCCGGCACGCTGAGCAGATACTGCGCCCCTGGACGGCCCATGCGCACCAGCTCGGCCATGAACGGCTCGGGCTGGTCGATGTGTTCGAGCACTTCCATGCACACGACTTTGCTCGCGCAACCATCGGCCAGCGGCAACGGCAAGCTATTGCTGACCAGCCCCAGGTTTGGCTTGTCCGTCTGCGCGTCCACTTGCCTGGCCAGGTCACGAACCTTGTCGTGTTCACTGTCGGTAAAAATCACCGAGGCGCCCTGACGCACCGCAAACAGCGTCGCAACGCCCTCACCGCAACCGACATCCAGCAAGGTGTCGTGCGCCGTGATCGCAAAGCCCTTGAGCAATTCACCGCTGTCGCCGCAAAACCAGCCGTCGAGTATGGCGTCGTGCAAGCCGACATCCCGCGGCGATACGCTGCCGACCGGTGCAGGCAGCGGTGCTGGCGCCGGTAGCGATGCCGGCCACAGTCGTGCGAGCAAGCGCCGGATCATGCGCCCGAGGCTTCCACGGGCAACGTCCTGGCACGTTGTAACCGTTGTTCGAAAAACGTCAGCAGACGCTGTTCGGTGCTGGCCTGGCTGCAGAACCGCTCCAGGTTACGGACCGCATGAGCCGACATCCTGGCGTAGCGTTCGACATCGGTTTTTGCCACGTCATAACTGGCGCGATAAGCCGTACATAACGAATCCCAATCCGTCACGTAACGCAGTGTGCGATAGGCCGCCCGGGGATCGTGGGGCCAGGCCGTCAGCTCGTCAGTGGAATGGACGATGAATGAATTGTCGCTGTCGACATAGTCGGCCATTGCCGTGTTCAGCGGCGCGATCGCCGGTTTACCGCAGGACATGAACTCCATCAGCGGCAGGCACTGTCCCTCGCCAAATGAACTGTTAACCACGTAACTGGTGGCCTGAACCAGCCCTTCGTAATCGACATCGGCCAGATAGCCGTGGATCAGCACGATCCGGCACAGGTAGGACTGGTTCTTGTAGAGATGGTGCAGCATGTCGTTCAGCGCGTTCGCGATGTCATGGTGCGTGAGTTTCAACACCAGGGTTGCATCGGGGGTGTCGCGGAATGTGGTGCAGAACGCGCTGATCATGTCCTGCCAGTTCTTGCGCCCGTCGTAGGGGTTGAACACCGAGGTGTAAACCACGCCTTCAAGCAGCAACTGGCAATCGCGCGGCGGCCCGGCGAACGAGATCGGTGTCCCTTCGCACAACGCCGGCGGTCCATAGGGACGCAAATCCGTAGTGCGGCTATCGATCAACAGGCCACGCAGGTTCAGCCACACCGGTTCCACCACCGGGCGCTTGGTCAGGTGCTCGCCGCGTGCGGCAAAGCGGTCCCACACCGGCGCAGGAATGGCACAGATCGGATAATCGGCGCCCATCACGTCGCGCACCGCTTTTACCGTGAAGCTCGAGTGGGTAATCGCCATGCCGGACGCGCCCAACACCACGCGCCAGTCGTGACGGGGTTCGCCCTGCCAGCTTTCGGTGGGGATGGTACTGAACTCCCAGGCGAACACCGGGATGGTCGGGCACGCGTAATGAACCGGCGTGCGGTGCGGCGGCGAGAACGACAGGAAGATGCAGTCCTCGCCACGACTCAAGCAGTCGAAATACAAGCGATCGACCAACTCGTCAGGGTTGCTGACTTCAATGACTTGACCCAGTCGCTCCAGCACCGGGCGGAACTCCTTGAGGACGAAGTAGTAGCTGTACTCGGGCCGTCCCAGGTTCTGCTGGATATTGCTCTTGTTGGTTTCCGAATGAATGATGATCAGCATGATGCAGTCCCCGCCTCGGCTGCCTGCGGCGTGGTTCCGCTGCTCGGCGCCTTCCCGAGAAATTGCGCCAGGTGCTGCTGCACCGGCGCAAAGCTGCAGTAATCGCGCATGCGCTCATTCGCGGCCGTGGCCATCGCCTGATAAGCCTGCGGGCGGTTTTTGGCCATGGCGTAGCTGTCCTCATAGGCGGCTTTCAACGAGCCCCAGTCTGGTCGATGGCGCAGGGTGCGATAGAGGATGCGTGCGTCTTGTGGCCAGATCGTCGGCTCATGGCTGGACTTGACGACGAATGCCACCCGCTCATCGATATAGTCGCGCATCGCCGTGTGGTTCGGCGCAATCACCGGTCGGGCGCAGGCCATGAATTCCATCAATGGCAGGCACAAGCCTTCGCAGCGGGACGCGTTGACGTAGAAACTCGCCGCGCCGTAAAGCCTGGCGAACTCCTCGTCCTGCAGATAGCCGTGCATGACCACGACTCGGCAGGCGAAGGGCGAAAGCTGCGACAGCAAGGTGATCATTTCGACGTAATAGATCGACAGGTCGTTCTGAGTCATCTTCACCACCAGCGTGGCGTCTTCGGCATCACGCAGGGCCCAGCAGAACGCAGTGATCAGATGGTGCCAGTTTTTGCGGCCGTCGTCGGGGTTGAACACGCTCACGTACACCACGCCGCTGACCTCGATTTCAACCCGTTCGCGGGTATCGGGCAGACAGGCTTGCGGGTGCTCGGCCGACGCCAGCGCTTCGCTCTCGGTTGTCGCCAGCGGCAATGGTTCCGGCAATGGCGGTGGCGAGCGAAACCGGGCCAACTGCGGGCGGGCGGCATCGGGCACCAGATCACGAACAGCTTCGCGATACCACATCAGCAGGTTGTGCTTGAGCAAAAACAGCGGTCGGTGCTCAGTGTTGGTCGCCAGGGCTCTGTAGCCTTCGCGCAGGTAATGTTTGGTAATGAACCCACGCCGCCGCAAGGTCAGCGGAGGTGGCGCTACGGGTTCTGGCTCAGGCGCTTCGACGCTCAGGTTACGGGTTTCCAGCTCCTGCTCGTTGAGCAACGGCGCGATCAAACCATCGGCCGACAACCCCAGGGAACGGCTGTCGATGATGCAGCCCTTGATCTGCAACGTGGTGCCCGGGTTTACCGGCGTACTCGGATACTGCTGACGCACATCAGCGAAGCGTTCCCACAACGGCGTGGGCAGCACCAGCACCGGGAAGTCTTCACCCAGGGTGCGACGGATGGCCTGGGCGGTGTGGCTGGACAAGGTAATCACCTGACCATGACGTGCCAGGGTCTGGCTCCAGTCATGCCGCGGATCGTTGTCCCAGTGCTCGGCCGGGATCGAGTCAAATTCCCAGGCAACGACGCACACCATCGGGCATTGCAAATCGGTTGGGGTTTTATGCGGCGGCGAGAACGAGAGGAACAGGCTTTCCTGACCCGCCTGTTGCAACTGTCGATACAGCGGATCGACTTCGGCGGCCGACGACACCACATGCACCCGCCCCAAGCTTTCGAGCACTGGTCGATAAGCCTTGAGCACGAAGTAGTAGCTGTATTCGGGACGACCGAGGCTCTGGCTGATGGAGCTGTCGTTGACGTCCGAGTAAAGAATGAAATTCATGGCATCCCACGATGAAACCGCCATCCCGGCAGCCCCACTCTATGACGGCAAAGCCACGGATCGAGTCGGCGTTTGCCGGTCGTCGTCCATCGTCTTCTGCCCGTCTATGTTCTTGTTTTAATGGTCAGCTTCGCGGGTTCTCGGAACAACCCGGGCGAACGCTGGATAATCGTGACGAGGGGCATTCTAAACACATCCATCAAGGGTTCGTGAACCGTCCGGCGAGAATAAACAGGCCTGCAAAAACGAGAACTGACCAGTCACGCCGGGACCTGTTGAAATTGCTGCGCAATTGGCACAGATTGGCGACCAAACAACTACAACAATGACTTCGCCTGTCCACTTTCCGAGAAGTTTCCCGGTTTTGTCGGACAATTCTGTGGGAAATGGCAGAAGTTTAGAATTGAGGACCACTGCTTGAGAAAGCGTCTGTTCGTGACGGGTCTGAGTGGATTCGTAGGACAACACATCCAATCGCGTCTGAAGGCTGATGTCTCGGAATGGGAGCTGCTGCCTGCCCCTTCCCGCTATGACCTCGGCAACCCGGACAGCCTCGAAGGGTTGTGGCCCGAGATGCCCGACGCGGTCATTCATCTGGCCGGCCAGACCTTCGTCCCCGAAGCCTTCCGTGATCCGGCGCGCACGCTGAATATCAACCTGCTGGGCACCCTCAACCTGCTTCAAGCCCTCAAGGCCCGCGGCTTCAACGGTACGTTCCTGTACGTCAGCTCCGGTGACGTCTATGGCCAGGTCAACGAAGCCGATCTGCCCATCACCGAACTCCAGCCACCCGGCCCGCGCAATCCTTATGCCGTGAGCAAACTGTCGGCGGAATTCCTGAGCCTGCAATGGGGCCTGAGCGAGAACTGGCCGGTGCTGGTGGCCCGCCCGTTCAACCACATCGGCACCGGGCAGAAGGACAGCTTCGTCATCGCCAGCGCGGCGCGGCAGATCTGCCGGATCAAGCAAGGCCTGCAAGCGCCGCAACTGGAAGTCGGTGACATCGATGTCACCCGCGATTTCCTCGATGTGGGCGACGTGGTATCGGCCTACCTGGCGTTGCTGGAAAAAGGCACACCGGGGCAGGTCTACAACATTTGCTCGGGGCGCGAGCAAAGCATTCGCAGCTTGATTGAACAGCTGGGAGACCTCGCCCGGGTCGATATGCAACTGATTCAGGATCCGGCGCGTCTTCGTCGCGCCGATCAACGTCGCGTTTGTGGCAGCCATGCAAGGCTCGCTCAGACCACTGGATGGACGCCTGAAATCACAACACAACAATCCCTGCGGGCGATCCTGTCCGACTGGGAGAAGCGAGTAAAAGAACAATGACAAAAAGTGCACTGATCACAGGGATCACCGGCCAGGACGGCGCATATCTGGCCAAACTGTTGCTCGACAAAGGCTACAAAGTCTACGGCCTGGTAGCGCGGCGCAGCAGCGATTCGCGTTGGCGTTTGCGCGAGACGGGGATCGAGGGCGATATCGTCTATCTGGACGGCGACATGGCCGATGCCTGCTCGGTACAGCGTGCAGTGATCAAGTCGGCGCCGGACGAGGTCTATAACCTGGCCGCGCAAAGCTTTGTCGCCGCCTCCTGGGATCAACCGGTGACCACCGGCATCGTCGACGGCCTGGGCGTAACCCATCTGCTCGAAGCGATCCGCCAGTTCAGTCCGCACACCCGCTTCTATCAAGCGTCCACCAGCGAAATGTTCGGCTTGATTCAGGCCGAGCAGCAGGATGAAAACACGCCGTTTTATCCGCGCAGCCCTTACGGTGTGGCCAAGCTCTATGGCCACTGGATCACCGTCAACTACCGCGAAAGCTTCAACCTGCACGCCAGCAGCGGGATCCTGTTCAACCACGAATCACCGCTGCGCGGTATCGAGTTCGTGACCCGTAAGGTCACCGACGCTGCCGCCCGCATCAAACAGGGCAAACAGCAGGAACTGCGCCTGGGCAACATCGACGCGAAGCGTGATTGGGGGTTCGCCGGCGACTACGTCGAAGCCATGTGGCTGATGCTGCAACAGGACAAGCCTGACGATTTCGTGGTCGCCACCGGCGTGACCACCACCGTGCGCGAAATGTGCCGGATCGCTTTCGATCACATCGACCTCAACTACCGTGACTACGTGAAGATCGACCCGGCGTTCTTCCGCCCGGCCGAGGTAGAGGTGCTGCTTGGCAACCCGGCCAAGGCCCAGCGCGTTCTGGGCTGGAAACCAAAAACCGATCTGGACACCTTGATCCGCATGATGATGGATGCGGACATGAAACGCGTAGCCAAGGAGTAGGCCATGCTGATTCCCGTGATTCTCTCCGGCGGTGCCGGGACCCGTTTGTGGCCGGTGTCTCGTGAAGGTCATCCCAAGCCGTTCATGGCTTTACCCGACGGCCAGTCGCTGCTGGGCAAGACCTATCGGCGTGCGGCCGGTTTGCTCGATGGCTGGGGCGACATCGTCACGGTGACCAACCGCGACTACTACTTCCAGAGCAAGGATCACTATCAGGATGCGCGCCTGGAGCGCCATCGCGGGCATTTTCTACTCGAGCCGACGGGCCGCAATACGGCCCCGGCCATCGCGGCGGCGGCCCTTTCGCTACAAGCCCTGCACGGCGATGAAGCGATCATGGTGGTGATGCCTGCCGACCATCTGATTCTCAACGAAGACGCCCTGAAGAGCGCGGTCGAGCACGCCGTGGCGCTGGCCAGGACCGGTCATCTGGTGACCTTCGGTGTCGTGCCGACAGCCCCGGAAACCGGTTTCGGCTACATCGAAACCGGTGCGCCGCTGGACGATAAAGGCGCGGCCAAGGTGCAGCGCTTCGTCGAAAAACCCGACCTGCAAACCGCCACGCATTATCTGGAGAGCGGTAACTTCCTGTGGAATTCGGGGATGTTCTGCTTCTCGGTGGCCACGCTGCTGGCCGAGTTGCACCTTCATGCACCCCGGCTGCTTGAACAGGCGCGTGCCTGCATGGCGGCCAGTGCACCGGTGGAAACCGGCGGTTGCCTGCAGCAGGAACTGTCGCCCATGCATTTCGCCGAGATCACCGACATCTCCATCGACTACGCCTTGATGGAACACTCCGACAAAGTGGTCGTGGTGCCGGCCGGTTTCGACTGGAGCGACATCGGTTCCTGGGGCGCCGTGGCGGCATTGGTGCCGGCCGACGCACAGAACAATCGCGCCAGCGGCGATGCGATCTTCATCGACAGCCACGACAACTTCATCCAGAGCGAAGACCGGCTGGTCGCGGCAGTGGGTGTGGATAACCTGATCATCATCGACACCGCCGATGCAGTGCTGGTCGCCCACGCCGACCGCGCCCAGGACGTACGCCGGGTGGCCCGGCAGCTCAAGGACGAAAAGCACGAAGCCTATCGCCTGCACCGTACGGTCAGCCGCCCCTGGGGCACCTATACCGTGCTCGAGGAAGGACCGCGCTTCAAGATCAAACGCATCGTGGTCAAACCCGGCGCCAAGTTGTCGCTGCAGATGCACCATCACCGCAATGAACACTGGGTGGTGGTCGAAGGCATGGCCAAGGTCACCAACAACGGCTCCGGTACGCACCTGGTGGCCAAGAACGAATCGACGTTCATTGCCGCCGGGCACAAGCACCGCCTGGAAAACCCCGGCGTGATCGACCTGGTGATCATTGAAGTGCAAAGCGGCGAATACCTTGGGGAGGACGATATCGTCCGCTTCGAAGACCAATACGGCAGGACGGTTTGAATGCTACTTAATCTGTACCGCTCGCTGCGCAATTACCGCGGATTCATCCTCGGTAGCGTCAAGCGAGAGTTTCAGGCGCGTTATCGCAATTCACTGTTCGGCGCCCTGTGGACCGTGCTCAACCCGCTGTCGATGATCGTCGTGTACACGGTGATCTTCTCCCAGATCATGCGCGCCCGCTTGCCGGGCGTGGACGATGGCCTGGCCTACAGCGTTTACCTGTGCGCCGGCCTGCTGACCTGGGGCCTGTTTTCGGAAATCACCACACGCAGCCAGAGCATGTTTCTGGAGAATGCCAACCTGCTGAAGAAAATCAGCTTCCCGCGCATCTGCCTGCCGGTGATCGCCCTGCTCAATGCCGGCATCAACTTCGCAATCATTCTGGGGTTGTTCTTCGGTTTTCTGCTGATCAGCGGGCGGTTGCCCGGCATGGCCTTGCTGGCGCTGGTGCCGCTACTGATCCTGCAAGTGATCTTCGCCGCCGGCCTGGGGATGATCCTCGGCATTCTCAACGTGTTCTTTCGTGATGTCGGACAGCTGTTCGGCATCTGCCTGCAATTCTGGTTCTGGCTGACGCCGATCGTTTATCCGATCTCGATCCTGCCGCCGGGCATCCAGCACCTGATCGGGCTCAACCCGATGACCGCCCTGATGAACAGCTACCAGAACGTCTTCCTCTACAACCAATGGCCGGACTGGAACTCACTGATCCCGTTGATCGTGATCGGGCTGTTGTTCTGCGTCATGGCGCTGCGACTGTTCCGTCAGCGTGTCGGTGAAATGGTGGACGAGCTCTGATGGGACATATACGCGTCAGTGGCCTGGGCAAGGCCTACAAACAGTATCCGAATCGCTGGAGCCGGCTGTTCGAATGGCTGGTACCGTTTTCCGGAACCCACCACCACCTGCACTGGATCCTGCAAGGTGTCGATTTTGAGATCAAACCCGGTGAAGCCGTAGGCATCGTCGGCGTCAACGGCGCGGGCAAAAGCACACTGCTGAAGATGATCACCGGCACCACCCAGCCAACCTGCGGACAGATTCAACTGGAAGGTCGAGTGGCCGCGTTGCTCGAACTGGGCATGGGTTTTCACCCGGACTTTACCGGACGACAGAACGCCTTTATGGCCGGCCAGTTGCTGGGGATGCAGGTAGAAGAAATCGAAGCATTGATGCCGGAAATCGAAAGCTTTGCCGAAATCGGCGACGCCATCGATCACCCGGTGCGCACCTATTCCAGCGGCATGCAGATGCGCCTGGCGTTCAGCGTCGCCACCGCGCGGCGCCCGGACATTCTGATCGTCGACGAAGCACTGTCGGTGGGCGACGCCTATTTCCAGCACAAAAGCTTCGATCGCATCCGCAACTTCCGCAAGGCCGGCACTACCCTGCTGATCGTCTCCCATGACCGCTCGGCCATTCAGTCGATCTGCGACACCGCCATTCTGCTGGAAGGCGGGCGCATGGCCATGCGTGGCAAACCCGAAGAAGTCATGGACTACTACAACGCCATGCTCGCCCAGCGCGAAGGCCAGACGGTGCGCCAGGAGATGCTCGCCAACGGTCAGGTGCAAACCATTTCCGGTACCGGTGAGGCCGGGATTCTCAGCGTGCGCCTGCTCGACGCGCAGGGGCGCTGCGTCGAAGTGGCGGAGGTTGGCCAGCCGATGGTGCTGGAAGTACAGACCGAAGTCCGTAAGGACATCGAACGACTGATTCTGGGCTTCATGATCAAAGATCGTCTGGGCCAGGCGATTTATGGCATCAACACCCATCGCCTGGACAAACCCGTCACCGATCTGAGTGCCGGTGAGCGTGTCACCTTCCGCTTCGCCTTCGACATGCGCCTGGGCAAAGGCAATTATTCGGTCGCCTTGAGCCTGTCGCGCCTGGACTCGCACCTGGATCGCAATTTCGAATGGCGCGACTACGGCCTGGTCTTCCATGTGATCAACAATCGCCAGGAAGACTTCGTCGGCTGCTCGTGGCTGGAGGCGCAGACCACCATCACCCGCTCCAGCGAAAACAGTGTGCACACAGCTGACCCGGAAGTGTCCCGATGAGCCGATTATTGGTGGAATGCACCTACGTCTTCGAACATCCAAACGCCAACTCAGGCATACAACGTGTCGTACGCAACGTCATTCAACAACTGCCCACGGCCGACGCAAAGCGCGAGTGCATCCCGGTCGTAATGATCAATGGCAGCCTCTATCAGGTGAAGAGCCTGGCGCCGTTGAAGTCACCGACACTCAATCTGATGAGCCTGCGCGTGAAGCTGGAACAGTGGGCCAATACGTTCTGGCTGCGTCACCGCACACTGGAACGGCGTCGCCCCTTCAGCCAGTCGCATTTCGCCCGACGGGTGCTGTATGTCGGTTGTCGCCTTGGTGCGTTTGCGTGCTTCAGCCTGCCGATGCGCCTGCTTGATCGGGCACTCAAGGGTAAGCAAATCCCCGAACGCTGCGTGCCGTTGCAGCATCGGGCCGGCGATCAGCTGGTTTTGCTCGATTCGTCCTGGCACGCCAACTTTTTCCCCTTGGCCGAACAACTCAAGCGTGACGGGGTCGGCATCGTTTCGGTGATTTATGACCTGATCCCGCTGACCCACCCGCAATTTTGCGACGCCGGGCTGGTCAAGGTGTTCAACGACTGGTTCGACTGGATCGCCCGCACGGCCGACGGTTATGTGGCGATCTCCACCACCATCCGCGATCAGGTGCGTCAGGAAATGCTGCGCCGGATCGGTCCGCAACAGGTCCAGCAGCGCTGGTTCGACTATTTCCACCTCGGTTCCGAACTGGACTTGAGCGATGCCCGATCCGAGGTCGATCGAGGCTTGTTGCAGATGTTCAAGACGCCGGAACCGGTGTTCCTGATGGTCAGCACCATCGAGCCACGCAAAAACCATGCGTACCTGCTCGACGCCTTCGAGCGCGCCTGGGCCGTTGGGTCCAAGGCCAGGTTATGCATTGCCGGGAAGATTGGCTGGAAGTGTGACGCGCTGATTGAACGTATCCGACAACATCCCGAGCTGAACCAGCGTTTATTCATGTTCAACACGCTCTCGGACAGGAGCCTTGAACACGCCTACTCCCACGCCACCGCGCTGGTGTTCCCATCCTACGTCGAAGGGTTCGGGCTGCCGCTGGTGGAAGCCATGCAGCGCGGTTTACCGGCGATGGGCAGCGATATTCCGGTCTTCCGGGAAATCGGTGGCGACTACATGGCGTATTTTGATCTGGCGGACCCACAGAGCCTGGCCAATCTGGTGACCGACACGGAACGCTCTGGCGTGTTTCCGGCGCCACTGAGCCTTGAGCAATGGCGCTGGCTGAGCTGGCGCGAGGCAAGTGCGCAATTGGTGCAACGGATCGAGCGCAACCTGAACAGCCCGGAGTCGGTGCCTGAGAGTCAACATGCGAATTGCCCTTAACGCCCGCATCCTCCAGGCCCCACGCACCGGCATCGGCCATTACGTTGCCGAACTGGTGAGCGCCCTGGCCAGTGAACCGGATGTCGAGTTGTCGCTGTTCCATGGCTGGGGCTGGAGTTCTTCGCTACCCGATGCGGCCATGCCGGGCTACTCACGACTGACGCCGTTGCTGCGGCAGATACCCGGTGCGTATCAGGCACGACGCTGGCTGGCGCAGAAACGTTTCGATCAGGGCCGCTCCCGGGCAATCGACCTGTATCACGAACCCAGTCTGTGGCCGCTGTCGTTCGACGGCCCGACGGTCATCACCCTGCATGACCTGACGCACCTGCACTACCCCGAGACGCAACCACCGGCACGCCTGCGAGAAATCGAGCGGCGACTGGCCGAGGGCGTGCAACAGGCGCGACTTATTCTCACCGATTCGCAATACATCGCCGACGAGGCTCAGGCTTATTTCGCTCTGCCGGCCGAGCGTTTTGTGGTCGCACCGTTGGGCGTGGCTGCACGTTTCCACCCACGTGCACCCGAGGCCATCGACCCAGTGCTCAAGGCCCATGGGGTCGAGGCGCGGGAATACTTCCTTTGCGTCGGCACCCTGGAGCCACGCAAGAACCTCACTCTGGCCCTGCGCGCCCACGCCCAACTGCCGGAAGCATTGCGTCAGCGCTTTCCGCTGCTGATCGTCGGCATGGCCGGTTGGCAGCGCGAGCAATTCAACGAGGAGCTACACCAGGCATTGGCCAGCGGTCATGTGTGTTTGCTCGGTTATCTGCCCGACGAGCAGGTCGCACAGCTGCTGGCCGGTGCTCGGGCGCTGATTTTTCCGTCGCTCTATGAAGGCTTCGGCCTACCCGTGCTGGAAGCCATGGCCAGCGGCACGCCGGTGATCCTGACCCGACGCTCGGCCATGCCCGAGGTCGCAGGCATGGCGGGCAACTATATTGAACCTGACGATCCAGACGGCTTGCGTGATGCGATGCACCGTCTGATCGACGATCAAGCGCATTGGCAGGCATGCTCGGATGCCGGGTTGCAGCAGGCAAGGATTTTTTCCTGGGAGCGTTGCGCGAAGGTCACCGCCCGCGCCTACCGCCAGGCCATGGGAGGTTGAATGCGAGTTCTTCATTTCTTCAAGACGTACCTGCCAGACTCGGTCGGGGGGATCGAGCAAGTGATCTTCCAGTTGTGCGAAAGCGGCGCCCAGCATGGCATTGAAGGCCAGGTGCTGACGCTCAGTGCCGATCCGACGCCGCCCGTGGTGCAACTGGGGCAGCACGAGGTGCATCGGGCCAAACTCGACATTCAGTTCGCCTCCACGGGGTTTTCCTACAGTGTCTTCAAACAGTTTCGTGAAATGGCTGCCGAGGCGGACGTGGTCAATTACCACTTCCCGTGGCCGTTCATGGACCTGGTGCATTTCCTCAGCGGCATGAACAAGCCGAGCGTAGTGACCTACCACTCGGACATCATTCGCCAGAAACACCTGCTCAAACTTTACCGGCCACTGATGAACCGCTTTCTCGCAAGCGCCGACCGAATCGTCGCCGCGTCCCCCAACTACCTGCACACCAGTGATGTGTTGCAGCAGTTTCAGGACAAGACCCGGGTCATCCCCTATGGCCTGAACAAGGCCGGTTATCCACAGGCCGATAGCGAACGCATGGCCCGTTGGCGGCAAACGCTTGGGGATAAGTTTTTCCTGTTTGTGGGCGTGATGCGCTATTACAAAGGCCTGCACATCCTGCTCGACGCCTTGAAAGACGTGGATTACCCGGTGGTCATCGTCGGTGCCGGGCCGCTGGAAACCGAACTGCACGCCCAGGCGGCGGCGCTGGGTTTACGCAATATCCACTTTCTCGGGCGTCTGGGGGACGAAGACAAGGTCGCGCTGCTGCAACTGAGTTACGCCATCGTGTTTCCATCGCACCTGCGCTCCGAAGCGTTCGGCATCTCGCTGCTCGAAGGCGCGATGTACGGCAAACCGATGATCTCCAGCGAAATCGGCACCGGCACCAGCTACATCAACATCCACAACGAAACCGGGCTGGTGGTGCCGCCGAGTCATCCACAGGCATTTCGTGAAGCCATGCGCACCCTGTGGGAAAACCCGACGCTTGCGGCGCAAATGGGGGTTAAAGCGGAAGCCCGTTATCGGCAGTTGTTCACGGCTGACGAAATGGGCCACAAGTGGACGCAGTTGTATCAGGATCTGCTGGAAGAGAAATCCCTGTCCTACGCCTAAACCTGCGGAACCGGGCTTTTGTGGCGAGGGAGCTTGCTCCCGCTGGGCTGCGTAGCGGCCCCAAGATTCTGGCAACTATTGCCGAATGTGTGAGTGCTGCGCACTCAAGCGGGAGCAAGCTCCCTCGCCACAAAAGCCACTTCCCCATTGGATCAGCTGTGTGGCGCAGGTTTCGGGATGGCAACGTTATCCAGCATCCGGTTCACCGCCAGTTCCGCCAGCATGACGATCTGCTGAATCGCCATCGCCGTGTGCCGATGCGGCCCTTCCAGATACCCCGCAAAATCACTCGCCATCACACTGGCCTGGGCCAACGATTCACAGGTATGGGCCAACAGGTCTTCGTCTTTGATATCCGGCGCAACCATAAACATCGTGCTCGGCTTGCGGGCAACCGGTGCTTTGAGGGCGGAGGGGTTGAGGTAGTGGTCGAGCGCGCGCTCGGCGGCTTCGTTGAGTTTTTTTGAATCGAGGGATTCGTAGGGGGAAACGTCGTCGGTTTCGGGGGGATTCGGTGTGGCTTTGAACATGGTGAAACTCCATTCGAGAACTGGAGTTCGCCAACACTGCGACCAAGCAGAAGGGTGGCGAACCGTACGCGGGTTGGTCGACCAGGGAATGGAACCCGGCAGGGCCTAAGCCCTCCCACGCACAGCTCGCCATGAAGCAAGCACAAAAGTGCGCCATTCTAAACCTGGGCGACCAAACCCGATCACTGAATTTGCAGCGACCCCCAGAGCCTATCCACTCCACTTCCCACCCGACAACCGTCAAAACCTGTCGGAAACATCCCCCAAAATCATCGTCTGTAGGACTGCCTGAAGATCAAAAGATCGCAGCCTTCGGCAGCGCCTACGCAGGATTTGTTTGCACCCTGTAGGAACTGCCGGAGGCTGCGATCTTTTGGGGCCTAAGCTTGCAGACGTGCGTTGGCCTGCGCCCAGGTGCCGGTCAGCAAACTGGTGGGTGAAACGCCGTCAAAGCGCCAGCGCAGGGCCAATGCCGCGGGCCGCCGCACCACGTGCTCCACCTCGAATGTCCACAGCCGCTCGGCCCCTTGAAAGGCTTCGACCTGCGGGCCTTCGAGGATGACTTGCGTGCGACCGCTGAGGTGCAGCAAATCGCCCGACTCAAAATCGATGAACAGCAAACCGGCTCGTGGGTTGATCAGCAGGTTGCCCAAGGTATTGAAGAACAGGTTGCCGGCGAAGTCTGGGATGGTCAGGCGATTGCCCTCTACCCGGACGAAACCGGCCTGGCCACCCCGATGAGAAACGTCCACTGAGCGCTGGCCATCGACGTCCACATAACTGGCAACAAAGAAGGTATCGGCGCTGGCGATCATGGCTTTGGCCGCGTCATCCAGCCCATTGAGATGCTGCGCGATACGGGTCGCCGGATCCGCCAATGGCACCGAGCGAAACTGGCGCAATTGAATGTATTTCGGGCAATTGCCGAAGGATTGCTCCACCGTCACCTCGAAGCCGCTTGCCGTTACAGCGCCGACTCGACCATTGAGACGGTTGCGCCGTCGGGTGTGCAGCTCGATACCGAGCAGACCGATCGCCGCCCCGTCTTGCAGCTGTGCAGGGTCGTCGCGTCCGGGCAGGCTACCGAGCTGCAACAGCTCGGGCTCGGGGGACTTCGCAAAGCCCGGCGCCCCTTCAAGAATGCTCGCCCAAGGGTTGCCGTCAGCATCCACCGCACCGTACAGCATGAACGGCAGTTGCTGATAGAACGTGCGGTGCTGATCCGGCATCTCGCCGCGAATCACCCGACGACCCAATGCGTCCATTCGCTCGGCGACATCCACATGAGCCTGCAACTGTTTCTCGCCTGCGTGCCAAGGTGAACGTTCCATAACGTCTTCTCCCCTGCGCTCATTGCGCAATAAGAACGGCCCGACTGAATAGGGCCGTGAACATCAGGCAGTTTTTTGCAAACCGGCGACGGTGCGCGGCATGCCGACAAACCCTGGCAAGGCTTCAACGCGCGCCAGCCAGGCCCGGATGTTGGCGTAGTCGTCCAGCGACACATTGCCTTCCGGAGCATGGGCGATGTAGCTGTATGCGGCGATGTCAGCGATGGTCGGCTCATTTGCAGCCAGGTAGGCCGTTTCGCCCAGTTCCTGATCGATCACTTTGAGCCAGGTGTGGGAATAGGCGATCACCTCTTCAGCGTTGTAAGGCGCACCGAATACAGTGATCAGCCTTGCCCTGCCAGGGCCAAAGGCAATCGGCCCGGCGGCGACCGACAACCAGCGCTGAACCTTGGCTGCACCGACCGGATCGGTTGGCAGCCAGCGACCGTTGCCATATTTCTGCGCAAGGTAGACCAGGATTGCGTTGGAGTCGGCCAGCACCATGCCTTGATCGTCAATCACCGGAACCTGACCAAACGGGTTGAGCGCAAGAAAATCCGCTTGTTTATGTGCGCCCTTGGCCAGATCGACGAAGATCAGCTCGGTCGGCAGTTGCAATAACGACAGCATCAGCTCTACACGGTGAGCATGGCCGGAACGTGGGAAGTTGTAGAGTTTGATGGCTTGCATGGTCGACTCCGCTGGGTGGTGGCGCCGCTCAGGAAAGATCAGCGCCGATGGAGGGCTATCTTCCATCTGCAACCAAAGCAACAGAATAACCAGTAAACGCAATCCATTATTTCATCCAGCGCAATAACCCCTCAGCCGTGCAGGGCTGGGTGTTCACGCAGCACCTTCACCGCAAAGTCCACAAAACTGCGAACCCGCGTCGGGGCCTTGCGCCCACCCTGGTAGACCACATGAATGGGCAATGGCGGCAGTTCGAAGTCAGCCAGAACGATTTCCAGCTCACCGGCGGCGATCTTGCTCGCCACTTGGTACGACAGGACTCGGGTCAACCCCAGTCCCATGGCGGCAGCAGTGATCGCCGCTTGATTGGCGGAGACCACAAGACGCGGTTCCGGACGAACGCTGATCGGCTCTCCCGCTTCAAGGAACGGCCAGCTTCTGGGCTGCCCAATCGACGAGGTGGCGATGATCGGGGCGCGGCTCAAATCTGCAGGATGCCGAGGCCGACCATAGTCAGTCAGGAAACCGGGGGAAGCGCAGATCACCCGCCGCACTTCGCCCACTCCAATTGCATGCTGATTGCTGTCAGGCAACTCACCGATGCGCACGGCCACATCGATGCCCTCCTCGACCATGCTCACCACCCGGTCGACCAGTACAGCGTTGATGCTGACTTCAGGGAATTGAGTCAGGTAACCGACCATGAGCGGCGTGACAAACAAATCGCCGAACAACACCGGCGCCGTGATCGTCAGTTGCCCACGGGGTTGGGCATGGCTCCCGGCGGCCGAATCCTCGGCTTCCTGCACCTCGGCGAGAATTCTCCGACAGTCCTCCAGATAACGCTGACCCGCCTCGCTCAAATGCACGCTGCGAGTGGTGCGCGTCAGCAATTGAGTGCCAATGCGCTGCTCAAGCGCCGCCACTGCCCGGGTGACGCTGGCCGCCGACATCCCCAAACGCCGCGCCGCCGCCGAGAAACCTTGTTCCTGGGCGACAGCGGCGAAGACCTGCATTTCCTGGAATCGGTCCATCGGGCATGTCCTTCATTCAGATAAAAAAAATCGCAACCGTAGTAGGCTGCGATTTTTATTGTTTTGATCACCTGTGGATAACTTATTCCACCGTCACCGACTTCGCCAGGTTCCGCGGCTGGTCAACGTCAGTGCCTTTCAACACCGCCACGTAGTACGACAACAACTGCAACGGAATGGTGTAGAGGATCGGCGACAGGATGTCGTGGATGTGCGGCATGTGCACAACATGAGTGCCTTCACCGTTGGTCATGCCGGCCTGCTCGTCGGCGAAGACGATCAGTTCACCGCCGCGGGCGCGGACTTCCTGGAGGTTGGACTTCAACTTCTCCAGCAACTCGTTGTTCGGTGCCACGGTGACCACTGGCATGTCGTTATCCACAAGCGCCAGCGGGCCATGTTTCAGCTCGCCCGCCGGGTAGGCTTCGGCGTGGATGTAGGAGATTTCCTTGAGCTTGAGCGCCCCTTCCATCGCCACCGGGAATTGCGCGCCGCGACCGAGGAACAGCGTGTGGTTCTTCTCGGCGAACAGCTCGGCGATTTTTTCCACAGTGCTGTCCATGGCCAGGGCTTCGCCCAAACGGGTCGGCAGGCGACGCAGCTCTTCGACCAGCGTGGCTTCCACGCCTTCGGCCAACGTGCCTCGAACCTGACCCAGGGACAGGGTCAGCAACAGCAGGCCCACCAATTGAGTGGTGAAGGCTTTGGTCGAGGCCACGCCGATTTCGCGACCGGCCTGGGTCAGCAGCGTCAGGTCCGATTCACGTACCAGGGAGCTGATGCCGACGTTGCAGATTGCCAGGCTGGAAAGGAAACCCAGTTCCTTGGCGTTGCGCAGCGCAGCCAACGTGTCGGCGGTTTCACCTGACTGGGAGATGCTCACGAACAGGGTATCGGGCTGCACCACCACTTTGCGGTAGCGGAACTCGCTGGCGACTTCGACCTGACACGGGATGCCGGCCAGTTCTTCGAGCCAGTAACGGGCAACCATACCGGCGTGATAGCTGGTGCCGCAGGCAACGATCTGTACATTACGCACCTTGGCGAACAGCTCGGCCGCTTGTGGACCAAACGCCTGGACCAGCACCTGATTCTGACTCAGGCGACCTTCAAGGGTGCGTTGCACCACGGCCGGTTGCTCGTGAATTTCCTTGAGCATGTAATGCCGGAATTCACCTTTGTCAGCGGCTTCGGCACCGTCACGGTACTGAACGCTTTCACGCTCGACGAGCGCGCCGTTGATGTCCCAGATCTGCACGCTGTCGCGGCGAATTTCGGCGATATCGCCTTCTTCCAGGTACATGAAGCGGTCGGTGACCTGACGCAAGGCCAACTGGTCGGAGGCAAGAAAGTTTTCACCCAGGCCCAGACCGATCACCAATGGGCTGCCGCTGCGGGCCGCTACAAGACGATCCGGTTGCCGAGCGCTGATCACTGCCAGACCGTATGCACCGTGCAGTTCTTTGACGGTCGCTTTCAGGGCCGCGGTCAGGTCGGGATGCTCATTGAGCTTTTCGTTGAGCAGATGCGCGATGACTTCAGTGTCCGTGTCCGATGTGAACACATGGCCCAGGGCCTTGAGTTGCTCGCGCAGGGCTTCGTGGTTCTCGATGATGCCGTTGTGCACCACCGCCAGATCGCCCGAAAAATGCGGGTGAGCGTTGCGTTCACATGGCGCGCCATGGGTCGCCCAACGGGTATGGGCAATGCCCAGACGACCGACCAGAGGCTCTTCGATCAGCGCCTGTTCCAGTTCGCTGACCTTGCCCGGCCGACGCAGGCGCAAGAGCTCGTCATCGTTGGTGTACACCGCCACGCCGGCGCTGTCATAACCACGGTATTCCAGACGCTTGAGGCCTTCGAGCAGGATGGCGGTAATGTTCCGTTCTGCGACTGCACCAACAATTCCACACATGCTATTTCTCCTGACTGACAGCGGCGCAAATCACATTGATGCCGCGGGCCTGAATCTGATCGCGGGCCTCAAGCGGCAGGCGATCATCGGTAATAAGGGTATGGACGCTGCTCCAAGGCAGCTCCAGATTGGGGATCTTGCGGCCGATCTTGTCGGCCTCGACCATCACGATCACTTCGCGGGCAACTTCGGCCATGACACGGCTCAAGCCCAGCAATTCATTGAAGGTGGTGGTCCCGCGCACCAGATCGATGCCATCGGCACCGATAAATAACTGATCGAAGTCATATGAGCGTAGTACCTGCTCTGCCACCTGACCCTGGAAGGATTCGGAATGCGGATCCCAGGTACCACCGGTCATCAACAGCACCGGTTCGTGCTCGAGTTCAGTCAACGCGTTGGCGACATGCAGGGAGTTGGTCATCACCACCAGGCCCGGTTGCTGGCCGAGTTCCGGGATCATCGCGGCGGTGGTACTGCCACTGTCGATGATGATGCGCGCATGCTCGCGAATCCGCGTGACCGCGGCGCGTGCAATGGCCTGCTTGTATTTGGAAACCGGTTGGCCGATGTCGGCGACCAGTTCCTGCGGCATGGTGACCGCCCCGCCATAACGACGCAGCAACAGACCATTGCTTTCGAGCGCCGCCAGATCCTTGCGAATCGTAACTTCCGAGGTTTCGAAGCGTTTGGCCAGTTCGTCCACACTGACTTCACCCTGCTCATTGAGCAAGGCAAGGATATTGTGGCGGCGTTGGGGCGTGTTGCGCTTCGACATGACTTGGTAAGTTTCGATTCGAAAGATAACGTAAGCAATCAAAACCTATCAGCGAAACTTCGTCAAGCGGGATATGACAAAAAAGACCTGTGGATAAAAGCTTCGCGGGCAAGCCTCGCTCCTACGGGATATCACCGTCCGTAGGAGCGAGGCTTGCCCGCGAAAGCAATCTCATAGGCGCTACATCATGCGCTGTGGATAACTTAACTCTTCTTGATCTTTTCCGGCCGCTTCCAGCCGTCGATGTTCTTCTGTCGAGCCCGGCCTACGGCCAACTGAGCGTTATCCACATTCTGGGTAATGGTCGAACCGGCCGCCGTGGTCGCACCGGAGGAGATATCCACAGGCGCCACCAACGAGTTGTTGGAACCGATGAACACATCTTCACCCAGCACGGTTTTCCACTTGTTGGCACCGTCGTAGTTGCAGGTGATGGTGCCCGCGCCAATGTTGGTGCGCGCACCGATCTCGGCGTCGCCCAGGTACGTCAAGTGACCGGCCTTGGCGCCTTCGCCCATGTGAGCGTTCTTCAATTCAACGAAGTTACCCACATGCGCGCGGGCTTCCAGCACGGTGCCGGGACGCAAACGAGCGAATGGGCCGGCATCGCTGCCTTCGCCGAGAATCGCGCCTTCGATATGACTGTTGGCCTTGATCACCACGCCTTTGCGCAGGGTGCTGTCCTTGATCACGCAGTTCGGGCCGATCACCACGTCGTCCTCAATGACCACTTTGCCCTCGAGGATCACGTTGATGTCGATCAGGATATCGCGACCAACGGTAACCTCACCGCGCACATCGAAACGTGCCGGGTCGCGCAGGGTCACGCCTTGAGCCATCAAACGGCGAGCGGCGCGCAGTTGATAATGACGCTCAAGCTCGGCCAGTTGTTTGCGATCGTTGGCGCCCTGCACTTCCATGGCGTCATGGGGTTGTTCGGTGGCCACCACCAGACCATCGCTGACCGCCATGGCGATCACGTCAGTCAGGTAGTACTCGCCCTGGGCGTTATTGTTGGAGAGGCGGCTCAGCCAATCGCCCAAACGCTGGGAAGGCACCGCCAAAATGCCGGTATTGCCTTCGGTGATCGCACGCTCAACCGCGTTGGCATCTTTCTGCTCAACGATGGCAGTCACTTTGCCGGCGGCATCACGGACAATGCGGCCGTAGCCAGTCGGGTCATCCAGCTCGACAGTCAGCAGACCCAATTGCTGCGGAGCAGCCTGCTTGAGCAGACGTTGCAGGGTTTCGACTTCGATCAACGGCACGTCACCGTAGAGAATCAGCACGGTGTCGGACTCGATGAATGGCACAGCCTGGGCCACCGCATGACCGGTACCCAGCTGTTGGTCCTGCAGGACGAAATTCAGGTCATCGGCGGCCAGACGCTCGCGCACCGCTTCGGCACCATGGCCGATCACCACGTGGATGCGCTGTGGATCAAGTTGCCGGGCGCTGTGGATAACATGGCCGAGCATTGAGTTACCGGCAATCGGATGCAGGACTTTAGGCAAGGCCGAACGCATGCGAGTGCCTTGGCCGGCAGCGAGGATAACGATTTCAAGGGACATGACTGGCTACCAATCCTGGGTGGTCAGCAACTGCGACCAGGTGATAAAAAACGGAAAAGAAAAAGGGTAGCCGAGGCTACCCTTTTTAATCAATCGCGCAACAAGTCGATGGCCGATTAGTGGCCGAACTTCTTGCGGATCTGCTGGACGGTGCGCAGCTGAGCTGCAGCCTCGGCCAGACGTGCGGCAGCAGAACCGTAATCGAATTCCGCGCCTCGCTCATGCAAGGCTTTCTCGGCAGCCTTAACGGCTTCCAGAGCTGCGGCTTCGTCCAGGTCGGCAGCGCGTTGCACGGTGTCGGCAAGAACCTTGACCATGTTCGGCTGAACCTCGAGGAAACCACCGGAGATGTAATACACCTCCTCTTCCCCGCCCTGCTTGACCAGGCGGATCGGACCTGGCTTCAGATTAGTGATCAGCGGCGCGTGACCCAGGGCGATACCAAGATCACCCAGTGCACCGTGCGCAATCACCATCTCGACCAGACCGGAAAAGATTTCTCCTTCCGCGCTGACGATATCGCAATGGACTGTCATAGCCATCTGATTGCCTCAACCTAAATTAGCGCCCGTTGCCGGGCGCCGGGATTACAGTTTCTTGGCTTTCTCGATCGCTTCTTCGATGCCGCCAACCATGTAGAACGCTTGTTCTGGCAGGTGGTCGTAGTCACCGTTGAGGATGCCTTTGAAGCCAGCAATGGTGTCTTTCAGGGAAACGTATTTACCCGATGCACCGGTGAAGACTTCAGCCACGAAGAACGGCTGCGACAAGAAGCGCTGGATCTTACGAGCACGGTTTACCAACTGCTTGTCGGCTTCCGACAGCTCGTCCATACCCAGGATCGCAATGATGTCCTTCAGTTCTTTGTAACGCTGCAGAACGTACTGGACGCCGCGAGCGGTGTCGTAGTGGTCCTGGCCGATTACGTTCGGGTCCAGCTGGCGCGAAGTCGAGTCGAGTGGATCGACCGCTGGGTAGATACCCAGGGAAGCGATGTCACGGGACAGAACGACGGTAGCATCCAAGTGGGCGAAGGTGGTCGCTGGCGACGGGTCGGTCAAGTCATCCGCAGGTACGTATACCGCTTGGATCGAAGTAATCGAACCTTCCTTGGTCGAAGTGATACGTTCTTGCAGAACGCCCATCTCTTCAGCCAGGGTCGGCTGGTAACCTACTGCCGAAGGCATACGGCCCAGCAGTGCGGATACTTCAGTACCGGCCAGGGTGTAACGGTAGATGTTGTCGACGAACAGCAGAACGTCGTTACCTTCGTCACGGAACTTCTCGGCCATGGTCAGGCCGGTCAGTGCTACGCGCAGACGGTTACCCGGCGGCTCGTTCATCTGACCGTAAACCAGTGCCACTTTGTCCAGAACGTTGGAATCCTTCATCTCGTGGTAGAAGTCGTTACCCTCACGAGTACGCTCACCCACACCGGCGAACACGGAATAACCGCTGTGCTCGATGGCGATGTTACGGATCAGTTCCATCATGTTTACGGTCTTGCCTACACCGGCACCACCGAACAGACCGACTTTACCGCCTTTGGCAAACGGGCAAACCAGGTCGATAACCTTGATGCCGGTTTCCAGCAGGTCGTTGCCGCCTGCCTGTTCAGCGAACGAAGGTGCTGGGCGGTGAATGCCCCAACGCTCTTCGGTGTCGATCGGACCAGCTTCGTCGATCGGGTTACCGAGGACGTCCATGATCCGGCCCAGGGTCGCTTTACCGACCGGTACGGAGATGGCTGCGCCAGAATCGGTAACTTCCAGACCGCGTTTCAGGCCCTCTGTGGAACCCATCGCAATGGTGCGAACCACGCCGTCGCCCAGCTGTTGCTGAACTTCCAGAGTGGTTTCAGCCGCGCTCACTACTTTCAGCGCGTTGTAGATGCTCGGTACGCTGTCGCGTGGAAATTCCACGTCGATAACGGCGCCGATGATTTGAACGATACGTCCGCTACTCATAGCTGGATCCTCTGAATATTTGAACCGTTAAACCGCGGCAGCGCCGCCGACGATTTCCGAGATCTCTTGGGTGATCGCAGCCTGACGCGCCTTGTTGTAGACCAGCTGCAAATCGCTGATCAAATCACCGGCGTTGTCGGTAGCGTTCTTCATCGCGATCATCCGCGCAGCTTGTTCAGCCGCGTTGTTCTCGACCACCGCCTGGTAGACCTGCGACTCCACGTAACGGACCATCAAGCCGTCAAGCAGCTCTTTGGCGTCCGGTTCGTAGAGATAGTCCCAGTGGTGCTTGAGTTCTTGATCCGGGGTTGCCACCAGTGGAATCAACTGCTCCACGGTAGGCTGTTGCGTCATGGTGTTGATGAACTTGTTGGACACCACGGACAGGCGGTCAATACGGCCGTCCAGATAGGCATCCAGCATCACCTTGACGCTGCCAATCAAATCATTGATCGACGGCTCTTCACCCAGGTGGCTGATAGCTGCAACGACGTTACCGCCGAAGTTGCGGAAAAAGGCCGCACCCTTGCTACCAACGACACACAGATCAATCTCGACGCCGTTTTCGCGGTTTACCGCCATGTCCTTGACCAGGGCCTTGAACAGGTTGGTGTTCAAGCCACCACACAGACCACGGTCACTGCTCACTACGACATAACCAACGCGCTTTACTTCACGGTCGATCATGAACGGGTGGCGATATTCCGGGTTAGCGTTGGCCAGATGGCCAATAACCTGGCGGATGCGCTCCGCATAAGGACGGCTAGCAGCCATGCGCATTTGTGCCTTGCGCATTTTGCTGACCGCCACTTTTTCCATGGCGCTGGTAATCTTTTGCGTGCTTTTGATGCTCGCAATCTTACTGCGAATCTCTTTTGCGCCTGCCATGTAACACCTATCAGGTTAGCAAGCGGGAGCCTTGCGGCTCCCGCTGCGGCTTACCAGGTTTGGGTGGCCTTGAACTTCTCGATACCGGCTTTCATGCCAGCGTCGATTTCGTCATTGAAGTCACCTTTCACGTTGATCTTCGCCATCAAGTCGGCGTGATCGCGGTTGAAGAAAGCAATCAGCGCTTGTTCGAAGCTGCCGATCTTGGCGATTTCAACGTCAGTCAGGAACCCACGCTCAGCGGCATACAGCGACAGCGCCATGTCAGCGATCGACATTGGTGCGTATTGCTTCTGCTTCATCAGCTCGGTAACGCGCTGACCATGCTCAAGTTGCTTACGGGTCGCTTCGTCCAGGTCAGAAGCGAACTGGGCGAATGCCGCCAGTTCACGGTACTGAGCCAGAGCGGTACGGATACCACCGGACAGCTTCTTGATGATCTTGGTCTGAGCGGCACCACCCACACGGGATACCGAAACACCGGCGTTCACTGCAGGACGGATGCCCGAGTTGAACATGGCCGATTCCAGGAAGATCTGACCGTCGGTGATGGAAATCACGTTGGTCGGAACGAACGCGGAAACGTCGCCAGCCTGGGTTTCGATGATCGGCAGTGCGGTCAGGGAACCGGTTTTGCCGGTCACTGCGCCGTTGGTGAACTTCTCTACGTATTCTTCCGAAACGCGGGATGCGCGCTCCAGCAGACGGGAGTGGAGATAGAACACGTCGCCTGGGTAAGCTTCACGGCCTGGTGGACGGCGCAGCAGCAGGGAAATCTGGCGGTAAGCCACTGCTTGCTTGGACAGATCGTCATAAACGATCAGCGCGTCTTCACCGCGGTCGCGGAAGAATTCACCCATGGTGCAACCGGAGTACGGTGCCAGGAACTGCAGCGCAGGAGATTCCGAAGCACTGGCAGCCACGATGATCGTGTTGGCCAGGGCGCCGTTTTCTTCCAGCTTGCGAACAACGTTGGCGATGGTCGATTGCTTCTGACCGATTGCTACGTAGACGCAGAAAATGCCGCTGTCTTTCTGGTTGATGATCGCGTCGATCGCCAGAGCGGTTTTACCGATCTGACGGTCACCGATGATCAGCTCACGCTGGCCACGGCCGACAGGGATCATGGCATCGACAGCCTTGTAGCCAGTCTGTACAGGCTGGTCTACCGACTTACGCCAGATCACGCCTGGAGCAACTTTCTCGACCGCGTCGGTCTCGGTGTTGCCCAGTGGACCTTTGCCGTCAACAGGGTTACCCAGTGCGTCGACTACGCGACCCAGCAGTTCCTTACCAACCGGAACTTCGAGGATGCGGCCAGTGCACTTGGCGCTCATGCCTTCAGCCAAAGACTGGTATGCGCCCAATACAACGGCACCTACGGAGTCTTGCTCCAGGTTGAGGGCCATACCGAAGACGCCGCCCGGAAACTCGATCATCTCGCCGTACATTACGTCGGCCAGACCGTGAATCCGCACGATACCGTCAGATACGCTGACGACAGTGCCTTCGTTACGGGCTTGGGAGGTCACATCGAGCTTGTCGATGCGGCCCTTGATAATTTCACTTATTTCGGAAGGATTGAGTTGCTGCATTGCTCTGCTGCCCCTTCAAACTCAAGATTTCAATGCTTCGGCAAGTTTCGCGATTTTGCCGCGAATCGAGCCATCGATAACCAGGTCGCCGGCGCGGATGACGACACCACCAATAAGGGCAGCGTCCTCCGCAACTTGCAGGCGCACTTCCCGGTTGAGTCGTGCACTGAGAACCTTGGCGAGTTTGTCTTGCTGTTCTTGGTTCAATGCAAAAGCACTGGTTACTTCCACGTCTACCGATTTCTCTTGTTCGGCCTTGTACAGGTCAAACAGAGCGGCGATCTCCGGCAGAAGCGGGAGACGGTCGTTTTCGGCAACAACGTGAATGAAGTTCTGTGCCTTGGCATCAAACTTGTCGCCGCACACGTCAATAAACGTGGCGGCCTTTTCTGCGCTCGTCAGTCGCGGGGCCTTGAGCACGCGCTGCATGGTGTCGTCTTCCGACACCAGTGCTGCCAGGCCGAGCATGGCTGACCAATTGGCCAGTTGCTGGTGGGCCTGAGCGTGCTCGAAGGCCGCCTTAGCGTAAGGTCGGGCCAACGTGGTCAGTTCTGCCATGATCGCCCTCGCTTAGATTTCAGCAGCCAGTTGGTTAACCAGCTCTGCGTGCGCGTTTTGATCGATTGTTGCACCCAGGATCTTCTCGGCGCCGCCGACTGCCAGCAAGCCCACTTGGGCACGCAGCGCGTCTTTGACACTGTTCAGTTCCTGTTCGATCTCGGCCTGAGCCTGAACCTTCACACGGTCAGCGTCGACACGGGCTTTTTCAACAGCCTCTTCGACAATCTGATTACCGCGTTTCTTGGCTTGCTCGATGATTTCAGCTGCCTGAGCTTTCGCTTCGCGCAGTTGCTGACCCGCTTTCTCTTGGGCCAACTCCAGGTCGCGAGCTGCTCGGCTGGCAGCGTCCAGACCATCAGCGATCTTCTTTTGACGTTCGTGCAGAGCCGTGATGACCGGAGGCCATACGAACTTCATGCAGAACAGTACAAAAATCAGGAACGCAACGGACTGGCCAATCAGGGTCGCATTAATGTTCACGCCAACACCTCGCAGTTACGTTGTCCATCACACCAAATTACCCGGAAGATCCGAGTAATTAGCCAGCGATCTGACCAACGAACGGGTTCGCAAAGGTGAAGAACAGAGCGATACCAACACCGATCATGGTTACGGCGTCGAGCAGACCGGCAACGATGAACATTTTAACTTGCAGCATTGGAACCATTTCTGGCTGACGCGCTGCGCCTTCCAGGAACTTGCCGCCCAGCAGGCCGAAACCAATTGCGGTACCCAGTGCGCCCAGGCCGATCAACAGTGCAACAGCGATAGCGGTTAGACCAACTACAGTTTCCATCTTTCCTCCCGACTTTTACGTCGTATGGTTTAGGTTTTTTAGATTTTAAAGCGGTAAAACAAATCGTTTCATAGCCCGTTCAGGGCACCCACCCGTTTGACCGGGTGGGACATCAGACCAGTCGAGACTGGTCTTAATGGTTCTCTTCGTGCGCCATCGACAGGTAAACGATGGTCAGCATCATGAAGATAAATGCCTGCAGGGTGATGATCAGGATGTGGAACACAGCCCACGCCCACTGCAGAACTACGCCCAGGCCGCTCAGCCAGAGCAGACCGCTGCCGAACATCACAGCGATCAGAATGAACACCAGCTCACCGGCATACATGTTGCCGAACAGACGCAGAGCCAGGGAGATCGGCTTGGCGATCAGGGTTACGAATTCCAGCAGGAAGTTCACCGGAATCAGCAGCGCCTGAACGAAGATGTTCTTGCTGCCGAACGGGTGCAGGGTCAGCTCGCCGATGAAGCCGCCGAGGCCCTTGATCTTGATGCTGTAGAAAATGATCAGCGCGAACACCGTGAAGGCCATGGCCAGAGTCGCGTTCGGGTCGGTGGTCGACACGGCGCGGAACGGGATGTGGTGGTCGCCGGAGATCAGGATGGCCAGCTGAGGAATCCAGTCGACCGGTACCAGGTCGATGGCGTTCATCAGGAACACCCAGACGAAGATGGTCAGTGCCAGTGGTGCAACCACCGGGCTACGGCCATGGAAGCTGTCTTTCACGCTGCCATCGACGAATTCGACCAATACTTCAACGAAGTTCTGCAAAGCACCAGGTACACCGGTAGTCGCCTTCTTCGCCGCCATGCGGAAAAGAAGAACGAAGATCAGACCCAACGCGACCGACCAGCCGAGGGTATCGACGTGGAAAGCCCAGAAGCCCATTTCCTTGGCTTCTGCTGCGGAGTGGGCAAAGCCCCAGCCGCCGTTGGGTAGCTGACCGAAGGTCAGGTTCTGCAAGTGGTGCTGGATATAGCCCGAAGCGGTTGTTTCTGCCATGGTTGCCTCAAACGCCCTAAGGTCTCGAAAGTCTTGTTCTCATAAGCAGGGGAGCGAACCAGCTGACCAGTTGGGTCAGCACGAAGACGCCGAATACTGCTAACGGCGCCAATGGCTTCACACCTGCAAACGTCAATGCAAACAGCACTGCCGTCAAAATCAGTTTGCCCGCCTCGCCGGCATAAAAAGACCGGACGATGGCTTGAGCTGCTCGGGCGCCGGAAAACCGAAATGCCCTGTGAGCGAAATAAATATTGGGAAGCAAGGCTATCAGGCCTCCGCAAAGTCCTGAGTACCCGGCAACGACTCCATACCATCGCCAGAGCGCCAAAGCGGCAATCAGCAAAACGACGAATTGAGCCATTAACACCGGAAAAACAGCCAATCGATGGAAAGGCAAGCGGTCTGGCGTGCGGTTTTCCATCACTTTTGCTCCCCAATGGTCGGCTGCCGAAATTCAATAACTTGGCATAATTTGTGCCGACAAAATGCGCGCAGAGTATAGGGGCGGTTCTGCCCCTATTCAACTGTCAGGTAGTGATTTCCGACTTCACGCTACAAGAGGAATTGTTTCAGCGGATGTGTGCGAGCACACCTTGAAGTTCATCAAGAGAGTTGTAGCCGATCACCAACTGCCCCTTACCCTTCTTTCCGTGGCGAATCTGCACCGCAGAGCCTAGGCGCTCGGCCAGGCGCTGCTCAAGCCGGGCGATATCCGGGTCCGGTTTTGCCGGTTCCACAGGCTCCGGTTTGCCACTCAACCACTGGCGAACCAGTGCTTCAGTCTGGCGCACAGTCAGCCCCCGTGCGACAACATGTCGCGCCCCTTCGACCTGTTGATTTTCCGGTAAACCCAGCAAGGCACGGGCATGACCCATTTCCAGGTCGCCGTGAGACAGCATGGTCTTGATGACTTCCGGCAACGAAATCAGGCGCAACAGATTGGCCACGGTGACGCGGGACTTACCCACAGCCTCGGCCACTTGTTGCTGAGTCAGCTGGAATTCCTGCTGCAAACGCTGCAAGGCCACCGCTTCTTCGATCGGATTGAGGTCTTCGCGCTGGATGTTCTCGATCAGCGCCATGGCGATGGCGGTTTCATCCGGCACATCGCGAACCATCGCCGGGATGGTTTCCTGGCCAGCCTGCTGGCTGGCGCGCCAGCGGCGTTCGCCGGCGATGATTTCGAAGCGACCGCTGCCAATCGGGCGAACCACGATTGGCTGCATCACGCCCTGAGCCTTGATCGACTGCGCCAGCTCTTCCAGCGCCTGAGGATCCATGTCCCGACGCGGCTGGTACTTGCCACGCTGGATCAGGTCCAGGGGCAGGTGCTGCAGCTCACGCTGGTCGGCTTGCACCGCTTGTTCTTCCAGCGAGCTGACAGTCGGACCACTCAGCAGTGCATCCAGTCCACGTCCGAGACCTCGTTTCTTGACGGCCATGGGGATTCCTTAAGTTGCCTGGGCAGCGGCGGTGCGTGAATTTTTGCGTTGACGGCGAACCATCTCGCCGGCCAATGCCAGATAGGCAATCGCGCCGCGCGATGATTTGTCGTACGCCAGCGCCGGCATGCCATAGCTTGGCGCTTCGGCCAGACGGATGTTGCGCGGAATCACCGTGTCGTAGAGCTGATCGCCAAAGTGTTCCTTGAGCTGCGCCGAAACGTCGTTCATCAGGCTCAGGCGCGGGTCGTACATGGTCCGCAACAGGCCTTCGACTTTCAGGTTCGGGTTCAGCAGTTCGGCAATGCGCTTGATGTTATCCACAAGGTCGCTCAACCCTTCGAGCGCGAAGTACTCGCACTGCATGGGGATAATGACCCCGTCGGCGGCAACCAGCGCGTTAAGCGTGAGCATCGACAGCGATGGCGGGCAATCGATCAAAATGTAATCGTAGTTTTCACGAATCGGCGCCAACGCACTGCGCAGACGGCTTTCCTTCATCTGCATTTCCAGCAGAACGACTTCGGCCGCGGTCAGATCGCGGTTGGCCGGCAACAACTGGTAACCACCGTGTTCGGAATAGTGCATGGCCTGGGCCAGATCGCATTCACCGATCAGCAGATCGTAGACCGAGTTTTCCAGGCCATGTTTATCCACACCGCTACCCATGGTGGCGTTGCCCTGTGGATCAAGATCGATCAACAGCACCCGACGCTTGGTAGCGACCAGGGAAGCTGCGAGGTTGATGCAGGTGGTGGTCTTGCCCACACCACCCTTTTGGTTCGCTATCGCGAATACCTTAGCCATTCTTGCTTGTGTTCCCAATCATGCCGTGCGGCGCAGTATCAGCAGATGGCGTTGGCCTTGGCAACCGGGTACGGCCAGGGCGTGTTCGCTATCGAGGTGGAAGTCTGCCGGCAATGCTACCAGCTCATCGGCGGGATGAACGCCCTTCATTGCCAGCCAGCGTGTATCGGCGTCGCCTAAATGGCGAGTCCAGTTGCTGAAGTTCTCCATGCTGCTGAACGCCCGGGAAATGATCCCGTTGAATGGCAGTTCAGGCTGGAAGGCTTCGACGCGACTGTGGATAACTTGCAGGTTATCCAGTTTGAGTTCGAGTTTGACCTGGGTCAGGAAGCGGGTTTTCTTGCCGTTGCTGTCCAGACAGGTCACCTGGGACTCTGGAAACAGGATCGCCAACGGAATACCCGGCATGCCACCGCCGCTGCCAACGTCGACCCAGCGACCGTTTTCGACGAACGACATCACGCTCAAGCTATCGAGCAGGTGACGGGAGACCATTTCGTCCGGATCGCGCACGGCGGTCAGGTTGTAAGCCTTGTTCCATTTGATCAACAAGGCCAGATAACCCAACAGCTGAGCGTGCTGGGCTTCCGTCAGTGTGACACCGAGCTGGCGAGCACCTGTGGATAACTCTTCTGCATGTTGCGAGGTAACCAACGAACTCAAGCGCTTTGCTCCAACTGACGGCCCGCGCCGCGTTTTTTCAAATGAATCATCAACAGCGAAATCGCCGCAGGGGTCACGCCCGGAATCCGCGACGCCTGGCCCAAAGTCTCTGGACGGGTCGCACCGAGCTTGCTCTGGATCTCTTTGGAGAGACCGGAGATGTTCGTGTAATCGATATCCACAGGCAGTTTGGTGTCTTCGCTGGCCCGCAGGCGTGCGATTTCATCCTGTTGACGGTCGATGTAACCGGCGTATTTGGTCTTGATTTCGACCTGTTCGGCGACCTGTGGATCTTCTGCGCCCCCGCCAGTCACGGCGATCAGACCAGCGTAGTCGATTTCCGGACGGCTCAGCAGGTTGAGCAAATTGTATTCGTGGGTCAGCGGCGTGCCGAACTTCTCGGCAATCGCATCGCCCTGTTCGGTGCCCGGGCGGACCCAGGTACTTTTCAGGCGTTGTTCTTCCAGATCGATGCTTTCGCGTTTTTTGCAGAAAGCCGCCCAACGCACGTCATCCACCAGACCCAGTTCGCGACCTTTTTCGGTCAGGCGCAGGTCGGCGTTGTCTTCACGCAGAATCAAGCGGTATTCGGCGCGGGATGTGAACATCCGATACGGTTCCTGGGTACCGAGGGTAATCAGGTCGTCAACCAAAACGCCGATGTACGCTTCGTCGCGACGCGGGCACCAGGCTTCTTTGCCCTGGGCTCGCAGTGCGGCGTTGGCTCCGGCCAGCAAACCCTGGGCACCGGCTTCTTCGTAACCGGTGGTGCCGTTGATCTGCCCGGCGAAGAACAGACCGGCGATGACTTTGGTTTCCAAGCTGTACTTCAGATCACGCGGGTCGAAGTAGTCGTATTCGATGGCGTAGCCCGGACGCACGATGTGCGCGTTTTCCATGCCACGGATCGATTGCACGATCTGCAATTGCACGTCGAACGGCAAGGATGTGGATATCCCGTTCGGGTACAGCTCGTGAGTGGTCAACCCTTCCGGTTCGATGAAGACTTGGTGGCTTTCCTTGTCGGAAAAGCGATGGATCTTGTCTTCGATCGATGGGCAATAACGTGGGCCGATGCCTTCGATCAACCCGGCATCGGAATACATTGGCGAACGGTCGAGGTTGGCGGCAATGATTTCGTGGGTCCGGGCGTTGGTGTGGGTGATCCAGCAGCTGACCTGTTTCGGGTGCTGCTCTTTGGAGCCCATGAACGACATCACCGGGATCGGCGTATCACCGGCTTGCTCGGTCATGACCGAGAAATCCACAGACCGACCGTCGATACGCGGCGGCGTTCCGGTTTTCAAGCGGCCAACACGCAGTGGCAATTCACGCAACCGGTGAGCCAGGGCGATCGACGGCGGATCACCGGCGCGACCGCCGGAATAATTCTGCATGCCGATGTGGATAAGTCCACCGAGGAAGGTTCCCGTCGTCAGCACCACGGAGTCGGCGAAGAAACGCAGGCCCATTTGGGTGACAACGCCGCGCACTTGTTCCTGTTCGACGATCAGGTCGTCCGCGGCCTGTTGAAATATCCACAGGTTCGGCTGGTTTTCCAAAGCTTCGCGGACAGCGGCCTTGTACAGCACCCGATCTGCCTGGGCGCGAGTTGCACGCACGGCCGGGCCTTTGCGGCTGTTCAATACGCGAAATTGAATACCACCTTTATCGGTAGCCATGGCCATCGCGCCGCCCAGGGCATCGATTTCCTTGACCAGATGGCTTTTGCCGATCCCACCAATGGCGGGATTGCAGCTCATGGCACCGAGGGTTTCCACGTTATGCGTCAGCAACAGGGTTTTTGCCCCCATACGTGCTGATGCAAGTGCTGCCTCGGTACCGGCATGACCGCCGCCGATGACGATCACTTCAAAACGGGAAGGGAAATCCACCACGCACCTCGTGCCTGCTTTAGTCAGGTAATCCGGAATAGTTTGAGCTCAGGTTCTTGGACCTGGTCGGCAAGTATAGGGACTTCGCCCTTCCTAAAGAACCCTTTGCACAAAATTTAACCAGCTGTGGAGAAGTCGGGGTTATAGAAATTAAAAAGAGAGAAATTTATTAAATCTTTGTTTTTATGTTTATTTCTACTGATCCACCTTTCTGTGGATAGATTCATACAGGCCTTTATTTTCAATGTGTACAGAGATTCAAAACCCTGTGGTCATGTGCCAAGGAGGCCCTTGGATAACCGGTGTAAGCCTGTGGATGAAAGGGGTGGTTATCCACAGAGGCGGTTATCTTCAGTTTTGAGGCCTTGTTATCAACTGCCCTTAGCGGCAGTTATTCACAGGGCTTAATCCACAGAAAAGGGCTGACCGAGTAAATCCCGTGCACGGAAAATCCGCCCGAACAGAAAAATCTGCTCGGGAGTAGAGGGCTATTTCAGAAGAAGAGGAGCAGACAGGCCAGAACGGCCTGTCTGTGGGTAACGCAGAAGGACTATTTACCGATGCAGAAGCTGGAAAAGATCCTGCCCAGCAGATCATCGGAGCTGAATGCGCCGGTGATTTCGCCCAAAGACTGCTGGGCTTGCCGCAAATCTTCGGCCAGCAGTTCACCGGCACCCGCTAACGTCAGCTGCGCGCGGCCGTGTTCGAGGGACGCACTCGCGTGACGCAGTGCCTCCAGGTGACGCCTGCGAGCACTGAAGCTGCTTTCAGAGGTCTGCTCGTAACCCATGCAAGCCTTGAGATGCTCGCGCAACAACTCCAGGCCTTCGCCGGCGGACCTGGCACTGAGGCTGATCGTGACGTGGCCATCGTTACTGACTTCCAGGGCAATTGCTTCGCCCGTCAGGTCTGCCTTGTTACGAATCAGCGTCACTTTTGCCGGATCCGGGCGGGTTTCAAGGAATTCAGGCCACAAGGCAAATGGATCAAGGGCCTCGGGAGCCGTGGCATCGACCACCAGCAACACCCGATCCGCTTCGCCGATGGCTTTCAATGCCCGTTCGACGCCGATTTTCTCCACCTGATCATCGGTATCCCGCAGCCCTGCAGTGTCGACCACGTGCAACGGCATGCCATCGATGTGGATATGTTCGCGAAGAATGTCCCGGGTCGTGCCGGCTATCTCGGTCACGATCGCGGCTTCACGTCCGGCCAAGGCATTCAGAAGGCTGGACTTGCCGGCATTCGGCCTGCCGGCAATGACTACCGTCATGCCGTCACGCAGCAAGGCCCCCTGCCCGGCTTCCCTAAGCACTGTGGATAATTCGTCGCGCACTTTATCCAGCATGCTCAGCACGTGGCCATCGGCAAGGAAGTCGATTTCTTCTTCAGGGAAGTCGATGGCCGCTTCGACGTAAATGCGCAGGCCTATCAGTTGCTCGGTAAGGTTATGGACACGCTGGGAAAACGCCCCTTGCAACGAACGCAGGGCATTTCGTGCTGCCTGTGCAGAACTCGCCTCGATCAGGTCGGCAATGGCTTCGGCCTGAGCCAGGTCAAGCTTGTCATTGAGGAAGGCGCGTTCGCTGAATTCACCCGGTCGGGCCAGACGGCAGCCCAGTTCAAGGCAGCGTTTGAGCAACATATCCAGGACGATTGGTCCGCCGTGGCCCTGCAGCTCCAGCACATCTTCGCCGGTGAACGAATTCGGTCCCGGGAAATACAGCGCGATGCCTTCGTCCAGCACCTCTTCGTTTTCACTGAGGAACGGGCCGTAATGGGCGAACCGCGGTTTCAGTTCGCGGCCGCTGATGGCTTTGGCCGCCACACTCGCCAGCGGCCCGGAAATACGGACGATGCCCACACCACCGCGACCTTGAGCGGTGGCGACGGCAGCGATGGTTTCACGAGGAACGCTCATAAACCGGTATCCAGACAAAAGTGACAGATAGCAAAACGCCCCACTAGGGGGCGTTTTGAGTGGTTATCCACAGTGTAAATCAGGCAGCTGCTTTGGTAGCCGCTTCGATCTTACGAGTGATGTACCACTGTTGGGCGATCGACAGGCAGTTGTTCACTACCCAGTACAGTACCAGACCGGCCGGGAACCACAGGAAGAAGAAGGTGAAGATGATTGGCATCAGCTTCATCACCTTGGCCTGCATCGGATCCGGAGGTGTCGGGTTCAACTGCTGCTGGATGAACATGGTTGCGCCCATGATGATCGGCAGAATGAAGAACGGATCCTTGATCGACAGGTCAGTAATCCACAGCATGAATGGCGCCTGGCGCATTTCCACGCTTTCCAGCAGAACCCAGTACAGCGAAAGGAAAACCGGCATCTGCACCAGGATTGGCAAGCAGCCACCCAGTGGATTGATCTTCTCTTTCTTGTACAGCTCCATCATGGCTTGCGACATTTTCTGCCGGTCTTCGCCATGTTGCTCTTTCAGCGCGGCCAGTTTCGGTGCCACTGCACGCATGCGAGCCATGGATTTGTAGCTGGCGGCCGACAGCGGGAAGAAAATCCCCTTGATCAGCATGGTCAGGAAGATGATCGAGAAGCCCCAGTTACCAACCAGTGCGTGGATATGTTGCAGCAACCAGAAGATTGGCTGGGCAATGAACCACAGAATGCCGTAGTCGACGGTCAGTTCCAGACCTGGGGACAACTGTTTCAGCACAGCCTGGCTTTTTGGACCTGCGTACAGAACGGCGCTGGTTTCAACCTTGGCACCTGGCGCAGCGGTCAGCGAAGGACCGGTGTAGCCGATGATGTAGTTGCCTTTGCTGTCTTTACGGGTCTGGACGACGTTGTTTTCGCCCTTGGCCGGAATCCATGCGGTCACGAAATAGTGCTGCAACCAGGCAACCCAGCCACCGCTGACGGTTTCTTTCAGCTGAGCCTTGTCCATGTCCTTCATCGACACTTTCTTGTACGGCTCGTTACTTGTCCACAGGGCGGCGCCCAGGTAAGTCGCGGTGCCGGTGGCAGTGCTGGAAGAAGGATCGGAACTGGCATCACGCTTCAGTTGCGCGAACATTGCACCGGACCAGGGCTGAGCGCTCTGGTTGTCGATCAGGTAGGAAACGGTTACGTCATACAGGCCACGTTTCAGGGTGAAACGCTTGATGTAGTTGACGCCGTCCTTGCTGAACTTCAGGTCCACGACCAATTGGTCCTGACCGTCAGCCAGTTGATAAGTCTTCTTCTCGGAGGAGTAAACCGGACGACCGGCAGGACTTGCGTCCGGTCCATTGGTGCCGATCAGGCCGCTCTGAGCCAGATAAGTCCGCTCGTTGCCGTTATCGAACAGCTGGAATGGAATTTCCGGATGGTCCTGGCGACGTGGATACAGCGGCAGCGTCAACTGGGCAACATCGCCACCTTGTGGGTCAACGGCCAGGTTGAGCACATCCGTTTTGATCTGGATGAGGTCTTTGCTTGCAGCCACTGGCGTTTCAGCAGGTGCAGTTGCACTGGTATCGCTTGCGGCGCGCGGGATGTCGTCACTGGCGGAAGCATTATTGCCAGTCGCCGTATCCGGTAGGCCCGGTGCGGTAGTACTGGAAGCAACATTCTGAGTCGGCAGGGCAGCCTGGCCATAGTCCTGGTTCCATTTAAGAACCATAACGTAGGACACGATTGCCAGGGCGACGATCAGGATCGTGCGTTTGATATCCATGATTACTCGGCCATCGAAGAAGAACGGGAGGTAGGGATAGGTGGAACCGGGTCATAACCACCGGGATTCCACGGATGACAGCGACCTAAACGACGAAAGGTCAGCCAGCCACCGCGCAGAAGGCCATGATTTTCTATGGCTTCTAACGCGTAGCAGGAACAACTGGGGTAGAAACGACAGTGATTGGCCATCAGGGGACTAATGGCATAGCGATAAAACTGGATCGGAACGAGTGCCAGTTTACGCATCGGGACTGTCTACCCCTACAGTTTCGGCTTTGACTGCTGGTACCGGCTTGCTGCGTGCCAGACGCTTCCAGAGTTTGCCGAAATGCTGAATCAATTCGGGGTTTTCTACGTCACCCAAACCTTTGCGCGCGACGATAACAATGTCCCAACCGACCAGTGAATCCTGGTTCAGGCGAAACGATTCGCGCATCAGACGTTTGAGGCGATTGCGCTCGACGGAGAGCTTTACGCTCTTTTTCCCGATAACCAGCCCGAGACGGGGGTGATCAAGATCGTTATTGCGCGCAAGGAGCAGGAGATTTTTCCCCGGAACCTTGCCGGTAGGGGAGTCAAAGACTGCCTTGAAATGCCGGGGAGTAAGCAGACGCTTATCCCGACTGAAGTCCTGACTCACCTCCAGTGCCGGATTATCAAACTGCCAGACGCGCACGACCTTTGGCGCGACGACGCGACAGGACGGCACGACCGTTCTTGGTAGCCATGCGAGCACGGAAACCGTGGGTACGAGCGCGTTTGATAGTGCTTGGTTGGAAAGTACGTTTCATTGTCGTGTTACCTGGTTCGTCCACAACGGGCCGGAATGGCCCCCGTTTTAAGAGACCGGGGATTCTAGAGAAAGCAAGCCTCTAGGTCAATTTCCAACCAACGTTTCCTTATAAATAGATCTCCAGAGGTTTTGCTCGTCCGCAGGTCGTTCGCTAGATATAGAAATAAAGAAGGGAATTATTTAAAGCTTTTCTGTAAAGCTTGTAAAAGCTAGGCACGCGATCATCTGTGGATAACTACCTTAAGCCCTTAAAAACCGTGATGTACAGAGAATGACAACTACGGTGGAAAACGGTGGTCAGCCTGTGCTGCGCTATCGGATAAGCTGTGCGTGGAAAGGTCAGTTATCCACAGCCAGGTTATCCACCGAGTTTCGCCCCCACTTGTCCAGTGCCCTCATGGGCGGTTATCCACAGAGCTTATGCACATACCGTTGGTCTTCTTTTCGAGGGTTAACGCGTTGATAATTCATGCCCTGTGCGCAACCTGCATGTGGATAAGTGGGCGTCTGGCCGCTACAATGACCGCTTGTTTTTGCCTCACCGGCTTTCAACTTAGGGGATATCCGTGTCAGTGGAACTTTGGCAGCAGTGCGTGGAGCTTTTGCGCGATGAGCTGCCTGCCCAACAATTCAACACTTGGATCCGCCCGCTACAGGTCGAAGCCGAAGGCGACGAGTTGCGTGTCTACGCACCGAATCGTTTTGTTCTCGACTGGGTCAACGAAAAGTACCTGGGCCGCGTCCTTGAACTGCTGGATGAGCACGGCAATGGCATGGCGCCGGCGCTTTCCTTATTAATAGGCAGCAAACGCAGTTCGGCACCGCGTGCGGCACCCAATGCGCCGTTGGCCGCTGCGGCGTCCCAGGCTCAGGCGGCGGCCGCACCGGTCAGCGCTCCAGCCCCTGCTCCGGCGGCGGCACCGACCAAGCGTTCGACGCAAAAAGTTGCCGAGGTCAGTGAAGAGCCGTCCCGCGACAGCTTCGACCCAATGGCCGGCGCCAGTTCGCAACAGGCCCCGGTTCGTTCCGAGCAGCGCACTGTGCAGGTCGAAGGTGCGCTCAAGCACACCAGCTACCTGAACCGCACTTTCACCTTCGAGAACTTTGTCGAAGGTAAGTCCAACCAACTGGCCCGGGCTGCGGCCTGGCAGGTGGCGGACAACCCCAAGCACGGTTACAACCCGCTCTTCCTTTATGGCGGCGTCGGTTTGGGTAAAACCCACTTGATGCACGCTGTGGGTAACCACCTATTAAAGAAGAACCCGAATGCCAAGGTCGTGTACCTGCATTCGGAGCGTTTCGTGGCCGACATGGTCAAGGCGCTGCAGCTGAACGCGATCAACGAGTTCAAGCGCTTCTACCGTTCGGTGGATGCGTTGCTGATCGATGACATTCAGTTCTTCGCTCGCAAGGAACGTTCGCAGGAAGAGTTTTTCCACACCTTCAACGCCCTGCTCGAAGGTGGCCAGCAGGTCATTCTCACCAGTGACCGCTATCCGAAAGAAATCGAAGGCCTTGAAGAACGCCTCAAATCCCGCTTTGGCTGGGGCCTGACGGTTGCCGTCGAGCCGCCTGAGCTGGAAACCCGCGTAGCGATCCTGATGAAAAAGGCCGACCAGGCCAAAGTCGATCTGCCACACGACGCGGCATTCTTCATTGCCCAGCGTATTCGCTCCAACGTTCGTGAGCTGGAAGGCGCGCTTAAACGCGTGATCGCCCACTCGCACTTCATGGGCCGCGACATCACCATCGAGCTGATTCGCGAATCCCTGAAGGACTTGTTGGCGCTGCAAGACAAACTGGTCTCTGTGGATAACATTCAGCGCACCGTCGCCGAGTATTACAAGATCAAGATCTCCGACCTGCTGTCCAAGCGTCGTTCACGCTCGGTAGCACGTCCGCGTCAGGTCGCCATGGCGTTGTCCAAGGAATTGACCAACCACAGCCTGCCGGAAATCGGCGATGTGTTTGGTGGCCGCGACCACACGACTGTTTTGCACGCCTGCCGCAAGATCAACGAGCTTAAGGAATCCGACGCGGACATCCGCGAGGACTATAAGAACCTGCTGCGTACACTGACCACTTGATGAACACACCAGCGCAGCTTATTAAGGCAAGGGACTAGACCATGCATTTCACCATTCAACGCGAAGCCCTGTTGAAACCCCTGCAACTGGTCGCAGGCGTCGTCGAGCGCCGACAGACCTTGCCGGTGCTTTCCAACGTGCTGCTGGTTGTCGAAGGCCAGCAACTGTCGCTGACCGGTACTGACCTTGAAGTCGAGCTGGTCGGTCGTGTGCAACTCGAAGAGCCTGCAGACCCGGGTTCCATCACTGTGCCTGCGCGCAAGCTGATGGACATCTGCAAGAGCTTGCCGAACGATGCGCTGATCGACATCAAGGTCGACGAGCAGAAGCTCGTGGTGAAGGCCGGCCGTAGCCGCTTCACCCTGTCGACCCTGCCGGCCAATGACTTCCCGACGGTGGAAGAAGGCCCGGGTTCGCTGACCTGCAGCCTGGAGCAAAGCAAACTGCGTCGTCTGATCGAACGCACCAGCTTCGCCATGGCGCAGCAGGACGTGCGTTACTACCTCAACGGCATGCTGCTGGAAGTCTCGGCCGGGATCATCCGCGCCGTGGCGACCGACGGTCACCGTCTGGCCATGTGCTCGATGCAGGCCGATATCGGTCAGCCGGATCGTCATCAGGTCATCGTGCCACGCAAAGGTATTCTGGAACTGGCGCGTCTGCTGACCGAACCGGACGGCAACGTCAGCATCGTGCTGGGCCAGCACCACATCCGTGCCACCACCGGCGAGTTCACCTTCACCTCGAAACTGGTCGACGGTAAATTCCCTGACTACGAGCGCGTTCTGCCTAAAGGCGGCGACAAGCTGGTACTCGGCGATCGCCAAGCCTTGCGTGAAGCGTTCAGCCGTACCGCGATTCTGTCCAACGAGAAGTACCGCGGCATCCGTCTGCAACTGGCCAACGGTCAACTGAAGATCCAGGCGAACAACCCGGAGCAGGAGGAAGCGGAAGAAGAAGTGGGCGTTGAGTACAACGGCGGCTCTCTGGAAATCGGCTTCAACGTGAGCTATCTGCTCGACGTATTGGGCGTGATGACCACCGAGCAGGTTCGCCTGATCCTGTCCGACTCCAACAGCAGTGCGCTGGTGCAAGAGTCCGACAACGACGACTCGGCTTACGTTGTCATGCCGATGCGTCTGTAATCATGCTCAGCAGAAGCTAGATGTCCTTAAGTCGCGTCTCGGTCACCGCGGTGCGCAATTTGCACCCGGTGACCTTCTCCCCCTCCCCCCGAATCAACATTCTTTACGGCGCCAACGGCAGCGGCAAAACCAGTGTTCTGGAAGCCATTCATCTGCTGGGGCTTGCCCGTTCGTTTCGTAGCACCCGCTTGTTGCCGGTCATTCAGTACGAGCAATTGGCGTGCACGGTATTTGGCCAGGTCGAGTTGGCCGAGGGCGGGCACAGCGCGTTGGGGATATCTCGCGATCGTCAGGGAGAGTTCCAGATCCGCATCGACGGGCAAAACGCCCGTAGTGCGGCACAACTGGCGGAGATCCTACCGCTGCAGTTGATCAACCCGGACAGCTTCCGCCTGCTGGAAGGCGCGCCGAAGATTCGCCGGCAGTTTCTCGACTGGGGTGTGTTCCACGTGGAACCGCGATTCATGTCCACGTGGCAGCGCTTGCAGAAGGCCTTGCGCCAGAGAAACTCTTGGCTGCGGCATGGTACACTTGACGCCGTTTCGCAAGCGGTTTGGGACAGGGAACTGTGCCAGGCCAGCGATGAAATAGATGAATACCGCCGCGCTTACATCAAAGCCTTGAAACCAGTCTTTGAACAGACCTTGAGCGAACTGGTTGAGCTTGAGGGCTTGACGCTCAGCTATTACCGAGGCTGGGACAAAGACCGTGAGTTGAGTGCAGTGCTCGCCGGGTCCCTTCAGCGGGATCAGCAAATGGGTCATACCCAGGCCGGACCACAACGCGCTGATTTGCGTCTCCGATTAGGCGCACATAACGCCGCGGACATCTTGTCCCGTGGTCAGCAGAAGTTGGTGGTCTGTGCATTGCGGATCGCCCAAGGGCACTTGGTCAGCCAGGCCCGACGCGGCCAGTGTATTTATCTGGTGGATGACTTGCCGTCCGAACTGGACGAGCACCACCGTCGCGCGCTTTGTCGCTTGCTGGAAGACTTACGCTGCCAGGTTTTTATCACCTGTGTAGATCACGAATTATTGAGGGAAGGCTGGCAGACGGAAACGCCAGTCGCTTTGTTCCACGTGGAACAGGGCCGTATCACCCAGACCCACGACCATCGGGAGTGAAGGCATTGAGCGAAGAAAATACGTACGACTCAACGAGCATTAAAGTGCTGAAAGGCCTGGATGCCGTACGCAAACGTCCCGGTATGTACATTGGTGACACCGACGATGGCAGCGGTCTGCACCACATGGTGTTCGAGGTGGTCGATAACTCGATCGACGAAGCTTTGGCCGGCCACTGCGACGACATCAGCATCATTATCCACCCGGATGAATCCATCACCGTTCGCGACAACGGTCGTGGCATCCCGGTAGACGTGCACAAAGAAGAAGGCGTCTCGGCGGCCGAGGTCATCATGACCGTACTGCACGCCGGCGGTAAGTTCGACGACAACTCCTACAAAGTATCCGGCGGTCTGCACGGTGTAGGTGTATCGGTGGTTAACGCCTTGTCCGAAGAACTGGTCCTGACCGTTCGCCGCAGCGGCAAGATCTGGGAACAGACTTACGTCCACGGTGTTCCGCAAGAACCGATGAAAATCGTTGGCGACAGCGAGTCCACCGGTACCCAGATTCACTTCAAGCCTTCGGCTGACACCTTCAAGAACATCCACTTCAGCTGGGACATCCTGGCCAAGCGGATTCGCGAACTGTCCTTCCTCAACTCCGGTGTCGGCATCGTCCTCAAGGACGAGCGCAGCGGCAAGGAAGAGTTGTTCAAGTACGAAGGTGGTCTGCGTGCGTTCGTTGAATACCTGAACACCAACAAGACTGCGGTCAACCAGGTGTTCCACTTCAACATCCAGCGTGAAGACGGCATCGGCGTGGAAATCGCCCTGCAGTGGAACGACAGCTTCAACGAGAACCTGTTGTGCTTCACCAACAACATTCCACAGCGCGATGGCGGTACTCACCTGGTGGGTTTCCGTTCGGCACTGACGCGTAACCTGAACACCTACATCGAAGCGGAAGGCCTGGCGAAGAAGCATAAAGTCGCCACCACCGGTGACGATGCCCGCGAAGGCCTGACGGCGATCATTTCGGTGAAAGTGCCGGATCCGAAGTTCAGCTCCCAGACCAAAGACAAGCTGGTGTCTTCCGAAGTGAAGACCGCTGTCGAACAGGAAATGGGCAAGTACTTCTCCGACTTCCTGCTGGAAAACCCGAACGAAGCCAAACTGGTCGTCGGCAAGATGATCGACGCGGCGCGTGCCCGTGAAGCGGCGCGTAAGGCTCGTGAGATGACCCGCCGCAAAGGCGCGCTGGACATCGCCGGCCTGCCGGGCAAACTGGCGGACTGCCAGGAAAAAGACCCTGCCCTTTCCGAACTGTACCTCGTGGAAGGTGACTCTGCTGGCGGCTCCGCCAAGCAGGGACGTAACCGCAAGACCCAGGCCATCCTGCCATTGAAGGGCAAGATCCTGAACGTCGAGAAGGCGCGCTTCGACAAGATGATCTCTTCGCAAGAAGTGGGCACCTTGATCACTGCGCTGGGCTGCGGCATCGGTCGCGACGAGTACAACATCGACAAGCTGCGTTATCACAACATCATCATCATGACCGATGCTGACGTCGACGGTTCGCACATTCGCACCCTGCTGCTGACCTTCTTCTTCCGTCAGTTGCCGGAGCTGATCGAGCGTGGCTACATCTACATCGCCCAGCCACCGCTGTACAAGGTCAAGAAAGGCAAGCAAGAGCAATACATCAAAGACGACGACGCCATGGAAGAGTACATGACGCAGTCGGCCCTGGAAGATGCGAGCCTGCACCTGAACGAGGAAGCCCCGGGTATCTCCGGTGAAGCCCTCGAGCGTCTGGTGAATGACTTCCGTCTGGTGATGAAGACTCTCAAGCGCCTGTCGCGCCTGTACCCACAGGAACTGACCGAGCACTTCATCTACCTGCCAGCGGTGAGCATGGAGCAACTGTCCGATCACGCAGCGATGCAGGATTGGCTGGCTCAGTACGAAGTTCGCCTGCGCACCGTCGAGAAGTCCGGCCTGGTCTACAAGGCCAGCTTGCGTGAAGACCGTGAACGTAACGTCTGGCTGCCAGAGGTCGAACTGATCTCCCACGGCCTGTCGAACTACGTCACCTTCAACCGCGACTTCTTCGGCAGCAACGATTACAAGACCGTCGTTTCCCTGGGCGCTCAACTGAGCACCTTGCTGGACGATGGCGCTTATATCCAGCGTGGCGAACGCAAGAAAGCCGTCACCGAGTTCAAGGAAGCCCTTGAATGGTTGATGGCCGAAAGTACCAAGCGTCATACCATCCAGCGATACAAAGGTCTGGGTGAGATGAACCCAGATCAGCTGTGGGAAACCACCATGGATCCGGGCTCGCGCCGCATGCTTAAAGTAACCATCGAAGACGCCATTGGCGCTGACCAGATCTTCAACACCCTGATGGGTGATGCGGTCGAACCTCGCCGTGACTTCATCGAAAGCAACGCCCTGGCGGTGTCCAACCTGGATTTCTGATCCGGTACCGCCCAAATAAAAAAGGCCAACGCATTGCGTTGGCCTTTTTTATTGATCGTAGAAATGTACCGCTCTTCACTCTCTGGCAGTCGCTACGCTCTCAAGCCGATACCCATACCCGTAAATCGTCAGCAGTTGCCAACCGCGATCAGCCGTCAGGCCCAGCTTGTTGCGCAGGCGATAAATATGAGTGTCCAGCGGGCGGGAGGACACGATTTCTTCATGGGTCCAAAAGCGCTGATACAAGTATTCACGGGATAAAGGTCGGCCCAGATTGGCAAACAGGCAGCGGGCGAGACGGTATTCCCGTTCGGTCAGGCTGATGGGGGTGGAGGCACGGGTGACGGTGAGTTCGACGTCGTCGAATTCGAGGTCATTGAATGTGAGTATTTCGGTGGCTGCCGCGCGTTGCAGTCCATGCCGGCGAAGCACCGCGCTGACCCGAGCCATCAGCTCGTTGGGACGAAACGGTTTGCTCACGTAATCGTCGGCTCCGGCGTTCAAGGCCTGGACGATATCGCTTTCGGTATCGCGACTGGTGAGCATGATCGCGGCCGGTGGTGAGTCCATGTGTTCCCGGGTCCAGCGCAACAACGACAGGCCGCTGATATCGGGCAATTGCCAGTCGAGGATCAGCAGATCGAAAGTTTCCCGGCGAAGTTGCCGTAACAGGTCCTCTCCCCGCTCGAAACTGTGCAACGTCCACGCCTGCTCCCCCGTTACGGGGATCTGTCGCAGTGTCTGTTCCACCCGGCGGAGTTCGGCGGGTTCGTCATCCAGTATTGCGACACGCATGCCGAGTGCTTCCTTCATCTCGTAAGTGCAACGGTTAAGAAAATTCCTGCAGGAGTTTAGGCTGATTGATTGAATCTGAACAATTGTGGCGAATTGCTGCGGATTTCCCAAGTATGGATACGCTGCTGATATCACTTCGCCGGTAGGCGTTGAATCATCGACAGAATGTTCAAGGGACTGTGGGAAGATGCGTCTAAATATTCTCTCTAATGAGTTCACAAGGCTGGCGGCGTTGATGTTGGCAGCTGGCCTGGGGCTGGGGTGCACCACGGTCCAGTCGATTGCAGTCATCGATCAGGAGGCTGTGCCGCGTTACTTTGGTCCAACAGAGACAAACACAGTGATGGGCGACTCGCCAGGCTTTGCCCCGGTGCACTCCGCACAGGTGGAAGCCGCCCAGCTCGACATTCGCTCGGCGCAACAACGTTGGGTGTTTTAGGCGCCTTCAGTCAATTCTGAACAAATATTGAGAATGAACGCGCAAGGTCGCTTATGCCGGTAAATTCGTTTTCGCTGAGCGGCACAGGGCATTGGGATGTGCTCCGACGCAGGGAGCGTCAATGCTAAACGGCAGGACCGTCGATCGCCGGTTTTCGGCGGGTCTGCAGTTCAGGGGAAAACACACGGAGTGCCTGCTCGGTTTCGACACAGGGATGTGTCATCTCATTTCCTTTGCTCCCATGGCTATCTGCCAGAGCATCCGGTCAGGTATCGTGCGTCAAGCGCGTGCGTTTCCCGGCAAGATTTGTATAAGAGCATAAAAGCCAATCCATGAACCCCATGACCTTATTGCTCCCACGCCGTTCTGGCGTTTGTCTTTTACTGGTTGCCGGCTTGATGGGATTGCTCACCCAGAGTGCATCGGCGGCTGCCATCTCTGCAAAACGTCTGCCTTATATCGATGACAACCAACAATGCCGCGGCCAACCGCTGCCCGCGACTGTCGAGCACCTGACCGGCGAAGCCTGGAAACTGGACGCCAAAGGTAAACAGACGCCACTGCAAGAAGGCATGCCGATCGACGAGCAGGAAGGCGTCAAGACCTCGCCTTCGGCGTTTGTCAGCCTGTCCCTGGGAGATGGCTCGCGGATAGTGCTGCCCTCCAGCTCCCACATCACGCTGCACCTCAATGAAGAACATTCGATCCCTCAGGTTATCCTTGAGCAGGGTCAGGTCGAGTCCTATGTGATCAAGCGTGCCAGCGACCATGATCGTTTTCAGATCGTCACGCCGGTCGGTGTACTGGGCGTACGGGGCACGCACTTCCGGGTGCGCAACGATGACGGTGGCCAGGCACTATTGGAGGTGCTGAACGGGCAAGTGGCGGTCAATCGTGATGACGAACCGTCGACCCCCCGCTCTGCCCGCTCCACTGCCAAACGGACTCAGGGCCCAGAGGATGACGAAGTCCAGGTCATGGCCCGTCAGGGGTTGCGTATTCAGAAACAAGGCACGTTGACACCAATCGACTTGTTACCCGCGCCGCGTTTGTTGGGGCAAGCCGGTCAGACGGGTAATGTGCCTGTCTGGCAATTGATCATGAAGCCCATCGAAGGGGCCACGCGTTATCGGGCGCAAGTGGCCACCGACGCCGCCTTCCTGGACATCAAGCAAGAGCAGTTCTCCAGCACGCCCGAGGTCAAATTCAGCGGGCTGAAAGCGTTGTTCTACCATGTTCGCCTGTCGGCGTATGACGCTCAGGGGTTAGAGGGAGAGACCGGGGTGTATGACATTTTCTATTACCCCAGGACCACGCGTGTCCAATAGCGCCCTGGCCGACGACCGATGAAGGGCCGCCCAAGGAAGGACGGTCGCGAGCCGACCCAGGCTCAGCGGCTGTTTCGGCGAATGGTCCGCGAGTGGCTGTGGGTCAGTCTGATCCTGTTGCCGCTGACGGCGGTGCTGTCCATGAGCCAGGGCCTGACCTTGAGCAATCTGCTGTACGACAACCTGCGCCGGCTGAGCCCGCTGCCGGTGGACCCACGAATACTCATCGTCACGATCGATGACTACAGCTTGCAGCAGCTTGGCCGATGGCCTTGGTCGCGAGCGATGCACGCGCAACTGCTTGATAGGCTCAGAGCCGCGAACGTCAAAGGCATTCTGTTCGACGTCATTTTCAGCGAGCCCGATAGCCATCCCGGCAACGATCAGCTTCTGGCCCAGGCGGCCTGCCGTGCCGGAAATGTCTTCGTGCCGCTGCTGCGCGAAGGCGTGGCGCGTTACGGACAGCCTTTGGGGGAGATTGAACCGGTGGCGCCACTGAGCCATTGCGCCAAAGGCATCGGGCACATCAATGCCCAAGCGGATGCCGACGGGATCGTGCGCAGTGTGTATTTAAGCGAAGGACCGGCACAACAGACACGCGCGCAACTGGCCTGGCTGTTGTACGAACAGACCTTTGCCGACAAGGAAAATGTACCAATGCCCGGGACCCCGGCCCTGCCGTCGACGCAAGGCTGGCAGCGAGCCCACGAAATACGGATTCCTTTCATCCGTTCCGATGCGGGTTTTCCCAGCGTGCCCTACGTCAGCGTATTGCGTGGTGAAGTCCCGCCCGAGTTGCTGCGCGATCGCTTGATCCTGATCGGCTCCACGGCTCCAGGTTTGGGGGACCGTTACGTGACACCGCAATCGGCGAGCATGGGCACCACCCCGGGCATCGAAATTCAGGCAAATATCCTCAACGGGCTGCTGCAACAGCGCAACATTGTGGCTCTCGATGAACGCTTGGCGGCGTTGTTATCGGTGGTGATAGTCGGTGAGTTGCTGGGCCTGATGTTGGTGCGTCCGCGTCGCGCGCTATGGCTGACCCTGGGGGCAATGGCGGTCGCAATACTGGGTTCGGGCTTGCTGTTACGACTTGGCTGGTGGTGGTCACCGGCCGCGAGTCTGCTGGGTATGCTGTTGGGTTACCTGATCTGGAATTGGCGAAGGCTGAATGCGGTACTCGCCTATTTCGGCTGGGAACTGGCGCGCCTGGACAGCGAGCCGAAAGTCTTTCCCGAACGCCGCCGTACCCAGGCCCCGGCTGGTGATGTGCTGCAAGGGCAAATCGTCGCGCTGGAGCAGGCCATGAGCCGGACCGGCGACACCCGGCGGTTCATTGCTGATGGCCTTGAGTACCTGCCGGTGGCGACGCTGATCAGCGATCCGAACGGGCGCATTCTGCTGGCCAACCGCAAGGCTCGAGAGATATTTTCCAGCAGCCTGGTGGGCGAGGACATGCTCGAGCAACTGAGCGAGTTGGGTTACCCGGTGCCGTCCGGTGGAACGCTACCTGCGTTGTCGACCCTGGAGCCGCTGGAGTTTCGTGACACCCAGGCGCGTAGCCTGCGTCTGGACCTGGCGCCGCTATTGCCGGCCGAAGGCGACTCGGTGATTGGCTGGTTACTGAGCCTCACTGACTTGAGCGTCGAACGGGACGCCGAGGAGCAGCGGGCCGTGTTGCTGCGTTTCCTGTCTCATGACCTGAGGGCCCCCCACTCGGCGATTCTGGCTTTGCTCGACGTTCAGCGGCATCAGGTGTCTGGCGACACTCAAGTGTTCAGTCAGATCGAGTTGCAAGTGCGCAAGGCGCTGAACCTGACCGAGGCCTTTGTGCAGTTGGCAAAGGCTGAATCCGAGTCCTATCAGTTTCAGCCGAGCATGTTCGCGATGTTGCTGCTCGATACCTTCGACCAGGCCTCGAGCATCGCTCATCTGAAGAATATTCAGTTGCTGCATGACCTCGACGAAGATGCTGAAGCCCTGGTCCTGGCCGATCAGTCGTTACTGACACGGGCACTGTTCAACCTGCTGGAAAACGCCATCAAGTACAGTCCGGCGGGTTCGCGGATCACCGTGCGGGTGAGTTGTGTCGAAGGTTGGTTGACGTGCGAGATCGCCGACCAGGGCCGAGGGATTGCTGTCGAAGAACTTCCTGAGCTGTTCAGTCAGTATCGACGCTTTGCATCGGCTCACGGCAGTGACGGCCTGGGGCTGGGGTTGTCCATGGTCAAGGCGGTGGTGGATCGTCACGGCGGGCGGATTTCCTGTCATAGCGTGGTGGGACAAGGCACGACGTTCAGTGTCCAGCTGCCCCTATTGGGCGAGTGAGCCGAACACTTTTCACAGGCATAAAAAAACCGGCTATATCAGCCGGTTTTTTTACGTCCGAAAAAAACTTATGCACGTTTTCCGAAGTTTTATTTGCTTAAGAAATATGTATGTAAATCAAAAGCTTAAAAACGAAATACAGCGATTTTCAACAAAACGGTACACAGGTTATCCACAGAATCTCAGACAGTCACTTGATCGGTTGCACTTGGTGCCGCCGGGGCTGCTGGCAGCGAACCCATTTCGCGTTGCATCTGCTCGTTCCAGGCCTGCACCCGGTCATTCAAGTCGGCGATGGCCCGTGGCCCGCTACCCTCGGCGTACATCGGAGCGCCGATGATCACGGTAATCACGCCCTGCTTTTTGGCCCAACCGGTTTTTGGCCAGAACTTGCCGGCATTGTGTGCAATCGGCAGCACGGGCAATGACGCATTGACGGCCAATGCAGTGCCGCCACGGGAGAACTTGCCGATGGTGCCGTAGGGAACGCGAGTCCCTTCCGGGAAAATCAGCACCCAGACATTGTCCTTGAGCAGTTCATCGCCCTTTTTCGCCACATGCTTGAGCGCGGCTTTCGGGTTGTCACGGTCGATGGCGATCGGCCGCAGCATGGCCATGGCCCAGCCAAAGAACGGCACATAGAGCAGTTCGCGCTTAAGCACCTGGCTCAACGGTTCGAAGTAGGCCGAGAGAAAGAACGTCTCCCAGGTGCTCTGGTGGTTCGACTGAATCACGCAGGGCTGTTCAGGCACGTTCTCGGCGCCTTTCACTTCGTAGCTAATACCCAGAAAGACTTTGCTCAGCCACAAGGCGCAGCGGCACCAGTACACGTTGATAAAGCGATAACGCGCCTTGAACGGCAGAAACGGCGCGATAAAAAAGCTCAGGGTGCACCAGAGCAACGAACTGGTGCCCAGCAGCAGGTAAAAGAGGAAAGTTCTGATGGCCTGCAGTATCGACATGGCGACATTTACCGTTGCGGGCACTGCCCGCCTATTCAAGCGCACTCCCGATCAGTCCTTGGCCAGGATGTCAGAAGAGCCTTAGTTGTGGATAAGTTCTGCGGCAATCGCCGCCAGATCGTCAAAAATCAAGGTGCCTGCCGGTAGGGTCTTGCCCTGAGTCTTTTCGCCTTTCCCGGTCTTTACCAAAACTGGCTGACAGTCGACGGCTTTGGCGGCCTCCAGGTCACCGAGAGTATCGCCGACGAACCATAGATCCGTCAGCGAAACGTTGTAATGTGCGGCGATGGTTTTCAACATCCCGGGTTTTGGCTTGCGGCAATCGCAGCCATCGTCTGGCCCGTGCGGGCAATAGACGATCAGCCCGACTTCGCCGCCCTGCTCCGCCACCAACTCGCGCAAGCGAGCATGCATGGCCTCCAGGGTGGCGATGTCGTAATAGCCGCGAGCGATGCCCGACTGGTTGGTGGCGACCGCCACCGTCCAGCCGGCCTTGCTCAACTGCGCGATCGCTTCGATCGAACCGGGGAGTGGAATCCACTCCTCCACCGACTTGATGTACGCGTCGGAGTCGTAATTGATCACCCCGTCCCGATCGAGAATCAGCAGTTTCAACAGCAGCTCCTCAGCCCAGCAACGAAATATCGGCGACGCCGAGGAACAACCCCCGCAGACGCGCCAGCAGCGCATAGCGGTTGGCTCGCACCTTGGCGTCTTCGGCGTTGACCATCACCGCTTCGAAGAACGCATCCACCGGTTCGCGCAATGCGGCCAGACGCGCCAGCGATTCGCTGTACTGACGGGCAGCGGCCATTGGCTGCACAGCCTGGTCCGCCTGCTGGATCGCCGAATACAGCGAGAACTCGTTGGCGTTGTCGAAGTACTTGGCTTCAACGACCGTCGGCACGGAGCCTTCGACCTTGCTCAGCAGGTTCGACACGCGCTTGTTCACGGCGGCCAGAGCAGCGGCTTCCGGCAATTTGCGGAACGCTTCTACCGCTTGTACGCGCTGGTCGAAGTCCAGGGCCGAACCCGGCTTCAGGGCACGTACCGACAGGTAGGTTGCGACATCCACGCCTTCGTCTTCGTAACGGGCACGCAGACGGTCGAAGATGAACTCCAGCACGGCGTCATTAAGGCCGGCAGCCTTGACCTTGGCGCCGAACGCATTCACGGCGAAGGCCACGGCGTCGTTCAGGTCGAGGTCGAGCTTCTTGTCGATGAGGATGCGCAACACACCCAGCGCGGCACGGCGCAGGGCATACGGGTCTTTGCTACCGGTCGGCAGCATGCCGATACCGAAAATGCCTACCAGGGTGTCGAGCTTGTCGGCAATGGCCACGGCCGCACCGGTCAGGGTGGTCGGCAGTTCAGCGCCGGCACCGCGCGGCATGTACTGCTCGTTCAGCGCCAGGGCGACATCTTCCGGCTCGCCGTCATTGAGGGCGTAGTAGTAACCGGCGACACCTTGCATCTCCGGGAACTCACCGACCATTTCGGTCGCCAGGTCGCACTTGGACAGCAGGCCGGCACGCGCCGCCCAGGAAGCGTTACCGCCGATGCGAGCGGCAATGTAGGCCGCCAGTTTCGACACGCGCTCGGCCTTGTCGTAGACGCTGCCGAGTTTTTCCTGGAACACCACGTTCTGCAGACGCAGATTGAATTCTTCGAGTTTTTGCTTCTTGTCTTGCTTGAAGAAGAACTCGGCGTCGGTCAGGCGTGGGCGAACCACTTTCTCGTTACCGGCGATGATCTGCTGTGGATCCTTGCTTTCGATGTTGGCCACGGTAATGAAACGTGGCAGCAACTTGCCGTCGGCATCCAGCAGGCAGAAGTACTTCTGGTTGTCCTGCATGGTGGTGATCAGCGCTTCTTGCGGCACGTCGAGGAAACGTTCTTCGAACGAGCACACCAGCGGCACCGGCCATTCAACCAGCGCGGTCACTTCGTCGAGCAAGGCTTGCGGAACGATCGCCGTACCTTCCTGCATCGTCGCCAGTTCTTCGGTGCGTTTGCTGATCAGCTCGCGACGCTCGTTGGCGTCGGCCAGTACATAAGCAGCACGCAGATCGTTCAGGTAGTTGGCCGGCGAGGTGATGCGCACGCTTTCAGGGTGGTGGAAGCGGTGACCACGGGAATCGCGGCCGGCCTTCTGGGCGAGGATGGTGCAGTCGATGACGTGGTCACCGAGCAGCATCACCAACCATTGGGTCGGACGAACGAATTCTTCCTTGCGAGCACCCCAGCGCATGCGCTTGGGGATAGGCAGGTCGTTCAGGGAATCTTCGACGATGGTCGGCATCAAGCTCGCGGTCGGCTTGCCGGCGATGCTTTGGCTGTAGCGCAGCTTCGGGCCGCTCTGATCGATTTCACTCAGCTCTACACCGCACTTCTTGGCGAAGCCCAGGGCTGCTTGAGTCGGGTTGCCTTCGGCATCGAACGCTGCCTGGCGTGGCGGGCCGTCGAGGTTGATGCTGCGATCCGGCTGCTGGGTCGCCAGCGCGGTAATCAGCACGGCCAGACGACGCGGCGCGGCGTAGACGGTTTTGCTCTCGTAGTTCAGGCCAGCGGCTTGCAGGCCTTTGTCGATACCGGCCAGGAATGCCTCGGCCAGGGTGTTCAGGGCTTTGGGTGGCAGTTCTTCGGTGCCCAGTTCAACCAGAAAATCTTGAGCACTCATTGTGCAGCCTCCAGCTTGGCCAGTACTTCATCACGCAGGTCCGGGGTCGCCATCGGGAAGCCGAGCTTGGCGCGAGCCAGCAGATAGGCTTGCGCGACGGAACGCGCCAGGGTGCGTACACGCAGAATGTATTGCTGGCGCGCGGTCACCGAGATCGCCCGGCGCGCATCCAGCAGGTTGAAGGTGTGGGAAGCCTTCAACACCATTTCATAGCTCGGCAACGGCAGCGGCTGGTCGAGTTCGATCAGGCGCTTGGCTTCGCTTTCATAGAAGTCGAACAGTTCGAACAGCTTCTCGACGTTGGCGTGTTCGAAGTTGTAGGTCGACTGCTCCACTTCGTTCTGGTGGAACACATCGCCGTAGGTCACCTTGCCGAACGGACCGTCAGCCCAGACCAGGTCGTAGACCGAGTCCACGCCTTGCAGGTACATGGCCAGACGCTCCAGACCGTAAGTGATCTCGCCGGTCACCGGGTAGCACTCGATGCCGCCCGCTTGCTGGAAGTAAGTGAACTGCGTCACTTCCATGCCGTTGAGCCAGACTTCCCAGCCCAGACCCCAGGCGCCCAGCGTTGGCGACTCCCAGTTGTCTTCGACGAAACGGATGTCATGCACCAGCGGGTCCAGACCCACGTGCTTGAGGGAACCCAGGTACAGTTCCTGGAAGTTGTCCGGGTTCGGCTTCAGCACTACCTGGAACTGATAGTAGTGCTGCAGACGGTTCGGGTTTTCACCGTAGCGGCCGTCAGTCGGGCGACGACTGGGCTGCACATAAGCGGCGTTCCAGGTTTCCGGGCCGATGGCGCGCAGGAACGTGGCAGTGTGGAAAGTGCCGGCGCCTACTTCCATATCGTAGGGCTGAAGTACCACACAACCTTGCTCGGCCCAGTATTGCTGGAGGGCGAGGATCAAGTCTTGGAAGGTACGCACGGCTGGCGTAGGCTGGCTCACGAAATTCACCTGTTTCTTGGGCTGCGATTTAAAGAGCGGGAGTATACCCGATTCGGTCCTGCGCACGCCCCCTGGAGCCTTATGCCACGCTGCTTTTGGTGTACCGAAGATCCGCTGTACATGGCTTATCACGATCAGGAGTGGGGCACGCCGCTACGCGATGCGCAGGGATTGTTCGAGTTGCTTTTGCTCGAAGGGTTCCAGGCCGGGCTTTCCTGGATCACTGTATTGCGCAAGCGAGAGCGTTATCGCGAGGTGCTGTTCGGCTTCGACGTACAGCGCGTGGCGCAGATGAGCGACGCGGAAATCGATGAACTGATGCTCGATCCGGGGATCATCCGCAATCGTCTCAAACTCAACGCAGCCCGGCGCAATGCCCAGGCCTGGCTGGAGCTGGAAGACCCGGTGGCGTTTCTCTGGTCGTTCGTCGGCGGCACGCCGGTGATCAATCATTTCAAGGATCGCAGTGAAGTCCCGGCGGTGACACCGGCCGCCATCGAGATGAGTAAAGGCCTGAAAAAAGCCGGATTCACGTTCGTCGGCCCGACCATTTGTTACGCGCTGATGCAGGCTTCAGGCATGGTCATGGACCACACCCGTGATTGCGATCGCTACGCCACCTTGGCGAACGGCGGTTAGAATAGCCGCCTCGCGCACAGCACAAGATCAGGAGTGACCTGTGGATAAGTTTAAAGGCGCCTTGCTGGTAGGCGCTCTGCGACTGTTTGCCCTACTGCCATGGCGGGCAGTGCAGGCGGTGGGTTCGGCGATTGGCTGGATCATGTGGAAAACCCCCAACCGTTCCCGCGACGTGGTGCGGATCAACCTCGCCAAGTGCTTTCCGCAGATGGACCCGGCCGAGCGTGAGCGTCTGGTGGGTCAAAGCCTGAAAGACATCGGCAAGTCTCTGACTGAAAGCGCCTGCGCGTGGATCTGGCCGGCCCAGCGTTCCATTGAACTGGTGCGCGAAGTCGAAGGCCTCGAAGTTTTGAAAGAGGCGTTGGCGTCCGGTAAAGGCGTGGTTGGCATCACCAGCCACCTGGGCAACTGGGAAGTGTTGAACCACTTCTATTGCAGCCAGTGCAAACCGATCATTTTCTACCGCCCGCCAAAACTGAAGGCGGTGGATGAGTTGCTGCGCAAGCAGCGGGTGCAATTGGGTAACCGGGTGGCGGCTTCCACCAAGGAAGGCATCCTCAGCGTGATCAAGGAAGTGCGCAAGGGTGGTGCGGTAGGCATTCCGGCTGACCCGGAACCGGCCGAATCCGCCGGGATCTTCGTGCCGTTCTTCGCCACTCAGGCCCTGACCAGCAAATTCGTGCCGAACATGCTCGCCGGTGGCAAAGCGGTCGGCGTGTTCCTGCATGCCCTGCGGCTGCCGGACGGTTCGGGTTACAAAGTGATTCTCGAAGCCGCGCCAGAGGCCATGTACAGCGCCGATACCGAAACCTCCTGCGCGGCCATGAGTCAGGTGGTCGAGCGTTATGTGCGGGCTTATCCGAGCCAGTACATGTGGAGCATGAAGCGCTTCAAGAAGCGTCCGCCGGGCGAAGCTCGCTGGTATTGATGCTGTGGATAAAAAGATCGCAGGCTTCGCCAGCTCCTACAAAGGCTCGGCGTACACCCCGTAGGAGCTGCCGAAGGCTGCGATCTTTTGATCTTTATTGGCCTGCGTGCGCCTGACGCTCAAGCTTTTTCAGAAACACCGTCATTTCCTTCTCCGCCTGCTTGTCGCCATGGGCGCGGGCAGCTTCCAGGCCCTGTTCCCAGGCCTGCCGCGCCTCCGCGTAATCCGCCAGCGCCAGATGGGCCTTGCCCAAGAGCTTCCAGGCTGCCGAATACTTCGGATCGAATTCGACGCAGCGCTGGAAATGCTCTGCGGCCTTGGTGTTTTCCCCAAGATCCAGATAACCCTTGCCCAGGCCGAAGCGCAGCAATGAGTTATCCACACCCTTGGCGAGCATTTTTTCCAGGGATTCGATCATCGGTGCTTCCTCAGTCAGTGATCGTTCCCACGCTCCGCGTGGGAATGCAGCCCGGGACGCTCTGCGTCCCTTTCAAAGCCGAACGCGGAGCGTCCGTTGAGGCATTCCCACGCAGAGCGTGGGAACGATCATCAGAAGAAGCTGAGCCCCACATGAAACAGCTTCTCCACATCCCGAATATGCTTCTTATCCACAAGGAACAGAATCACATGGTCGCCGGTTTCGATCACGGTGTCGTCGTGGGCGATGATCACTTCTTCGTCGCGGATGATTGCGCCGATGGTGGTGCCCGGCGGCAGGCCGATGTTTTCGATGGCCTTGCCGATCACCTTGCTCGACTTCGCATCGCCGTGGGCAATCGCCTCGATGGCTTCCGCCGCCCCCCGGCGCAATGAGTGCACGCTGACGATATCGCCGCGGCGCACGTGAGCCAGCAAGGTGCCGATGGTCGCCAGTTGCGGGCTGATGGCGATGTCGATGTCGCCGCCCTGGATCAGGTCGACGTAGGCCGGGTTGTTGATGATCGTCATCACCTTCTTCGCGCCCAGGCGCTTGGCCAGCAGCGAAGACATGATATTGGCTTCGTCATCGTTGGTCAGGGCGAGGAAAATATCGGCGTCGGCGATGTTCTCTTCCAGCAGCAGATCCCGGTCTGAAGCACTGCCCTGCAATACCACGGTGCTATCGAGGTTATCCGAGAGGTAGCGGCAGCGGGCCGGGTTCATCTCGATGATCTTCACCTGGTAACGGCTTTCGATAGCCTCGGCCAGCCGCTCACCGATCTGCCCGCCACCGGCGATGACGATGCGTTTATAGCTTTCATCGAGGCGGCGCATTTCGCTCATCACTGCGCGAATGTTCGCTTTGGCGGCGATGAAAAACACTTCGTCGTCAGCCTCGATCACCGTATCGCCCTGGGGCAGGATCGGCCGGTCACGACGGAAAATCGCCGCGACGCGGGTTTCGACATTCGGCATGTGTTCGCGCAACTGGCGCAGTTGCTGGCCCACCAGCGGCCCGCCGTAGTACGCCTTGACCGCCACCAGCTGCGCTTTGCCTTCGGCGAAGTCGATCACCTGCAATGCGCCCGGATGCTGGATCAGGCGCTTGATGTAATTGGTGACCACTTGCTCCGGACTGATCAGCACGTCGACCGGAATCGCTTCGTTGTCGAACAGTTCGGTACGGGTCAGGTACGCGGCTTCGCGGACCCGGGCGATCTTGGTCGGCGTGTGGAACAGGGTGTGGGCGACCTGACAGGCGACCATGTTGGTTTCGTCACTGTTGGTCACGGCCACCAGCATGTCGGCGTCGTCGGCACCGGCCTGCCGCAGCACGGTCGGCAGCGAACCGCGGCCCTGAACGGTGCGGATGTCCAGTCGATCACCGAGGTCGCGCAGGCGTTCGCCATCGGTGTCGACCACGGTGATGTCGTTGGCCTCGCTGGCCAAGTGTTCTGCCAGCGAACCGCCGACCTGCCCTGCGCCGAGGATGATGATCTTCATCCAGTCACTCCCTTAACCCGGTTAACCGCGTGCGGCGGCAATCTTGATCAGCTTGGCGTAGTAGAACCCGTCGTGGCCACCTTCCTGGGCCAGCAACTGGCGACCGTGGGGCTGTTTGATACCGGCCGCCGTGGCGAGGTCCAGTTCACGGGCGCCCGGCGTGCGGGCGAGGAACGCTTCGATGACTTCGGTGTTTTCGGTCGGCAGCGTGGAACAGGTGGCGTAAAGCAGAATGCCGCCCACTTCCAGAGTTATCCACATGGCATCGAGCAGTTCGCCCTGAAGCACCGCCAGTGCAGCGATGTCGTCCGGTTGGCGGGTCAGTTTGATGTCCGGGTGACGGCGGATCACCCCGGTGGCCGAGCATGGCGCGTCCAGCAGAATGCGCTGGAACGGTTTGCCGTCCCACCAGGTGGCGGTGTCGCGACCGTCGGCGGCGATCAGTTCGGCGCTCAGGCCCAGGCGTGCGAGGTTTTCCCGCACCCGCACCAGACGCTTGGCTTCCAGATCCACGGCCACCACGTCGGCCAGTTTGGGCTCGGCTTCCAGGATGTGGCAGGTCTTGCCGCCCGGTGCGCAGCAGGCGTCCAGCACTCGTTGGCCCGGTGCCAGGTCCAGCAAGTCGGCGGCCAATTGCGCGGCTTCGTCCTGCACGCTGATCCAGCCTTCAGCGAACCCCGGCAGGCTGCGCACGTCGGCGGCGGCGTCGAGAATGATGCCGTCGCGACTGTAAACGCACGGTGTGGCAGCGATACCCGCCTCAGTCAGCAAACCGAGGTAAGCGTCGCGAGTGTGATGGCGACGGTTGACCCGCAGAATCATCGGCGGGTGCGCGTTGTTTGCCGCGCAAATGGCTTCCCACTGCTCGGGCCAGAAGGCTTTGAGGGATTTTTGCAGCCAGCGCGGGTGGGCGGTGCGCACCACCGGGTCGCGTTCCAGCTCGGCCAGCAAGGCTTCGCTTTCCCGTTGGGCGCGGCGCAGCACGGCGTTGAGCAAGGCTTTGGCCCACGGCTTTTTCAGTTTGTCGGCGCAACCGACGGTTTCGCCGATGGCGGCGTGAGCCGGGACGCGGGTATAGAGCAGTTGATAGAGACCGACCAGCAACAGCGCCTCGACATCGGCATCAGCGGCCTTGAATGGCTTTTGCAGTAATTTGGCCGCCAACGCCGACAAACGCGGCTGCCAGCGAGCTGTGCCGAACGCCAGGTCCTGGGTGAAGCCGCGATCGCGGTCTTCGACCTTGTCCATTTGTGTCGGCAGAGAACTGTTGAGTGAGGCTTTTCCGTTAAGAACTGCAGCTAGTGCCTTGGCGGCGGCCAGACGTGGGTTCATTGAGCGTCTGCCGTTTGACCGAGGACGGTGCCGACGGCGAATTTCTCACGACGGCTGTTGAACAAGTCGCTGAAGTTCAGTGCTTTGCCACCGGGCAATTGCAGACGGGTCAGGCACAGCGCCTGTTCACCGCAGGCGACGATCAAGCCATCCTTGCTGGCGCTGAGGATTTCTCCCGGCGCGCCCTGCCCTTCGGCCAGGCTTGCGGCCAACACTTTCAGCGCTTCGCCGTTCAGCGTGCTGTGGCAGATCGGCCATGGATTGAAGGCGCGAACCAGACGCTCCAGCTCAACTGCCGGGCGGTTCCAGTCGATGCGCGCTTCATCCTTGTTCAATTTGTGTGCATAGGTGGCGAGGCTGTCGTCCTGCACTTCGCCTTGCAGAGTGCCCGCAGCCAAGCCGGCAATCGCTTGAATCACGGCCGGTGGGCCCATCTCTGCGAGGCGATCGTGGAGGCTGCCGCCGGTGTCTTCGGCGCTGATCGGCGTGGTGACCTTGAGCAGCATCGGCCCGGTATCGAGGCCGGCTTCCATGCGCATCACGGTCACGCCACTTTCGCTGTCGCCGGCTTCAACGGCACGCTGGATCGGCGCCGCACCGCGCCAGCGTGGCAGCAAGGAGGCGTGGCTGTTGATGCAACCCAGGCGCGGAATATCCAGCACCACTTGCGGCAGGATCAGGCCATAGGCGACCACCACCATCAAATCCGGTTTCAGCGCGGCCAGTTCCGCCTGAGCGTCTTCGTTGCGCAGGGTTGGCGGTTGCAACACCTGGATGTTGTGCTCCAGAGCCAATTGCTTGACCGGGCTCGGCATCAGCTTCTGCCCACGGCCTGCCGGACGGTCCGGTTGGGTGTAGACCGCAACGATCTCGTAAGGACTGCCCAGCAGGGCCTTGAGGTGTTCGGCGGCGAATTCCGGGGTGCCGGCAAAGACAATGCGCAGTGGCTCAGTCATGGAAGCTCTCAATTGCAAAGCATCTTGAAAAGAAAAAGGCTTGCCGCGGCAAGCCTTTGAAAGAAGGGCATCAAGCGTTCTGGCGGTGGAGCTTTTCCAGTTTCTTCTTGATCCGGTCGCGTTTGAGCGTGGACAGGTAATCGACGAACAACTTGCCGTTGAGGTGGTCGCATTCATGCTGGATGCACACGGCGAGCAGGCCTTCGGCGATCAGTTCGTAAGGCTGGCCGTCGCGGTCCAGGGCCTTGATCTTGACCTTTTGCGGGCGATCGACGTTTTCGTAGAAGCCCGGCACCGAGAGGCAGCCTTCCTGATACTGGCCCATCTCGTCGGTCAGGGTTTCGAACTCGGGGTTGATGAACACCCGCGGTTCGCTGCGGTCTTCGGAGAGGTCCATCACGACGATACGTTTGTGCACGTTGACCTGGGTAGCGGCGAGGCCGATGCCTGGCGCTTCATACATTGTTTCAAACATGTCATCGACCAACTGACGCACTTCGTCGTCCACTACGGCCACTGGTTTGGCGATAGTGCGCAGGCGCGAATCGGGGAATTCGAGGATGTCTAAAATGGCCATAAGCTTAATTGCTGCACGTGTGAGGTAAAGTCGGGTCGATGGCCTGGCGAGTCCGAAGATGCAGGCTACCGTTGTGAACGTAGCTTCCGGCTTTTCAATAATGAGCCGGAGGCGAGCCACGAGGGCTCTGGCGTTTCACGCGAACGTACATAATAAAGGGATTCACCGCATGAGGAAATCACTACTCGCCTTGCTCCTTCTGGCCTCGGCCGGTTTTGCGCACGGGCAAGTGCAACTCAGGGAAGGTTTTCCACAGCAATACACCGTCGTGGCAGGGGACACACTCTGGGACATTTCCGCCAAATACCTGCGTGAGCCGTGGCAGTGGCCGCAGCTTTGGCAGGCCAATCCTCAGATCGAAAACCCCAATCTCATCTATCCCGGCGATACGCTGTCGCTGGTCTACGTCAATGGTCAGCCACGCCTGACCCTCAATCGCGGCGCTTCCCGGGGCACCATCAAGCTGTCGCCACGAGTCCGCAGTTCGCCGGTGGCCGACGCTATTCCGAGCATTCCGCTGAAATCGATCAACAGTTTTCTGTTGAGCAATCGCATCGTCGACAAGGTCGAGGATTTCGACAAGGCGCCCTATATCGTTGCCGGCGATGCCGAACGGGTGCTCAGCGGCACCGGTGATCGAATATTCGCGCGCGGCCATTTCGACCCGGAACAGCCGGTCTACGGCATCTTTCGTCAGGGCAAGGTCTACACCGATCCGCAGAGCAAGGAGTTCCTGGGGATCAACGCCGACGACATCGGCGGTGGCGAGATCATTGCCACTGAAGGCGACGTCGCCACCCTGGCCTTGCAACGCACCACTCAGGAGGTGCGACTCGGCGACCGGTTGTTCAGCGGCGAAGAACGCTCGATCAATTCGACCTTCATGCCCAGTGCGCCAACCACCGACATCAATGGCTTGATCATCGATGTGCCGCGTGGGGTCACCCAGATTGGCGCGCTGGATGTCGTCACGCTGAACAAAGGGCAGCGCGATGGCCTGGCCGAAGGCAATGTGCTGGTGGTGATGAAAACCGGTGAAACCGTGCGTGACCGGATCACCGGTCAACCCTTGAAAATCCCCGACGAACGGGCCGGTCTGCTGATGGTATTCCGCACCTACGACAAGCTCAGCTACGGGTTGGTGCTTAACGCATCGCGCTCCCTGGCGGTGATGGACAAGGTGCGAAATCCTTAAACACGTTCCACAAGTTACCAACAGAGTTATCCACAGCTTATTCCCGATTCGACGGGACCTTATAACGATCAAGGATGATCCATGTCGCTGTCTGCCTGTACGTCCGTTTCCCCTGCGGAACTGGAAGCCCGTTTACGCCTGCACCTTTTGCCCGAGCTCGGTCCGGCACGTTTCAAGAAGTTGCTTGAGGCTTTCGGTTCTGCCTCCAAAGCCATCAGCGCACCGGCCAGCGCCTGGCGCGCGTTGGGCCTGCCCCTCGCTTGCGCGGAGGCCCGGCGTTCCGGTGAAATTCGTGATGGCGCCAGCCACGCATTGGCCTGGCTAGAGCGTTCGGGCCAGCATTTACTGATGTGGGACCAACCTGACTACCCCGCGCTGCTGGCGCAAATCAGTGATGCGCCGCCGCTGTTATTCGTCGCGGGCGATCCGGGCATTCTGGAAAAACCGCAGTTGGCGATGGTCGGCAGCCGTCGCGCGTCACGACCGGGCATGGACACCGCCACCGCGTTTTCCCGCAGTCTGGCCGGCGCCGGTTTTGTCATCACCAGCGGTCTGGCCCTGGGCATTGATGCCGCCGCGCATCAGGCGGCTCTGGACGTTGGCGGGCAAACGGTCGGGGTGCTTGGCACGGGGCTGGAAAATTTTTATCCACAGCGTAATCGACGACTGGCGGACGCCATGATCGCCTCGGGAAGCGCGGTCCTTTCGGAGTTCCCGCTGAACGCCGGCCCTTTCCCCAGTAATTTCCCACGGCGCAATCGAATCATCAGCGGTTTGTCCCTCGGCGTGCTGGTGGTCGAGGCGAGTATCGCCAGCGGTTCATTGATCACCGCGAGGCTGGCGGCGGAACAGGGGCGTGAGGTGTATGCGATTCCAGGGTCGATCCATCACCCCGGCGCAAAGGGTTGCCATCAACTGATCCGCGACGGTGCGGTGCTGGTGGAAACCATCGAACACATCCTTGAGGCCTTGCGCGGCTGGCAACGGCTGCCGTTATCCACAGAAACGCCGCAAACGACGGTGACGCATCCACTGCTCATGTTGCTCCACGCGGCGCCCCATACCAGCGAAGCCTTGTCGGTCACCAGCGGCTGGGCCTTGTCGAAAGTGCTGGCAGCGCTGACAGAGCTGGAGATGGACGGCAGGGCGGTCTGTGAGAGCGGCCGATGGTTTGCGCGGGTAAACTAGGTTTTATAAGGAAGATCGGTAAACTGCGCAGAGCCTTATTCCGGAGAGTTTTTTCATGGTTAACAGTTGGCGTGTGCAACAAGCCGCACGAGAAATTCGCGCCGGGGCGGTCATTGCCTACCCAACGGAAGCCGTCTGGGGACTGGGTTGCGACCCGTGGAACGAAGAGGCGGTGGATCGGCTGCTGTTGATCAAGGGCCGGTCTGTGGATAAGGGCCTGATTCTGGTGGCCGACAATATTCGTCAGTTCGACTTCCTGTTCGAAGACTTCCCGGAGTTGTGGATGGACCGCATGGCCAGCACCTGGCCGGGCCCCAACACCTGGCTGGTGCCGCATCAGAATCTGTTGCCCCAGTGGATTACCGGCGTGCATGAAACGGTGGCGTTGCGGGTCAGCGATCACCCTCTGGTGCGGGACTTGTGTGCGGTGGTCGGCCCGCTGGTGTCGACCTCGGCTAACCCTCAAGGGCGACCGGCGGCACGGACGCGGATTCGCGTGGAGCAGTATTTCCGGGGGCAGGTTGATTATGTACTCGGTGGCAATCTGGGCGGGCGCAAGAATCCGAGTGTGATTCGCGATCTGGCGACGGGGCATGTGGTGCGCCCGGATTGAGACCGCGTCATCGTTCTTCGCGGGCAAGCCTCGCTCCTACAGGGGATCAATGTCGTTCCGTGATCGTGTGAACGACACAAATCCTGTAGGAGCGAGGCTTGCCCGCGAAGAGGCCCTCAAGGCAACAGAATCGTCGAACCAGTCGTATGCCGCGCCGACAACTCGGTCTGCGCCTTCGCTGCTTCAGCCAGTGGATACCGCTGGCTGATGTCCACCTTCAGCTTGCCGCTGATGATCATCTCGAACAGTTCATCAGCCATGCGTTGCAGGTTTTCAGCATTGTTGGCGTAGGTCGCCAGCGTCGGCCGGGTCACGTACAGCGATCCCTTGGCCGCGAGAATCCCCAGATTCACCCCATCGACTGCGCCTGAAGCATTACCAAAGCTCACCACCAACCCCCGCGGCGCAACGCTGTCGAGCGATGTCAGCCAGGTATCTTTGCCTACACCGTCGTACACCACCGGAACTTTTTTACCGTCAGTCAATTCCAGCACGCGTTGTGCGACGTTCTCATGGCTGTAATCGATGGTCGCCCAGGCACCATTGGCTTTCGCCAGGGCGGCTTTTTCCGCTGAACTGACCGTGCCGATCAGCTTCACGCCCAAGGCCTTGGCCCATTGGCAGGCCAGAGATCCGACGCCGCCGGCCGCGGCGTGAAACAGAATGGTTTCACCGCCCTTGAGTTCATATGTCTGACGCAGCAAGTACTGCACGGTCAGGCCTTTGAGCATCACTCCGGCGGCTTGTTCGAAGCTGATGGCGTCCGGCAGCTTCACCAGATTGGCTTCCGGTAATACGTGAACGTCGCTGTAGGCGCCCAACGGGCCACTGCCGTAAGCCACGCGATCGCCCACCTTGAAGCGGGTGACTTCGCTACCGACTGCGTCGACCACGCCCGCGCCTTCAGCGCCCAGGCCCGATGGCAGGGCTGGCGGCGCATAAAGGCCACTGCGGTAATAGGTGTCGATGAAGTTCAGGCCGATGGCCTTGTTGGTCACGCGGACCTGTTGCGGGCCGGGCTCGGCGGGTTGGTAATCCACGTATTCGAGCACTTCGGGGCCGCCATGGGCGCGGAACTGGATACGCTTTGCCATCTGCTCTCTCCTTAGGTCTTGGCTTCTAGAGTTGTAGCGCCAAGCGCCCTATCGAACTCCCAAGCTTGATCTTCGTCAACTGCGGCAGGCTCGTCTGCGATGTTATGCTACGGACCCATTTGCGCCGGCCCCCCGCTCTGATGGAGCGCCGCGTAGCTTTGCCCGATTCAAGGTGATGCCATGACTACCCGCACCGAGGCCGTAAAAGCCTACCTGCTCGACCTGCAAGACCGCATTTGCGCTGCCCTGGAAGCCGAAGACGGTAGCGCGCGTTTCGTTGAAGACGCCTGGACCCGGCCTGCCGGCGGTGGCGGTCGCACCCGGGTGATCGAGAACGGCGCAGTCATCGAAAAGGGCGGCGTCAACTTTTCCCACGTGTTTGGCAGCGGTCTCCCACCGTCCGCCAGTGCTCATCGGCCGGAACTGGCCGGCCGAGGCTTCGAAGCCCTGGGCGTGTCTTTGGTGATTCACCCGCATAACCCGCATGTGCCAACGTCCCACGCCAATGTGCGCTTTTTCATCGCTGAAAAAGAAGGTGAAGAGCCGGTCTGGTGGTTCGGTGGCGGCTTTGACCTGACCCCTTATTACGGCAATGAAGAAGACTGCGTGCACTGGCACCGCGTCGCCGAACAGGCCTGCGCGCCGTTCGGCCCGGACGTCTACCCACGCTATAAGGCCTGGTGCGACAGTTACTTCCACATCAAGCATCGACACGAGCCACGGGGCATCGGCGGTCTGTTTTTCGATGACTTGAACGAGTGGGACTTCGATACCAGCTTCGCTTTCATGCGCGCCATCGGCGATGCGTTTATCGACGCGTACCTGCCGATCGTGCAACGCCGCAAAAATGATGCATTCACCGCCAAACAGCGTGAGTTCCAGGAGTTTCGCCGTGGCCGTTACGTTGAATTCAACCTGGTCTATGACCGCGGCACGCTGTTCGGCCTGCAATCGGGCGGGCGTACCGAGTCGATTCTGATGTCGCTGCCACCGCAAGTACGCTGGGCCTACGACTGGAAGGCCGAGCCGGGCAGTGAAGAAGCGCGCCTGACCGAATACTTCCTGCAAGACCGCGATTGGTTGGCCAAGGCCTGAACGAGGAATTCTGATGGACCGTTATGTCGTATTCGGTAACCCGATCGGCCACAGCAAGTCGCCGCTGATCCACCGTCTGTTCGCCGAGCAGACCGGGCAGAAACTGGACTACAGCACCTTGCTGGCGCCCCTCGACGATTTTTCCGGCTGTGCGCTGGAATTTTTCCGTGAAGGCTGTGGGGCGAATGTGACAGTGCCGTTCAAGGAAGACGCCTATCGCCTGGCGAACAGCTTGACCCAGCGGGCGCAGCGGGCCGGCGCGGTGAATACCCTGAGCAAACTGGCCGATGGCAGTCTGCTGGGCGACAACACCGATGGCGCCGGGCTGGTACGGGACCTGACGGTCAACGCCGGATTCAGTCTCGCGGGCAAACGCATCCTGCTGCTGGGAGCCGGTGGCGCGGTGCGCGGCGCGCTGGAGCCGCTGCTGGCGGAGCAACCGGCGTCGGTGATCATTGCCAACCGCACCGTGGAAAAAGCCGAATTGCTGGCGCAATTGTTTGCCGATCTGGGGCCAGTGTCGGCCAGCGGTTTCGATTGGCTGCGCGAGCCGGTGGACCTGATCATCAACGCCACGTCCGCCAGTCTGTCAGGCGATGTACCGCCGATTGCCGGTAGTTTGATCGAATCGGGCAAGACGGTTTGCTACGACATGATGTACGGCAAGGACCCGACTTCGTTCTGCCGCTGGGCCAGTGAACATGGGGCTGGCGTGTCGATGGATGGCTTGGGTATGTTGGCCGAGCAGGCGGCGGAAGCTTTCTATCTGTGGCGCGGTGTGCGCCCGGATACGGCGCCGGTGCTGGCCGAACTTCGCCGGCAACTGGCGCTGTAGTTTTTTGTGGCGAGGGAGCTTGCTCCCGCTGGGTTGCGAAGCAGCCCCAAAATCTGCGGGCGCTTCGCACCCGAACGGGAGCAAGCTCCCTCGCCACAGGTTATCTGTTTGTCATAACAGTGGCGTTTAGTCCTCAAACCGGATCGGGCATTTCTCCGCGCCTTCCAGCTTCCTTAATTCTTCCACCACCTGCGGCCGTGCCTGCCGCAGGGTCAGGCTGCGATCCTGACGCAGCAGCCGGCGTGCTTCCTGGTGCAGCATTTCCACCCCTGAATAGTCGATGAAGTTGATCTGCTGCGCTTCGATCACCACCCGTGCGCCTTGCATCCGTTGCAGGCGCACTTGCAGGTAATGGCTGGCGCCGAAAAAGATCGAGCCACCAACCCTCAGAATGTCTTCGTCGCCATCGCGCCAGTGCTGTACCCGTGGCTGAGAGGTGCGTTTGAGGTAGAAGAACAGCGACGCCAGCACCCCGGCGTAGATCGCCGTTTGCAACTCCAGCAACAGGGTGGCGACACAGGTCAGCGCCATCACCAGAAACTCGGCACGGCTGACTCGCAACAAGGCGCGAATGCCGCGATGGTCCACCAGTCCCCAGGCGATCAGCAAAATGCTGCCGGCCATGGCCGGGATCGGGATGTGCGCGATCAACGTCGCACCGAAGATCGCGAACAACGCCACCCACAACGCCGAAAAAACGCCCGCCAGTGGCGAGCAGGCGCCGGCGTCATAGCTCAGGGCCGAGCGGGTGAAGGAACCGGCTGACAGCGAACCGGAAAAAAACGCCCCGACCATGTTCGAGAAACCCTGGGCGCGAACTTCTTGATTGGCGTCGAGCAACTGCTGCGAGCGGGCCGATAAGGAGCGGGCAATCGACAGGCTCGTCACCAGCCCAAGCATGCCGACCGCCACCGCGCTGGGCAGCAGGCGCAATATCAGGTCCAGATCCAGCGGCAGCGGGCTGAAAGGCGGTAGCCGCCCGACAAACGCGCTGACCAATTTCACATGACCGAACATCGCTGGCCATAACCACACCAGTAAGCCGCTCAGGGCTAAAGCGATCAACAGCGTCGGCCAGCGCGGTACCAGCAGTTTCAGCACGATGCCAACCGCGACCGTTGCCAGGCCTAGTGCCAGCGAGGGTTTGTCCACTTCGCCGAGGTGATTGAGCAGCATCATCAAACTGTTCAGCGCCGTGGCCTGGTTGGGCACATCCAGCCCCAGCAGGTTCGGCAGCTGCCCTATGGCAATCACCACCGCTGCGCCAAGGGTGAAGCCCAGCACCACCGAGTGCGAGACGAAGTTCACCAAGGCACCGAAACGCAGCAACCCCAGCAACCACTGGAAAATGCCGGCCAGGAGCGTCAGAAGCAGGATCAGCGTGATGTAGTCCTCTGACACGGGAACGGCCAGAGGACTGACGCTGGCGTACAGGACGATGGAAATGGCCGCCGTAGGGCCGCAGATCAAATGCCACGACGAACCCCAGAGACAGGCAATCAGCACCGGGATGATGGCGGCGTACAGGCCGTATTCCGGTGGGAGGCCGGCGATCAGGGCGTAGGCAATCGATTGTGGCAACGCGAGAATCGCGCCGCTCAGGCCGACGATCAGGTCACGACCGACGCTGGCGCGGGTTTGCCGGGGCAACCAGGTCAGGAAGGGAAAGAGTGAATGGCGGCTGGGGAAGGCCATGGGTCCTCTCGGTACGGGGTAAATCGTCAGGGTAAAGCATTGGCTCGTAGTGGGCAGATCATTGTGGCGAGGGAGCTTGCTCCCGCTCGGCTGCGCAGCAGTCGCAAATCCGGACAACTCGGTGAGGCTGATAAACCGAGTTTGCTGAAATGGGAGTGCTACGCCCTCCAGCGGGAGCAAGCCCCCTCGCCACAGGGGGACCTTACAACTTGGCTTTGACCGCCGGCAGAGCATCCTTGCCGTCCACGGTCTTCACGCCCTCCAGCCACTTATCCAGCACCAGCGGGTTGGCCTTGATCCACGCCTTGGCCGCGTCGGCATTGCTGACTTTCTTGTTCACCACTTCGGCCATGATGCTGTTCTCCATTTCCTGGGTAAAACTCAGGTTGGCGAGCAGTTTGCCGACGTTCGGGCAGGCCTGTGCATAACCTTTGCGGGTCAGTGTATAAACGCTGCCGGTGTCACCGAAGTACTTCTCGCCGCCCTTCAGATAATGCATTTTCAGCTGCACGTTCATCGGGTGTGGCGTCCAGCCGAGGAAGGTCACGAACTTCTGTTTCTTCACTGCGCGGGATACTTCGGCCAGCATCGCCTGCTCGCTGGATTCGATCAGTTTCCACTGACCCATGTCGAAGTCGTTCTTCTTGATGATCTCTTGCAGCGAAATGTTCGCCGGGGCGCCGGAGCCGATGCCATAGATCTTCTTGTCGACTTCTTTTGGGTGTAGCTCGGCGAATTTGTTCAAGTCATCAAAGTTATGCACACCCGCGTCCCAGACGTAATCCGGGACTGCCAGAGTGAACTCGGTGCCGTCGAGGTTCTTCGCCAGTTGCGTGACGTCGCCGTTGGCCACGAACTTGTCGTAGAAGCCTTGCTGCGCCGGCATCCAGTTACCGAGGAAGACGTCCACCTGGCCATCCTTCAGACCGCCAAAGGTGATCGACACCGCCAGCGTGTCGACCTTGGCCTTGTAGCCCATGCCGTCCAGCAGAAACCCGGTGATGGCGTTGGTGGCGGCGATGTCGCTCCAGCCAGGGTCGGCCATTTTCACCGTTTCGCAGTTTTGCTCGGCGTAGGCCGAGGCGCTGCCCAGAGCCAGAAGCCCGATTGTCAGTACTGTGGATAACTTTTGCATGGACGTCCCCTTAACATTATTGGTTTTGGCAGGGTTGTGGATAACGGGCTTTACGCTCCAGATCATCGAGGTCGATGTGGTTGCGCATGTACTGCTGGCTGGCGTCCACCAGTGGCTGGTGATCCCAGCTCTTGAGCTTGCCGATGGTCAGGGCGTCGGCGACGAAACGCCGGCGTCGCTGACTGGCGAGCACCTGTTGGTGGATCGCCGGGATATTCCATTTGGCCCGTGCTTCGGCGAGAAAATCCTCGAACAGCTGACGATGTTGCGGCGAATGGCTGAGTTCTTCCTGTTCACGCGGATCGTTGTGCACGTCGAAGAGCAGGCAAGGGTCGTCTTCGCTGTAGATGAATTTGTAGGCGCCGCGACGAATCATCATCAACGGACTGATAGTGCCTTCGGCCATGTATTCGCCGAACACCTCGTCGTGACCGCCCTGCCCTTGCAGGTGCGAAACCAGTGAGCGGCCGTCCAGCGGCAGGTCTGGCTCCAATGAGCCGCCGGCCAGTTCCACAAAGGTCGGCAGCAGGTCGGCGGTGGATACCGCAGCACTGACGCGGCCGGCGCCGAATTGCCCCGGCGCACTGATCAGCAGCGGTACGCGGGCGGCCATTTCGTACCAGTGCATTTTGTACCAGAGGCCACGCTCGCCGAGCATGTCGCCGTGGTCACCGGAGAACACGATGATGGTGTCGTCGATCAGCCCGGTTTCCTCGAGTGTTTGCAGGAGTTTGCCGACGTTGCTGTCGATATAGCTGCACGCACCGAAATAGGCACGGCGCGCATCACGAATTTTATCCACAGGCAGCGGCTTGCCCCACAGGTCATAGACTTTGAGCAGGCGCTGGGAGTGAGGATCGAGTCCATCCTGTGCGGGTGTTTCCGGCAAAGGGATGTCGGCGTTGTCGTACAGATCCCAGAAAGCCTTGGGAATCGTGTACGGGTCGTGTGGATGAGTCATCGACACGGTCAGGCAGAACGGCTGATCGCCATCCTCGCGGATGTGATCGAACAGGTATTGCTGGGCCTTGAACACCACCTCTTCGTCGAAATCCAGCTGATTGGTGCGCACGCAGGGCCCGGCTTGCAGCACCGACGACATGTTGTGGTACCAGGTCGGACGCACGTCCGGCTCGTCCCAGTTCACCGCCCAACCGTAATCGGCCGGGTAAATGTCGCTGGTCAGGCGTTCTTCATAGCCGTGCAACTGATCCGGGCCGCAGAAGTGCATCTTGCCCGACAGCGCGGTGCGGTAACCGAGGCGCCGCAGGTAGTGGGCATAGGTCGGAACGTCGGCGGGGAAATCGGCCGCGTTGTCGTAGGCACCGATCTTGCTCGGCAACTGACCGCTGACCAGGGTGAATCGTGACGGTGCGCAGAGCGGACTGTTGCAGTACGCGGCGTCGAACACCACGCCTTGGGCGGCGAGGCGGCTCAGATTCGGCAGCTTGATGGGCGAAGGGCCGTAGAACGGCAACATTGGCGCGGCCATTTGATCGGCCATGATGAAAAGAATATTTTTGCGCTTCATGTGATCGCGGCATTCCATAGTGGATATTTATGCGAGAGTGCTGTGATCGAGCATGCAACCCCTAAAATTTGTGGTAAAGCCCATGCCAGGCAATGACTAGGATAAGCACAGCTTATGTATGACGCCCTCGGTGATTTGTCTCTGGACCTGCTGCGTGCCTTTGAAGCCGCGGCCCGCCAGCGCAGTTTCACTGCCGCTGCAGTGGAGCTCGGCACTACGCAGCCGGCCATCAGCCAGCAGATCAAACGCTTGGAAGAACAGCTCGCTACGCGGTTGTTCGACCGCATTTATCGCGGTATCGAATTGACCGAGGCTGGCGCCATTCTGTTTGAGCAAGTTCAGCTAGGTTTACAGAATATCGACGCTGGATTGAGCGCGATCAGTGCACAGCAGCAACACGAAGTGTTGCAGGTGGCCACCGACTTCGCCTTCGCCGCGTACTGGCTGATGCCGCGTCTGCACCGCTTCCATACCGCCAATCCTCAAGTGGACGTCAGCCTGGTCACCAGTGAGCGCAGCCATAACATGCTGCGCACTGATATCGATGTGGCGGTGCTGTTCGGCGATGGTCGGTTCAAACAGGGTGAGAGCCACTGGCTGTTCAGCGAAGAGGTGTTTCCAGTGTGCAGCCCGCTGCTCTTGAAGGATCGCCCCCTGCCCTTGCCGGCTCAGTCATTGCTGGAGTTTCCACTGCTGCACCTGCGGGGCGAACACAGCAGCAACTGGTTCGACTGGAGCGGCGTGTTTCGCGAGCTGGGGATCACGTCGGCGCCAGCCCCGGGGCAACTGCGCTTTGATAATTACACCTTGCTGATTCAAGCGGCGATTGGCGGCCAGGGCGTTGCGATCGGTTGGCGGCACCTTGTGGATAACTTGCTGGCGCAAGGTTTGTTGTGTAGGCCGATTGCCGAGACGGTGATTTCCAGGCTGGGATATTACGTGGTCCTGCCCCAGCGCAAACGGCGTGGGGCGTTGATTCAAACGTTTGTGGACTGGTTGATGGCGGAACAGGCCAGCAGTGCGCAATCGCTCAATGGCCTTCCTTTGCCATCGATTGCGGTATGAGGGCTTTACGGTTCCGAAGTCGCGACAAAATTCACATGCTGACCAACATGCAAATTCAGCCATAACTCATCGGCAATCCCGACAGCAACGCGGTGCAACCGTTCCAGCGGTTCAGCCAGGCCGGGTTCCAGGCTCGTGCTGATGTGACTGAAATGCCCGATGGACAGCCCCGGCACGCCACGAGGGGTATTCACCAAGGTCCAGTGCAATGGGCTGCTTTGCAGAGCCTCGCGGATTTCTTCGGCGGCGTGGCGTTGCAACGGGTCGTCTATCTCCGGATCGTCCAGCACCTCGAAATCACCCACCAGAAACAGCCGGGAGATGCCTGCGGCCTGCATGCCGTCGATCAGTGCATCCACCGCCAGCAACTGCTCGACCGGGCCGGGCACGATGGATTGTTCGATGTGTTCGCTGTTCATCGGCAACCCCGGTGCATCCAGCAGACAGATCACCGCCGAACAACCGGCCACGCTCTGCTTGACCCGCTTGGCATCGAACAGGTCGCCGGCCTTGGTGCGCAATCCGGGGCGTGGTGCGAGCGCCGTAAGGTCATCGAGAATCGCGATCACTTCATGTTGGCGCCGCAGCATTTGCGCCATCAGCGCACTGCCCAGGCTACTCATGGCACCATAAAGCACTACCTTCACTACCGGGGTTTCGGCATTTTTCATGGCTGTGCTCCGAACGTCCTGCCTATATAACGTAAGACCTGTGGGGAACGGTGTGGGTTCGACCAGGTTCAAAGGGGTTTCAGATGCAACAGATCAAGGGCTACCACGCCCATGTCTATTTCGACGCCAACACCCTCCCGCAGGCCCGGGCCTTGTGTGAGCAGGCCGCGCAATTGTTTCCACTGAAGATGGGCCGCGTGCACGAGCGTTTGGTCGGCCCACACCCGGACTGGAGTTGCCAATTGGCTTTCGAGCCGCAATACCTTGGCGAGGTGTTGCCGTGGCTGGCGCTCAATCGCAAGGGGTTGGTGGTGTTCCTGCACCCGGACACCGGCAACGATCTGCTCGACCACACCGAACATGCGATCTGGATGGGTGCGATCCGTCCGCTGGACCTGTCTGTTTTCTGATCAGAGTTGTTCTTCGGCCTCGCCGGGCAAGTGTTCGTCCAGATGCAGCCAGGGCAACCGACTGTCGGTCCAGATATGCCGCTGGGCCGGCGCCTGCTCGGGATGGTCGAGGGTGGCGATGGTCACGTCGATGCTTTCGGGACTGAGCGTTGTCACCAGCGCCAGTTGCGCCCCGCAGTTGGGGCAGAAATACCGCGTGCAAGTGGATGAAGAGTCATACCGGGACGGCGTACCCGCGACCCAGGCAAATGCCGAGGCAGGCACGGTGATCCAGGTGGTCACGATCCCGCCGCTGACCCGCCGGCAAATCGAGCAATGGCAGTGGGCGATATCCTGCAACGGCCCGCTGAATTGATAGCGCATTTGTCCGCAGTGGCAGCCGCCGGTGTGAAGTTCGCCCATGCCTTTTCCTCCTGAGCCCGTGTTTACGGACTCTAAACCCGGCCGACGACCGGTCGTACATTCGGTCAATGCTTTCATCCGCGAAAGCTGGCTGAAAGCTTCCCCGATTAGGATCGCCCCACTGCCGGCAACAGACCGGCTGGCCAACGCGAGTTTTTTATCGCTCGCCCGGTCCATTTAACAACAACAATGGTGATTCTGATGTCTGCTCCTATCCGCCTCTTCGCTGCAACTCCGCCCGTACGTTTCGTGCTTCCCGTTCTGCGCTGACCCCATCGGTTCGCCCATTCCCTAGCCGCGCTACGCCTGGAGTATTCCTATGCTGACTTTCCTTGGCTTTGCCATGGTCATCACGTTCATGTTCCTGATCATGACCAAGCGCCTGTCCGCGCTGATCGCCCTGATCATCATCCCGATCATTTTCGCCCTGTTCGGCGGTTTCTCGCCGAAGATCGGCCCGATGATGCTCGAAGGCATCACCAAGCTCGCGCCGACCGGCGTGATGCTAATGTTCGCCATCCTCTACTTCGCCCTGATGATCGACTCCGGCCTGTTTGACCCTGCCGTGCGCAAGATCCTCAAACTGGTCAAGGGCGACCCGTTGAAAGTGTCGGTCGGTACTGCCGTGCTGGCGCTGATCGTGTCCATGGACGGTGATGGCGCCACCACTTACATGATCTGCGTGGCCGCCATGCTGCCGCTCTACAGCCGCATCGGCATGAGCCCGCGGATCATGGCTGGTCTGATCATCCTCGCCGGTGGCGTGATGAACATGACCCCTTGGGGCGGTCCGACCGCTCGTGCGGCCAGTGCGCTGCACGTGGACCCATCCGCGATCTTCGTACCGATGATTCCGGCGATGCTGGCCGGCGTGGTGGCGATTCTGGCGATTGCCTACTTCTACGGTAAGCGCGAGCGTGCGCGTCTGGGTGAATTGCATCTGGTCGGTGATGAAATCGACCACAGCGAAATCAGCGTTTCGCAGTTCCCGGATGCCCGTCGTCCAAAGTTGATCTGGTTCAACGGCGCGCTGACCCTGGCACTGATGGGCACCTTGATCGCTGGCTTGCTGCCGCTGCCGGTGCTGTTCATGGTGGCGTTCAGTATCGCGATGATCGTCAACTATCCTTGCCTGCAACAGCAGAAGGACCGTGTTGCGGCCCACGCCGGTAGCGTGTTGGCGGTGGTCGGGTTGATCTTTGCCGCGGGTATCTTCACCGGTATCCTGACGGGCACCGGCATGGTCGACGCCATGTCCAAGAGCCTGCTGGCGGTCATCCCGGATTTCCTCGGCCCGTACCTGGCTGTGATCACCGCGCTGGTGAGCATGCCGTTCACGTTCTTCATGTCGAACGACGCATTTTATTACGGCGTGTTACCAGTACTTGCCGAAGCCGCCAGTCATTACGGTATAACCGCGGTAGAAATGGCACGTGCCTCGATCGTCGGTCAACCCGTCCACTTGCTGAGCCCGCTGGTACCATCGACCTACCTGTTGGTGGCCCTGGCCGGTATCGAATTCGGTGACCATCAGCGGTTCACCCTGAAGTGGGCAGTGCTGGTTTGCCTGTGCATACTGGTGGCGGCCTTGCTGATGGGGATCTTTCCGCTGTTCAGCACGCTATAAGCCCAAGACTCACCATGACGGGTCCAGGCTTTGCTGTTTGAAGCCTGGGCCCTTCGTGGTTTAACACATCCTCAAAGGAATACACATGGAATGGCTGACCAACCCTGAAATCTGGGTTGCCTTCTTCACCCTGACCGCCCTGGAGATCGTCCTGGGTATCGACAACATCATCATGATCTCGATCCTGGTCAGCCGCATGCCCAAGCACATGCAGGCGCGCACCCGGATTTTCGGCCTGGCGCTGGCCATGGTCACGCGGATTCTGTTGCTGCTGTCGATCACTTGGGTCATGCGCCTCACCTCCGATTTGTTCGAAGTGTTCGGCCAGGGTATTTCCGGGCGTGACCTGATCCTGTTCTTCGGTGGTCTGTTCCTGTTGTGGAAGAGCTCGCAAGAGATGTACCACGCGCTGGAAGGCGAAGACGAGGGTGGCGACGAGCCTTCGGGCAAGGGCGGCAATTTCCTGTACACCATCATCCAGATCGCGATCATCGACATCGTGTTCTCGCTGGACTCAGTGATCACGGCGGTGGGCATGGTTTCCCACGTGCCGGTCATGGTCGCGGCAATCATCGTTGCCGTGCTGGTGATGATGTGGGCCTCGGGCACCATCAGCGAATTCATCGACAAGCACCCGTCGCTGAAGATGCTGGCGCTGTCGTTCCTGCTGCTGGTCGGTACCGTGCTGATTGCCGAATCCTTCGACGTGCATTTGCCAAAAGGCTACGTCTACTTCGCCATGGCGTTCTCGCTGGCAGTGGAAGCAATCAACATCAAGATGCGCACCGCGATGATGAAAAAGAAACAGCAGCAAGAGCCAGTGAAACTGCGCAAGGATGTTCCGGGCCAATAACCCGAACACCCTGCTGTGACAAAGGGGCCTTCGGGCCCCTTTGTCATGTCGGCATCAAACTGTTTCTATGACAGTTTTATTTCAATCGCTTCTTTAGCTATGCGATGCTGGCGTCCAGACCGTTAGCCAACTACAGCTTAAGTACAGAACGTAGAAGAACGCGGCACCGTCAACTTGCCCCACTGGGGCGCTACCACCACAGGGGGCCTGTATGCTCACCCTGCTCAATTTGTTATCGGCCGTGGCCTTGCTGATCTGGGGCACGCACATCGTCCGAACCGGCATCCTGCGGGTTTATGGCTCCAACTTGCGCCACGTGATCGGGCAGAACATGTCCAGGCGCTGGCTGGCGTTTATCGCCGGGATCATGGTGACCGCCATGGTCCAGAGCAGCAACGCCACCGCCATGCTCGTCACCTCGTTTGTCGGTCAGGGCCTGATGGCGCTGACCCCGGCCCTGGCGACCATGCTCGGCGCCGACGTCGGTACCGCGCTGATGGCGCGGGTACTGACCCTTGACCTGTCGTGGTTGTCGCCGCTGCTGATCTTCCTCGGGGTGATTTTCTTCCTGTCGCGCAAGCAGACCCGGGTCGGGCAGATGGGCCGGGTCAGCATCGGTCTGGGGTTGATCATTCTGGCGCTGCAACTGATCGTCGAGGCCGCCGCGCCGATCACGCATGCTCAGGGGGTGAAGGTCATTTTTGCCTCTCTGACCGGCGATATTTTGCTCGATGCTTTGGTCGGCGCACTATTCGCAATGATTTCCTACTCCAGCCTGGCCGCCGTCCTGCTGACTGCGACCCTCGCCGGTGCCAATGTGATCAGTCTGCCAGTGGCCATCGGCCTGGTGATTGGCGCCAACATCGGCAGCGGCATTCTCGCTTTCCTCAGTACCAGCATGCAGAACGCCGCTGGCCGTCAGGTGGCGCTGGGCAGCCTGTTGTACAAACTGATTGGGCTGCTGCTGATTATTCCGGTGCTTGACCCATTGGTGCACTGGATCGACAGCTTCGACTTCAGCGCTCAGGAAATGGTCATCGGCTTCCACCTGCTCTACAACACCACGCGTTGTCTGATCCTGCTGCCCAGCGTCGGGCTGATGGCCAGGCTCTGTGCGTGGTTGCTGCCAGAGCGGCCGGACATCAACGGCACGGCCAAACCGCGGCATCTTGACCCGACAGCATTGGTGACCCCCAGCCTGGCGCTGGCCAATGCCGCCCGGGAAACCCTGCGCATCGGCGATCTGGTCGACAGCATGCTCGAAGCCATGCTCGCCGTGCTGCGCGGCAAACAGACAGCCGTCACCCAGGAAATCCGGCGCCTGACCGATGATGTCGAAGCGCTCTACAGCGCCATCAAACTCTATCTGGCGCAAATGCCCCGGGAAGACCTCAGCGAACAGGATAGCAAGCGTTGGGCGGAAACCATCGAGCTGGCGATCAACCTGAAACTGGCCAGCGACGTGATCGAGCGCATGCTGCGCAAGGTTCAGCAGCAGAAAACCTCGCAACGCCGGTCGTTTTCCGAGGTCGGTCTGGAGGAGTTGGCGGGGCTGCACAGCCAGCTGATTGCCAACTTGCGTTTGGGGTTGTCGGTATTCCTCAGTTCCGACCCGGAAAGTGCTCGCCAGTTACTGCGTGAGAAACGTCGCTTTCGCGCACAGGAACGCCGCCTGGCCCATGCTCATGTCAGTCGTTTGCACCGTAAGATTGTGCAAAGCATCGAGACCAGTTCGCTGCATCTGGAGCTGATCGCTGACATGAGGCGCCTCAATTCGCTGTTTTGCAGCAGTGCCTATACGGTGTTGGGCACTTCGGACACCGGTGCTCTGGTGGTCGACGATTTGGCTGACATCACTCATTCACCCTGAACGTCCACAGTTGCCTGAAGTCTGTTGTACTTACGCTGGTCGTACGGAAACTCGTTATGCGTTGTCTGCTGTTCGCTTGTCTGTTGCTTGGCGCCCTGCCTTCATTTGCCCTGGATCGCTTTCAGGTCGAGGGCTACACGCTGCCCAACGGCCTGCAATTGGTCCTCAAACCGGGCACCGAGCGCGGGCATGTGGCGATTCGGCTGGTGGTCGGCGTGGGTCTGGATGATTTCAGCTGCGCCGACAAGGAGTTGCCGCATCTGCTCGAACACTTGCTGTTCAGCGGCATCGACGCCACCGGCGAAGGCGGTCTGGAAGAGCGCATGCAGGCCCTGGGTGGTGAGTGGAACGCTTACACCAGCAACGCCGACACCACGTTCGTCATCGAAGTGCCGGCGAAAAACCAGCGTAAGGCCCTCGATCTGTTGTTGGCGCTGCTGACCCAGACCCGTATCGACGACAACGCTATCAAGGTCGCCAAGCAGGTGGTCGAGCGCGAAGACGGTGGCCATTATTCGCACCTGCAACGCTGGATGGATCGCCAGGACCTGGGCCACACCGCCAGCAATCAGTTAGCAGTGGAGCTGGGCCTCAAATGCCCTGAGCGTGCGCAGGTCGATCACCTGACCCGCGAGCAACTGGAGAAGGTGCGCAAAGACTGGTACGCGCCCAATAACATGACCCTGATCGTGGTCGGCGAGCTCGACCGCCTGCTGCCGGCCTATCTGGAGCGGGCCTATGGCGCGCTCGTAGCCGTCGAGCCTGCCGATCACCTGCCCTTGCCGACAATCCAGGCCAGCGCGGCCCACGAGCGCACTCTGAGCCACGGTTTTGTCGGTGGCGGCGCCAAGTTGCACTGGCTGGTGCCGGAACCGGTGCAGGAAGACCAGCCCGACGAAACGTTCGATCTGCTCAAGGACTACCTGGACTGGGCGCTCTATCGCCAACTGCGCCTGGTCCATGGGTTGTCCTATGGGCCCTCGGCCGAGCGTGAGGTGTTTGGCGGAGTGGGCTTCATGAGCCTGAACGCCGACCTTGAACGCGGCGATGTGCCGGCAGCTGAACAGGTGCTGGATGAGCTCAAGGCCGATCTGCTCAAGAACGGTCTCGACGCCACCACCTTCGCCCGCCTCAAGCAGGCCGCCATCGCCCGCCAGAGCTGGGCCGTGCAAGGCAACAGCGCTCTGGCGGATTACTACTGGAGCGCCCTTGGGGACTACGAGGACGGCCATTTCACCAACCCGGCCAAGGCACTGCAAGAAGTGACGCTGGCCGAGGCGAACCAGGCGATGCGTGAGTTGCTGCTACAACCGGGGTATTTGCGGATCGAGAAGCCGTTGGTGAGTTATGACCAGTTGATGTGGGCGATTGCCGGGGGATTTGGATTGATGGTGCTTGGGGTATTGGGTTGGCGTGTTCACCGCAGAAAGTAGTTATTTCCCTGTGGCAACGGGTTTTGTGTGGCGAGGGGGCTTGCCCCCGTTGGGCTGCGAAGCGGCCCTAAAAAGGGTACCTCGATTTATCCGGCACACACACCGGCCAATTTTGCGACTGCTGCGCAGCCGAACGGGGCGATGCGGCGTTCCGACAAGCCCCCTCGCCACATAGTCCCTCGGACGGTACCCTGTCGGGGTTTTTTCCCACGACTATTGCGAACCGCCGAATGCCGACTCTGACCCTGTACATACAGCGCATCCTGGAATTGATGAAGCGCTATCCCGGGGTCATCGCGCTTGGCGGTTTCATTTCCGGGGTCGGCAGCTTCATATTGGTGGATCGCCAACAAAGCCTGGCGACCTGGATCACCACCATCATGCTGGTCAGCTGGGTCTGGCTGATGCTGGAAAACAGCCTCACCGAGTTGTTCGCCAAGGTCTTCAAGCGCGAAATACCCCAGCCCCTGCTGCGTTACGCGACGCAGATGATCCATCAGGAAAGCCTGTTCTTCGTCCTGCCGTTCTTTTTCATCACCACCACCTGGAACAGCGGCCAGCTGTTCTTCACGGGGTTGTTGGGCATGGCGGCGCTGATTTCGATCATCGACCCGCTCTACTACAAATGGCTGGCGCCGCGCCGCTGGGCGTTCCTGGCGCTGCACACCCTGACCCTGTTCGCGGCCCTGCTGACCGCCCTGCCCGTCATCCTGCACCTGACCACCTCCCAGAGCTTCAAACTGGCGCTAGGCATCGCCATGGTGCTGTCGTTCCCGAGCCTGGCATCGATCTTCCCGATTCGGACCGTGCGCAATGCGTTGGCGATCCTCAGTATCACCGTCGGTATCGGCGCTGTCGGCTGGGTGCTGCGTTCCTGGGTTCCGCCGGCCACCCTGTGGATGACCGATGTGGCGATCAGCACCCAAATGCAGGACCGCACCCCTGGCAAGAGCCTGGAAGAAGTCAGCGCCGAGCAGATTCGTGGCGACGGTCTGTACGCCTACACCGCGATCAATGCCCCACGGGGGCTGGACGAGCGGATTTATCACGTCTGGATGTTCAACGGCAAAGAGGTCGACCGCATCCCTCTGGATATCCACGGCGGGCGCAAGGAAGGCTACCGCGCCTGGACCCACAAGCAGAATTTCCCCGGCAATCCCGCGGGTAAATGGCAGGTTCGGGTGCTCACCGAAGACGGCCAGTTGATCGGCGTGCTGCGCTTCAAGGTCATGGACAGCACACCCATCAAAGATAAGTAACGCGGTTCGTGCTATTAATCTGGTCTGCGCAATTGCCGAACAAGCAGGAGCTTATGACCAGCAGCACAACGCCCGGCAGTGCCCGACTGGATACCTCGCACACCCCAGCCCTGCTGCGGGTCACGGGGGACTGGACGCTCGCCCATTACGCCGATCTCAACCACCTGAGCGAAAAGCTCCGTGGCCAATACGACAATAACACCCCCATCGACCTCAACGGCCTCGGTGCCCTGGATACGGCGGGTGCATCGCTGTTGGTGGAGTTGCTGGGTTCCGAGCGTCTGGGCAAGTCCGCCGAACACCCTGATTGCACCCTTTCCTCCGCCGATCGCGCCTTGCTGCAGACGGTGTATTGTTCGCTGACTGATTTCTGCGTGCCGATCAAAGAGCCGGAAATCAGCGTCGGCATTCAACTGCTGACCCGTATCGGCCGCGCGGTCGATGCAATCTGGCAGGACACCCTGCAGGTGCTGGGTTTTGTCGGCCTGATCCTGCAAACCATCGCGCGCGGGCTGTTTTGTCCCAAGCGCTGGCGCCTCACGCCGATGGTCGCGCACATTGAGCAGACCGGCCTCGACGCCGCCCCCATCGTCGCCCTGCTGACCTTTATGGTGGGCGCTGTGGTAGCGTTTCTCGGCGCGACCGTGCTGGCGAGCTTCGGAGCGAGCATTTTTACCGTGGACCTGGTGGCGTTCTCTTTTCTGCGGGAATTCGGCGTGTTGCTGACTGCGATCCTGATGGCCGGCCGCACCGCCAGCGCGTTCACCGCACAGATCGGCTCGATGAAGGCCAACGAAGAAATCGACGCGATCCGCACCCTCGGTCTCGACCCGATGGAGTTGCTGGTGGTGCCGCGGGTATTGGCGTTGCTGGTGGCGCTGCCGATGCTGACCTTCCTGGCGATGTTGTCGGGGATTGTCGGCGGTGGCGTGGTCTGTGCGCTGTCGCTGGATATCTCGCCGGCGATGTTCCTGTCGCTGCTGCAATCGGACATTGGCGTTCAGCACTTCCTGGTGGGAATCGTCAAAGCGCCGATTTTTGCGTTCCTGATCGCCGCCATCGGCTGCCTTGAAGGCTTCAAGGTCAGCGGCAGCGCCGAGTCTGTCGGCGCGCACACCACGTCGAGTGTGGTGCAGTCGATTTTCGTGGTGATTGTCCTCGATGCCGTGGCCGCGTTGTTTTTCATGGAGATGGGCTGGTGAGTCGTCTACCCCGAGCGCCTACCGAGGCGGTGATCGAAGTCCGTGGGCTGTGCAATCGCTTCGGCCGCCAGAGCGTGCACGAGAACCTCGACCTGGATTTGTACAAGGGCGAAATTCTGGCGGTGGTCGGCGGTTCCGGCAGCGGCAAATCGGTGCTGTTGCGCAGCATTGTCGGCTTGCGCCAACCCAGCGAAGGGCTGGTGAAGGTCTTCGGCAAGAACCTGCCGAGCCTGTCGGAGCACGAGCGCTCGCTGGTCGAACGGCGCTTCGGTGTGTTGTTCCAGAAAGGCGCCCTGTTCTCTTCGCTGACGGTGACCGAGAACGTCGCCCTGCCCCTTATAGAACACGCCGGCCTGAGCCGTACCGACGCCGAGCACCTGGCGGCGGTGAAACTGGCATTGGCCGGATTGCCATTGTCAGCGGCCGACAAGTACCCAGCTTCATTGTCCGGCGGCATGATCAAGCGCGCCGCCCTGGCCCGGGCGCTGGCGCTGGACCCGGACATTCTATTTCTCGACGAGCCCACCGCTGGTCTCGACCCGATTGGCGCGGCGGCGTTCGATCAGTTAATCCTGACCCTGCGCGATGCGTTGGGTTTGAGTGTGTTTCTGGTCACCCACGACCTCGACACGCTCTACACCATCACCGACCGGGTGGCGGTGCTGGCGCAAAAGAAAGTATTGGTGGCGGACGCCATCGACAAGGTTTCGGAAACCGACGACGCGTGGATTCACGAATACTTCCATGGCCCTCGCGGCCGCGCGGCGCTGACGGCCGCTAACCAGCTCAACGAGGTCTGACATGGAAACCCGAGCCCATCACGTATTGATCGGCCTGTTCACCGTCATAGTGGTGGCAGGCGCCCTGCTCTTCGGTCTGTGGCTGGCCAAGTCCAGCGTCGACACCGAATTCAAGGATTACGAAATCGTCTTCAATGAGGTGGTCAGCGGTTTGTCCAAGGGCAGCGCCGTGCAGTACAGCGGGATCAAGGTCGGCGACGTAGTGACGCTGCGCCTGGACCCGAACGATCCACGCCGGGTGTTGGCGCGGATCCGCCTGGGCGGCGATACCCCGATCAAGGAAGACACCCAGGCCAAACTGGCGCTGACCGGGATCACCGGCACCTCGATCATTCAGCTCAGCGGCGGCACGCCGCAAAGTCCGACGCTCAAGGGCAAGGACGGCAATTTGCCGACCATCGTGGCAGCGCCCTCGCCCATTGCCCGATTGCTGAACGACAGTAACGACCTGATGACCGGTGTGAACGTGTTGATGCAGAACGCCAATCAGATGTTTTCTTCGGAAAACGTCGAGCGCATCAGCAAGACCCTTGAGAATCTGGAGCAAACCACCGGCACCATCGCCGACCAGCGCGGCGACATCGGTCAGGCCATGCAGCAACTGGCGTCGGTCGGTAAACAGGCTTCCGCCACACTTGAACAAACCGCTGCGTTGATGCGCAACGCCAACGGCCTGCTCAACGATCAGGGCAAGCAGATGTTCGGCAGTGCCGAGCAAGCCATGAAGTCCCTGGAACAGAGCAGCGCGACCATCAACTCATTGCTCACCACTAATCAGGATTCCCTCAACAACGGCTTGCAGGGCCTCAATGGCCTGGCACCGGCGGTGCGTGAGTTGCGCGATACCTTGAGCTCGCTGCGCACCATTTCCCAGAGGCTTGAGGCCAACCCCAGCGGTTACCTGCTGGGCAGTGACAAGAACAAGGAGTTCACGCCATGAAGCTGATCCCGTTAGCCTTGGCTGTCGGTTTTGCGCTGACCAGTGCCTGCTCGATTCTGCCCAAGTCCGAGCCATCCGATGTCTACCGGTTGCCCTCGGCCCAGAACAGCGCACCGGCCAATCACAGTGCGATGCTGCACTGGTCGTTGCGACTGGCCAAGCCTCAGACCAGCGAAGCCTTGAACAACCCGAAAATCGCCGTGATCCCCCAGGGTGACCTGATCAGCAGCTACAAGGCTTCCCGCTGGAGCGACCCGGCGCCGGTGCTGTTGCGCAATCGTCTGCTCGATGGTTTCCAGCGTGACGGTCGGGTGCCGTTGCTCAGCACCGATGACAGCAATCTGCAGGCGGACCTGGAGCTGGGCGGCAACTTGCAGGCGTTCCAGACCGAATACCAGGGCACGACGGCGAGTGTGGTCGTGCGGCTGGATGCGTTGCTGGTGCGTGGGTATGACCAGCGCATCCTCGCCAGTCGGCGCTTTGAAGTGCGCCAGCCGTTGAGCGATGTGAAGGTACCGGCGGTTGTCGCGGGTTTTGGCCAGGCCAGCGACCAGTTGACGGCGCAAGTGGTGGCGTGGACGGTGGAGCAAGGTCAGAAAGTCGCGCCGCCGCTGAGGCCCTGAAGCCACCGCTGAAAGGAGCGGGCTTGCCCGCTCCCACAGGGTTCTTGGTTCAGCCGAAGAACCAGTAACAAACCCCGATGGCCCCCAGCACCCCGCCAAGCTCCGCCAGCAGCGCGCAACCCACCGCATGCCGCGCGCGCTGGATGCCCACCGCGCCGAAGTACACCGCCAAGACATAGAAGGTCGTTTCGGTACTGCCCTGGATCGTCGCCGCTACCAGCGCCGGGAAGCTGTCCACCCCCTCGGTCTTCATGGTTTCGATCAGCATTGCCCGGGCGGCACTGCCGGAAAAGGGTTTGACCAATGCGGTCGGCAAGGCATCGACGAAGCGCGTGTCCCAACCGGCCCATTCCACCAGGTGACGAATCCCGTCCAGACCGAAGTCCAGCGCTCCGGACGCTCGCAGGACCCCCACGGCGCAGAGCATCGCCACCAGATACGGCAGCAGGTTCTTGGCGACGTCGAAGCCTTCTTTCGCGCCTTCGACGAATGCCTCGTAGACCTTCACCTTGCGTAATGCGCCGATGATCAGAAACAACATGATCAAGCCGAACAGCGTCACGTTGCCGAGGACCGATGACAGGCTCGCCAGCGCGGTCGCCGAGAGCGTCGCCAGCAGTGCCATGAAGCCGCCGAGGGCGAGGGCACCGGGGATCAGATACGCCAGCACCACCGGGTCCCAGATGCGCAGGCGTTGCATGAACGCTACGGTCAGGAAGCCGACGATGGTCGAGCAACTGGTGGCGAGCAGGATCGGCAGGAACACCAGTGTCGGATCGGGCGCGCCTTGCTGGGCGCGGTACATGAAGATCGTCACTGGCAGCAGAGTCAGGGAGGAGGCGTTAAGCACCAGGAAGAGGATCTGCGCGTTGCTGGCGATCGTCGCACTGGGGTTGAGCTCTTGCAGCGCCTTCATGGCTTTGAGGCCGATTGGTGTGGCGGCGTTGTCCAGGCCCAGGCCGTTGGCGGCGAAGTTCAGGGTGATCAGGCCGATGGCGGGATGGCCGGCCGGCACTTCCGGCATCAGGCGCAGGAACAGCGGGCCCAGCGCCTTGGCCAGCCACTCGACGATCCCGGCCTTCTCGGCAATCCGCAGAAAGCCCAGCCAGAGGGTGAGGGTACCGAACAACAGGACCATGACCTCGACCGATAATTTGGCCATGGCGAAAATACTTTCCACCATCGCCGCAAAGATCCCGGCGTTACCGCCGATCAGCCACTGCGCCAGCGCCGATACAGCTGCCACGATGAAGAAGCCAAGCCACAGGCCATTAAGCATCAGTCAAATCCCCCGGAAGATGCGGCGAATGATAGCGGGGTAGGCAGAAACGACAAACCCCGGATTTCTCCGGGGTTTGTTTGGGGCTCTTGTGGGAGCGGGTATTAGTTGCTGGAGGTTTCACCAACCGGCAGCTTTTCCTTGCTGCGCCAGTGCGGCAGGGAGTTCCAGTAGCGCTGGCCCTTGGCGTCGTCGTACATGCCTTCCCAACGCGAGATGACCAGCACGGCCAGGGCGTTGCCGATCACGTTCAGCGCGGTACGGGCCATGTCCATGATGCGGTCCACACCGGCGATGAACGCCAGGCCTTCCAGCGGAATACCGACGCTGCCCAGGGTGGCCAGCAGCACCACGAAGGACACACCTGGTACGCCGGCGATGCCTTTGGAGGTGACCATCAGGGTCAGCACCAGCAGCAGTTGCTGGCTGATCGACAGGTCGATGCCGTACAGCTGGGCAATGAAGATCGCCGCGATGCTCTGGTACAGGGTCGAGCCGTCGAGGTTGAACGAGTAGCCGGTCGGCACCACGAAGCTGCAAATGGCTTTCGGCGCACCGTAGGCTTCCATCTTCTCGATCACGCGCGGCAGCACGGTTTCGGAACTGGCGGTGGAGTAGGCCAGGACCAGCTCATCCTTGAAGATGCGCATCAGCTTGATCACCGAGAAGCCGAACAGGCGAGCGATCAGGCCCAACACCACGAAGGCGAAGAAGGCAACGGCGAAGTAAACCAGCACGACCAGTTTGGCCAGCGGCAGCAGGGAGGCGAAGCCGAAGTTGGCCACGGTCACCGCGATCAGTGCGAACACGCCGATCGGGGCGTAGTTCATGATCATGTGGGTGACTTTGAACATGCTTTCCGACACGCCCTGGAACATCTTCACCAGCGGTTCGCGCAGGTCCGATTGCAGGCTCGACAGACCGAGACCGAACAACACGGAGAAGAAGATGATCGGCAGCATCTCGCCGCGCATCATGGCCGCAAAGATGTTCGACGGGATCAGGTTGAGGATGGTTTCGATGAACGCGTGTTCATGCTGAACCTCGGCGGCAGTGGCCCGGTACTTGGAAATATCCACGGTACCCAGGGTGCTCATGTCGATGCCGCTGCCCGGATGGACCACGTTGGCCAGCACCAGACCGACCAGAATGGCGATGGTGGTGACGATCTCGAAGTAAATGATGGTCTTCAGACCGATACGCCCGAGTTTTTTCGCGTCCCCAACGCCAGCGATGCCGACGATCAGCGAGGAAATCACGATCGGGATCACGATCATCTTGATCAGACGGATAAAGATATCGCCTGCCGGTTGCAGGACGTTGCTGATCCACCAGGCTTTTTCGGCACTGAAATGGTTAAGCAGCGCACCGATTGCAATCCCCAATACCAGACCAATGAGGATCTGCCAGGCGAGACTAAGCTTTGCCTTCTTCATATCTTTACCCTTTCTTGTGTTTATCTCAGGGACATGCGCGAACTGGAACGCTCGTGGCGGAAAAGTTTGTGCATCGACCCCCGTATAAGGTCCCGGCGAGCGAGCATTTACAGCTCTCAGGCAGCGAAAAAGGCGCAACTATTCCGATGCGGGGAAGCGCCGTCTAATGCCGTAAACGCCTACCCTATGCCGAATCGGCATGAGATTTTTCAACTGAAACCCACGTCCCAGCCGGTTCGAATACGACATTTCGGCAGGCATAAGTGCCGTGAACCGGCCATTTCAGCGCAGGTTGATGTTTTTCGTATCAGTGAAAACTTAGGAAATGACCTACGTCTGAGTGCGATTTTTCTTCTCGTAAAAGTCAGAGCTTTCTCGATATACGGTCATGAAGAAATAACGCGAAACGGTTTTGCGAGGGAATATGCAGAAAGAGCAGGGGAGCAGAATGCTCTAGATCAATGTTTTGCACGTTGAAGCTCTCCGCAAGTCCGTCGAGCCACTCTGGGCCGACGAACTTGCGTCGCAGCTTCACCTGACCCGGCCCTTGCGCGGGTACTCCCTGTACCCGTAGGTCACTCCGACCCTGAAGCAGTCAGAACGTCCCGACCCCTTGGTCATGCGTCTACCGTCCTCGGGTAGCGCAGTGGAAAGAAGCGCCAGGCCTCTTTCGTGTTTCGAACTCGTGTCGCGTGGGCGGCCGCGATCGCCATGGCACTGCCGCCCAGAAGCAGGGCGGCTGCCGATGTCTTTAACGCAATGCCCACATCAACCTCGACCGCGACGACCAAAGAAGAAGGAAGCTATGAACATCACCAGGAATACGACAAAGAGAATCTTGGCGATACCCGTGGCGGTGCCCGCGATACCACCGAAGCCCAATACTGCAGCGATGATGGCAATGATCAGGAATGTGATTGCCCAGCTCAACATGGTGATTCTCCTTACGCTTCTATTTAAGGATGTGGCTTGTGGTGCCTTTCCCGGCGCGTTGAGCGCGCCAAGTTCGTTTGCTTAAAACACCCAACGTTCCTGAGAGGGCGTCTCATCCACAGGCCGGGCCTGGTCGACGCCGATCATTCGCATTGAGGCGTTGTCAGTCGGGTTGCTGCTGACGGCGCTGAAGTGGGTTTGGGGGGCATGTGCAATCGACAGGTGCGGCGCCTCTGGCTGCTGGCTCTGCTCCCAACGCATGTACTGCTGGCCGCCAATCAAGGTGATCAACAATGCCAGCAGGGCAAACAAGCCTTGCTGGACATGCAGTGGCGAGAGACGCAATTGGGCGGCACTTTGGCGATTCATCCTGAAGTTCCTCCCATACGGGTAGTGATCTTTGGCGGGCCTGGTTCATTAAATGCCCTGATTACCTAGACCATTGCAGCCTGCATGCCAGCTTTAATAAAGAATAAAATCTATAAAAATCAATAAGTTATCGTGTTTGTAGAAATCGTTTTGGACGCATCCTGCACGATGATCCGTTTGCGCTCGTGCGTAATGCACGATGAGTTCGCAGGCACTTTCAATATTTTTGGAATTGCGGGGAGGGCGCAGATGTCAGAAAGGGACGCAGGCAATCGCCGAAAGAATGGTCTGTTAATAAAAATTCAAATAAATCAGTCCATTAGCTGCACTTTGAGTAGATAGATAGCCTGTTGTGGCTGGAATCGACCAGAATCAACCATGCAACTTGCCCGATTTTTCCGGGACTAACCAAGAACACCTATTAAAGGAGCGTAGGAACATGGAATCAGCCACTGAGCATCAAGGCCGCATTCTGCTGGTGGACGACGAGTCCGCCATCCTTCGAACCTTTCGCTATTGCCTCGAAGACGAAGGCTACAGCGTGGCCACCGCGACCAGCGCTGCTCAGGCCGAAGCCTTGTTGCAGCGTCAGGTTTTCGATCTGTGCTTCCTCGATTTGCGCCTGGGTGAAGACAACGGCCTGGATGTGCTGGCCCAGATGCGGATTCAGGCGCCCTGGATGCGTGTAGTGATCGTCACCGCTCACTCGGCCGTGGACACTGCCGTGGATGCGATTCAGGCCGGTGCAGCCGACTATCTGGTCAAACCTTGCAGCCCCGATCAGTTACGTCTGGCCACCGCCAAACAGCTGGAAGTGCGGCAACTCTCGGCACGCCTGGAAGCCCTCGAAGGTGAAGTGCGTAAACCCAAGGAGGGGCTGGACTCCCACAGCCCGGCGATGAAAGTGGTGCTTGAAACCGCACGCCAGGTCGCCAGTACTGACGCCAACATTCTGATTCTCGGAGAGTCCGGGACCGGTAAAGGTGAGCTGTCACAGGCCATTCATGGCTGGAGCAAACGCCAGAAAAAATCCTGCGTCACCATCAACTGCCCGTCCCTGACGGCGGAATTGATGGACAGCGAACTCTTCGGCCACAGCCGTGGCGCGTTCACCGGTGCCAGCGAAAGCACCTTGGGGCGTGTCAATCAGGCTGATGGCGGAACGTTGTTTCTCGACGAGATCGGCGATTTTCCGCTGACCTTGCAGCCAAAGTTGCTGCGTTTCATCCAGGACAAGGAATACGAGCGAGTGGGCGACCCGGTGACCCGTCGCGCCGACGTGCGAATCCTCGCAGCCACCAACCTCAACCTTGAAGATATGGTCCGCGACGGTCGTTTTCGTGAAGATTTGCTCTATCGGCTGAACGTTATCACCTTGCACCTGCCGCCGCTTCGCGAACGCAGGGAAGACATTCTGAACCTGGCTGACCGTTTCCTGGCGCGTTTCGTCAGGGAGTACTCGCGTCCGGCCCGGTGTTTCAGCGACGAGGCCCGCGAGGCGCTGCTCAGCTACCGCTGGCCCGGCAATATCCGCGAGCTGCGCAACGTGGTGGAACGGGCGAGCATTATTTGTCCACAGGAGCGGGTCGAGATCAGCCACTTGGGCATGGCCGAAGCTCCGACCAACAATACGCCACGCATTGGCGCCGCGTTGAGCCTGGATGAGCTGGAGAAAGCCCACATCGGCGCGGTCCTTGCCACCGCCGATACCCTGGATCAGGCGGCCAAGACCCTGGGTATCGATGCCTCGACCCTGTACCGCAAGCGCAAACAGTACAACTTGTGAGCCGCACCCGATGAAACTGGCGATGACGTTGCGCACCCGGTTGTTCCTGAGTATTTCAGCCTTGATCACAGTGGCGCTGCTCGGGCTGTTGCTCGGGCTGGTCAGCGTGATGCAGATGGCCGGCACGCAGGAGGCCCTGATCCGTGACAACTTCGTCAGGCTGGATCTGGGATTGAAACTGCGCCAGACCTTGGGTGATCAACTGATTATTGTGCTTGGCGAGAACCCTGATCCTGTGGCGTTCGAGGCATCCAGTCAGCATTCCCTGCAATTGCTTGATGAAGGCATTGCTCTGGAGCCGTCCAGTGAGGGTGTCGAGTACGGTTTCAAAAAAGCCAAAGCCGATTATCAGAGCTTGCTGCAGGCGTTTGATCTTTCCCGTGTTCCGGTACAGGTACTCGGTGACAGCGCGGATCTGACGGAAAAATTCAACGCATTGCGCAACGGTTTGATTGCCGAACAGAAGCGTGCGCTGGATAACATCAACGAGACCGAACGCCAGGCCCGGGAGCGGGCATTGCTGGTTGCCGGCCTGCTCGGGTTGGTCGGGGTGGGGGTGCTGTTCATCGGGTTCATTACCGCCCATGCGATCGCCCAGCGTTTCGGGGCTCCGATCGAGGCCCTGGCGGCGGCCGCTGACAACATCGGCCAAGGCAATTTCGAAGTGACTCTGCCGATTTCCTCCGCGGTGGAAATGAACCAGTTGACCCGACGCTTCGGAATCATGGCCGAGGCCCTGCGACAGCACCAAGCCACTAATATCGACGAGCTGCTCGCCGGACAGCAGCGTTTGCAAGCGGTGCTCGATAGTATCGACGACGGTTTGCTGATCATTGATCGTCAAGGTCATCTCGAGCACCTCAACCCGGTGGCTCAGCGCCAGTTAGGCTGGGACGGCGAGCGTCTCGGCCAAGGGCTGGGCACGGCACTTGAGCGTCCCGAACTGGATGAACAGCTGCATCTGGTGCTGCGCGGTGGCACCCTGGAACGAGTGCCGGACGACCTGAGCATCGAGGTTGACGGGGAGTCGCGATTGCTGACGTATAGCCTGACGCCGGTCAGCCATACCCAAGGTCATATTCTCGGCGCCGTGATGGTGTTGCATGACGTCACCGAGCAGCGTGCCTTCGAACGGGTGCGCAGCGAGTTCGTCTTGCGTGCTTCCCATGAGTTACGCACGCCAGTCACCGGGATGCACATGGCATTCGGCCTGTTCCGCGAGCGGGCGCATTTTGCCGAGGACTCCCGTGAGGCCGACTTGCTGAACACCGTGAATGAAGAAATGCAGCGCTTGATGCAGTTGATCAACGACCTGCTGAATTTCTCCCGCTATCAGAACGGCCTGCAAAAACTCACCCTGGCGCCGTGCTCCATCGAGGATCTGCTGGAGCAGGCCCAGGCACGCTTTGCCGGCCCGGCGCAGGAGAAGGGCATTGAGCTGTTGGTGGAAGTGCAGGGAACGTTGCCGCGGCTACAAGCCGATCAGGCGCAACTGGAACGGGTGCTCGATAACCTGATAGACAACGCCTTGCGCCATACCTCCCGAGATGGGCTGATACGTTTGCAGGCTCGACGTCATGGGGAGCGGGTGATTATCAGTGTCGAAGACAACGGCGAAGGCATTGCCTACGGCCAGCAAGGGAGGATATTCGAGCCTTTTGTTCAGGTCGGCCGCAAGAAGGGCGGCGCCGGGCTCGGTCTGGCGCTGTGCAAGGAAATCGTGCAATTGCACGGCGGGCGGATGGGCGTGTATTCACGGCCAGGGCAAGGTACGCAGTTCTACATGGCGCTGACGGTATAAGCCTGAACCCTCTCAGGCTTCGTCATCCAGACGCCGCGTTGCCTGTCGGCGGCCACGGGTTATCAATTCGATGAATTGCACAGCGCTCAATGCGTGGGCGAACAGCCAACCCTGACCGAACTTCACCCCTTCGCCGCTCAGAAACACCGCTTGGGCTTCATGTTCGATACCTTCTGCAATCACCTTGAGTTGCAGGGCCTGGGCCATGCGAATGATGTGCGGTGCCACGCCGCTGCTGGCGGCGTCATGGCCCAGCGCGTCGATAAATGCCTTGTCGATTTTCAGGCAGTCCACCGGCAGGGTTTGCAGGTAGGCGAGGCTGCAATAGCCGGTACCGAAGTCATCGATCAGCACCTGATGCCCGACATCGCGCAAGGCTTGCAGGTTTTCTCTGGCCACCACCACATCGACCAGTCCGCGCTCGGTCACCTCAAAGGCAATCTGTCTGGCAGCTACCCGGTGCAAGGCCAGCAGGCGCGCTATCACCTGACCGATACGCGGCACCATGACGTCGCAGGCGGCCAGGTTGACCGAGATGTACAGCTGCGGATTGGCGCGCAACAGTTGCCCAAGCTGTTCCAGCAGGCGCTGCAATACGAAGTCAGTCATCTGGCGGATCTGTCCGGTGTTCTCTGCCATCGGTATGAACAGATCGGGGCTGGTCAGGGTGCCGTCCGGCCTTCGCCAGCGCAGCAAGGCTTCGGCCCCGACACAGTTGCGACTGTCGAGGTCGAAGATCGGTTGATACAACACCTGCAATTCGCCTCGCTGTATCGCACCGTGCAGTTCGGCATCCAGTGATTGACGCTGGCGCACCAGCAGAAACACCAGAATGCCTACGCAGGCACTTAGCGCGAGGCTGGCCGGAAGCAGCCACCACCAAACGGCCGGCACATGCATCCCGGTACGCGGGGTGATCAGCACCAGTTGGTATTCGGGAGTGTGGGTCGGCATTCGGTAAATCAGGCGGGTAGGGGTGACTTGCAGTGCATCGTGATTTTTCGGGGGCCAGGGTTGCGTCGGGGGCCACTCCTGCTCGGCACCGAGCACGGGAATCGCGCGGGTGTCGTGGTCGAGCACCACCAGCAGGCTGCTTCCCGGAGACAGATCAACCATGTCGGTCAAATGCCCGCGAGACGTAGCCACCCGGAAATTGCCACGCCCCAGCATCAGCGCGGCGCGGTTCTCATCGGGTTCGGTGGTGGTGTTCAACCAATAGCTGTAGGTGGGGCCCTCGATGTCCGGTGGCCGGATCAGCGACAGCCCTTCCTGGCGGGGGCGGTTGGAGCAGATTCCTGAAGCATCCATGTAAGCGGCTTCGTAAACGAAGCGGTAATTGAAGCTGACCTGCTGCAATGTAGCGATCATTTCATCATCGCAGCCCCGCAGCGGTTGAGCTTCCAGGTCGTCGAGGCTTTCGCGCAGTTGCCCGAACAGCTGCTCCAGACGGACCAGAAAGCGCTCCCCCTGGGCGTTCATCTCCTGGCTTTCGTTGTCCTCGACCTGATGCATCGCAATGAACAGACTGCCGGTCATCAGCAGCGTGGCACTCAAGGCAGCCGCCAGCGTCGCCAGAAACCAAGGGCGATAGAACCAGCTACGCAGCCTCTCTCGAGCAGCCGTCATCATGGAATATCCGAAGAATTACCAATGAGTTATAGCTGCTGATTGGGGAAAAGCCCTGACCGTCGGGCGGGCGTCATTATTTTGTCTGATTCAACACCTGGAGAAGCGCCGCGGTTTGCGCGTCCGGCGTGCCGTCGAAACGGGACGGGCGAAAATGCAGCTGAAAAGCCGCCAGCACATTGCGTGTCGCTACATCCAGTTCGCCGGTCTGTGGCGTGGCGTAGCCCAGGCGGGCAAGTTGTGCCTGAAACCAGCTGATGCTTGGCAGCTGCACGGCGAACTGCGCTTGTTGACGCGCCACGGCCTGCTCGTTCGGCCAGATTCCCAGGCCTTCGGCCGCCAGGCGTTTCCAGGGGAACAGCGGGCCGGGGTCGAGCTTGCGCATGGGGGCGATGTCGCTATGGCCGATGATATGGCGAGGGCTGATGCCCTGGCGCTTGCTGATGTCCTTGAGCAGAAAGATCATCGACTGAACCTGGGCTTCGCTGTAGGGATACCAGAGGCGCCCGGTCGGGGTGTCCTGGAAGCCCGGATTGACGATTTCGATGCCAATGGAACTGGAATTCAGCCAGGTCCGGCCTTGCCATTGGCTTTCGCCAGCGTGCCAGGCCCGAAGATTTTCATCCATCAGCTTATAGATGGTGGCGTGCTCGTCGTCGCCGATCAGGTAATGGCTGCTGACCTCGCCATGGGTCAGCAATTGCAGCGAGTCCTCCAGGGATGCGGAGGTGTAATGCATCACCACGAACTGAATACGGCTGTCGTGATTGACTGAAGGGTGGCTAGTGTCAATCCGGGGACCGCTGGCGCAACCGGCTAATACAAGCAGCGAAGCAATAAGAGCAAGAAATTTCATGGTGGAGGCAATACACACGAGACAATAATGCAACAGTGTAACGTATTGCCTTGCGCGCCGACCGCAAAAGCGCGCCTTTAAACAAAATGGAACAATTAACCGTCAGCCCAGTTCTATTCGATTGCGTCCGGTATTTTTCGCACGATATAACGCCTGATCGGCTCTTTTAAGCACCAGGTCGCTATGTTCGCCCGGCCTGAAGGCGGTCAGTCCCATGGAAATGGTGATAGTGACTCGCTCGCCCTTGAAGTGGAACGGGCAAGCTTCGATCGATGCGCGCAAGGTTTCCAGCAGTTTCGCGCCGACCATCGGTGCCGTGGCAGGCATCAACAGCACAAACTCCTCACCGCCAAACCTGGCAATGAAGTCCGTCCCGCGCAGACGCTTGCGCAGCACACTGGCGATGATTTTCAGCACCTTGTCGCCCGCCAGATGACCGTAGTTGTCGTTGATGCGTTTGAAATGGTCGAGGTCGAGCATCGCCAGCAGCAGGGTGTTGCCGTGCTGTTGCCATTGACTGATTTCATGGTCCAGCCGTTCGCTCCAGGCCGCTCGATTCGGCAGGCCGGTCAACGGATCGATCAAGGCCTTCTGGCGCTGCTCTTCGAGATGCTCGCGGTAGCCCAGCGCTTCCTGCTCCATGTGGGCCACCCTTTCGGCCAGGCTTTGCAGGCGGGCCGCGACTTCCTGCTCGCGCTCGTCGCGTTGCCTCTGGTGCTGGTCCATGGTGCCGAGCAGGCCTTCGAGATGGTCTTCCAGCATGTGCTTGAGGTCATCGAGGTCCGCCGCTTCATGCATGCTGCTTTGCAGGCCGTCGACTTGCTCGCGAATCTGCGTATCCATCTCCCGCGCGGCAGAGCGGTTGTCGGCGTGGCCTTCGCTGGCCGCTTGCAGGTTGCTCTGAAATGACTCAAGGCGTTCGTTGAGTCGCTGCAGATACGCTTCGAATTCGTGCTGACCGCTGTCGGTAATGGCCAGCATCAATGTTGCCAGATCATCGAGGATTGGCAGCAGTTCATACCAGTTCAAACCGTTTTGAAGACGATTGCGCATCGCTTCGGCTTGCGGTCGATGGCGCTCGGGCAGTGTCAGGTCGTCGAGAAGGCCCAGCAGGGTGTCTTCGATGTGCTTGGCCACAGAGCTGTAGGACGGTTCCGGCGAGTCCGGCAGGGCATACAGAATGTCGTGTTCTGGCGTTTGCGGATCGCTGGCCTCCGGGATCAGTTCATCCGGGTTGATTGCCGACGGAGCCTGGGTGGCCGGTACGGCGATCGATGGAACCGGCTCTTGCGGCTGTTCGAGGTTCGGCTGGGTTTGTGGCTCTGGGGCCTGGCTGCTCGTGGCCTCTGGCTCCAGGACGGGCGGGACGAACGCCACGACTTCAGCTGTGGGTGCCGTTGTTGCTGTGGGCGCCGGAGTGTCCACGGGTTCAGCGGGCGCAGCGGCGGGCAGGGCAGCTTCAACGGTTGGCATTACCGCTTGCGGTTTGTTGGCGGCTGGCGCGAGATTGACCGTCGCGAGTGAGAGCTCGGCCGGTGGAGCGGCAACCGGTTCGACAGGTTGCGGGGCAGGCATGTGCAATTCGGGGGCGGCGATCTGTGGCGCGGCCTCGTCCGCATCCCGGCTACCGAACAGGCGCTGCAGCAAACCCGGGCGACCCGGTTCCACAGGGTTCTCCAGCAGGCTCAAGGCTTTGCCTTGCAAGCCGCTCAGTTCGCTGAGCAGCAACGGGATTTCGCGAGCCTGGCCGACACGGCCGTCCAGCTGTTTGGCGAAACTCTTCAGTGGCCGGCTCACTTCCCGTGGCAGCGGCAATGCTTGCAACTGAGAGACCAGCGCCGTCAGTGCGGCGCTGACTTGATCAACCCGGGTTTCCCGGCGCTGCTCGGAGTCGAGCACGGCTTTCTCCAGACGCGGCAGCAAGGCCGCCAGGCCGGCGTCCATGTCGTCGGTGCGTACGACTTCGCGCATTTCCTTCATGCATTGGTCAACGGCGCGATCGGTACCTTCGGCAGCCAGGGTGCTGCGCACCAGCCCGCGACGCAGCAGGTCGAGCCGGGCGTCCCATCGACGTTCGAGCTTTTCCTGTTGTTCGATGCTTTTGAGGTATTTCTCTTTCCAGCGCTGTGCTTCGTCGCTCATTCAGGCAGGACTCAACGCGGGGAATGCATCGGCCGTGAGCGAGCCCGGCAAACGAATTTCTACCGCGACCGGCAGGTGATCGGAAATGGGTTGTGCCAGCACCTCGACCTTTTCAAGGGTCAGGGTGGGGCTGAGCAGAATGTGGTCCAGGCAGCGCTGTGGGCGCCAGCTGGGAAAGGTCGCTTCCATTTGCGGCGCGAGCAGGCCTAAATCACGCAGCGGGGAATGTTGCAGCAAGTCACTGGCATGGGTATTCATATCGCCCATCAGCACCTGGTGTTTATAACCGCCGATCAACTCGCGGATGTAAGCCAGCTGCATGCTACGGGCGCGAGCGCCCAGCGCCAGGTGCATCATCACCACCACGAGCGCCTCCGGACCTTCGCCGAAGCGCACCAGAATAGCCCCGCGACCCTTGGGGCCCGGCAGCGGATGATCCTCGATCGCCCACGGGCGCAGGCGGCTGAGCACGCCATTGCTGTGCTGGCCGAGATGACCGAGATTGCGATTGAGTTGTTGATACCAATAAGGGAAGGCGCCGAGCTGCGCCAGGTGTTCGACCTGATTCACGTAGCCCGATCGCAGGCTGCCGCCATCGGCTTCCTGCAAGGCGACCAGATCGAAGTCGCCCAGCAGATTGCCGATTTTTTGCAGGTTGTCGGCACGCCCGGTGTGCGGCAACAGATGCTGCCAGCCGCGGGTCAGATAGTGCCGATAACGCTCGGTACTGATGCCGACCTGGATATTGAAACTGAGCAAACGCAGTCGGCTGTCCACGGGCAACCCCGTCGATTCCAGGTGATGCTCGTTGACCCGCGGGTCGTGCAGGCCAACGATGCGTTCAGTTCCCCAGCGGCGCATGGCAGGTGCCGCGCTTAGTTGGCAACGGCCTTGGTTGCCGCTCGCTCTTTGGCGACCAGTTGGTCGGCCAGTTTCAGCGCTTGTTCGGCACCGCCGGCAGAGCCGATGTCAAAGCGATACTTGCCATTGACGATCATGGTAGGCACGCCGGAGATTTCATATTTCTTGGCAAGCTCCTTGGCTTTGTTGATCTGGCCCTTGATGGCGAAGGAGTCGAAGGTGGCCAGGAATTTGTCCTTGTCTACACCTTGGGTCGCCAGGAAGTCCGCCATGTCTTCTTTGTCAGTCAGCTTCTTGTGTTCTTTCTGGATTGCGTTGAACACCGCAGCGTGAACCTTGCTCTCGACACCCATGGCTTCAAGCGTCAGGAACATCTGGCCATGTGCGTCCCAAGGGCCGCCAAACATGGCCGGGATACGCACGAAATTCACGTCGGAAGGCAGCTTTTCAACCCATGGGTTGATGACGGGTTCGAAGGCATAGCAGTGCGGGCAGCCGTACCAGAACAGCTCCACGACTTCGATCTTGCCAGGCTCGGCCACCGGGACCGGATTGCTCAGTTCGACATAGGGCGCTTCAGGTTTTTCGGCGGCTTGGGCAGTCATGCCGAACAGGCTGGCAGCGACGAGTGCGGCGCTGATGATCAGATTACGCATGCTTTACTCCTGGACAATTTGGGTGCCTCGCGACCTGTCTTCAGACAGATTCCGGCGGGCTTGAGTTCTGTAGTGTAACGGCAGCGGCCACAAAAAAGGGCAGCCAAAGCTACCCTTTTTATGTTTGCATCGACGGATTAATCGAGTGTTAACGTTGCAAGAGATGTACATCACTCACAACGCTCGATCACAGGCCTTAGTGCAAGCCTTGAATATAGCTGGAGACGGCGGCGATATCTTCGTCGCTCAGCTTTTTAGCGATGCTTTGCATCGGTTTGGTGTCGCCGTCGTTGGTCCGGCCACCTTCTTCTTTTCTGAATTCGGTCAGTTGCTTGCCGACGTACTGAGCGTGCTGGCCGCCAAGGTGCGGGAAGCCGGCGGCTGCGTTGCCTGCTCCATTAGGCGAGTGGCAACCGGTGCAGGCTGGCAGCCCTTTGGCCAGGTCGCCACCACGGAACAGTGCTTCACCGCGAGCCACGACTTTCGGGTCGGCGGCACCGACGCTGCCTTTCTGGCTGGCAAAGTAGGCAGAGATATCAGCCAGGTCCTGATCGCTCAGGTTGGTCAGCAGGCCGGTCATTTCCAGTACCGTGCGTTTGCTGGACTTGATGTCGTGCAGCTGCTTGTTCAGATAACGCTCGCCCTGGCCTGCCAGTTTCGGAAAGTTAGGCGCCATGCTATTGCCATCCGGGCCATGACAGGCGCCACATACTGCGGCTTTCGCCTGACCAGCAGTCGCATCACCTGCAGCATGGGCAATACCGGAGATCCCCACGGTCAACAGCAGACTCACGATCAATTTGTTCATCAGCTAATCCAACTACGGCTAAGGGTTAAAGAGTTATGGACCGGGTTTACTCGCTCATCCACTGGATGATGGCTCGGTAATCCTCGGCACTGCAGTCCATGCACAAACCACGCGGCGGCATCGCCTTGAAACCCTGGGTCACGTGTTGCACCAGCGTCTCCATACCTTTCGCCAACCTCGGCGTCCAAGCTTCCTGATCGCCCTTGCGGGGCGCCATGGGTAGTTGGCCGGAATGACAGGCACCACAAACACGGTTGTACACAGCTTCCGGATCCTGTGTAGCCTGAGCGCTGTAAAGCGGCATCAAGACACCGGCAGCTAGCAGCCATTTCGTCATAAAACGACCTTTTCAGGGTTGAGAGCGTGCTGCGTTCTAGTGCGCAATCAAGGTCAATCGCTCTCGTGAACTTCATCCTACGCTGGGACAAAGCGCACACAAAATCTGCGGCATTATATACTGGCGTCACTGAAACGGAAACGACACTGCTTGCCGCGTCCATTCCCGGCGCCGCCCACATCGGAAATCCCATGCAACTCAAGAATCCCATCCTCGGCCTGTGCCAACAGTCCACCTTTATGCTCAGCGCCGCCAAAGTCGACCAATGTCCCGACGACGAAGGCTTTGAAGTGGCCTTCGCCGGGCGTTCCAACGCCGGCAAGTCCAGCGCGTTGAATACTCTGACTCACGCCAGCCTGGCGCGGACCTCGAAAACACCGGGTCGCACACAGCTGTTGAACTTCTTCAAGCTAGACGATGAACGCCGTCTGGTCGACCTGCCGGGGTACGGTTATGCGAAAGTACCGATCCCGTTGAAGATGCACTGGCAGCGTCACCTGGAAGCTTATCTGGGTGGTCGCGAGAGTTTGAAAGGTTTGATTCTGATGATGGACATCCGTCATCCAATGACCGACTTCGACCTGTTGATGCTCGATTGGGCCGTCGCCAGCGGCATGCCGATGCATATCCTGCTGACCAAGGCCGACAAGCTGACCTACGGCGCGGCGAAAAACACGCTGCTCAAGGTTCAGTCGGAAATCCGCAAGGGATGGGGCGATACGATCACTATCCAGCTGTTTTCGGCCCCCAAACGCATGGGCCTGGAAGACGCTTACACCGTACTGGCGGGCTGGATGGAGTTGGCGGACAAGGGCGCCGAGGCTGCCGAGTAAGGCTCTCGAGCCAAATTGGCAGGCAAAAAAAACCCCGGACTTCGTATGGGGAGGGAGAAGTTCCGGGGTTCAAGTTCCGGACCGCTAGGGCGGGGTCCAGATATCTGCCAACACTTAACACAACATAGGAGCATCGAAGGGCTTCACCAGCCATTCAGTATCTCTGAGTGGCGGTTCGCGGATTTAGTTCAGACTATTTTCAAAATCCTTTGGAAATAATCACTGTCGTTTTTCGCTCTATAGCCCTTCGTCATGTGCTGCGGCGCCAGGCCGCAGTACATACGTCTTTTCAGGCGGCTCAGTGCGCCTCATCCCAGTTGTTGCCTACGCCCACCTCGACCAGAAGCGGTACGTCCAGTTGTGCGGCGTTGCTCATGTGCACGCGAATCTCCTCGCGTACCTGGTCGACCAGGTCCTCGCGCACCTCGAGCACCAATTCATCGTGTACCTGCAGGATGACTTTGGCGTCCAGGCCTGACGATGCCAGCCAGTTGTCCACTGCCACCATGGCTTTCTTGATGATGTCTGCCGCGGTGCCTTGCATCGGGGCGTTAATCGCCGTGCGCTCGGCAGCTTTGCGCAGGGCCTGATTTTTCGCGTTGATTTCCGGCAAGTACAGGCGACGACCAAAGATGGTTTCGACGAAGCCTTGCTCGGCGGCTTGGGCGCGCGTGCGCTCCATGTATTGCAGCACGCCGGGATAACGAGCGAAATAACGGTCGATGTAGGCCTGGGACTGTTTGCGGTCAACGCCGATCTGCTTGGCCAGGCCAAACGCGCTCATGCCGTAGATCAGGCCGAAGTTGATGGCTTTCGCGCTACGACGCTGATCGTTGGTGACCGCGCCCAACTCAACGCCAAACACTTCTGCGGCCGTGGCCCGGTGCACATCGAGGTTGTTGCGGAAGGCGTGCAGCAAGCCTTCGTCCTTGGCCAGGTGCGCCATGATCCGCAGTTCGATTTGCGAGTAGTCCGCGGCCAGCAGCTTGTAGCCTTTGGGCGCGACGAACGCCTGACGAATCCGGCGACCTTCGGCGGTGCGAATCGGAATGTTCTGCAGGTTGGGGTCGATGGACGACAAACGCCCGGTGGCTGCGACGGCTTGCTGGTAAGACGTATGAATGCGCCCGGTGCGAGCGTTGATCTGCTCTGGCAAACGGTCGGTGTAGGTGCTTTTGAGCTTGCTCATCGAGCGGTATTGCATCAGCACCTTGGGCAGTGGGTAGTCCTGCTCGGCCAACTCGGCCAACACGGCTTCTGCAGTCGAAGCCTGACCCTTGGCGGTTTTGCTGAGTACGGGCAAACCGAGTTTTTCGTAGAGGATCACGCCCAGTTGCTTCGGCGAGCCGAGGTTGAACTCTTCACCGGCAATGGCAAAGGCCTCACGCTCCAAGGCGACCAGTTTTTCGCCCAGCTCGACGCTCTGGATGCCCAGCAGGTTGGCGTCCACGAGCGCGCCCTGGCGCTCGATACGGGCCAGGACCGGCATCAGCGGCATTTCAATCTCGTTGAGCACTTTGACCAGGCTTGGCGTCGCGGCCAGTCTTTCCTGCAAGGCCAGATGCAGGCGGAAGGTGACATCGGCGTCTTCGGCGGCATAGGGGCCTGCCAGCTCAAGGGAAATCTGGTCGAAGGTCAGCTGTTTGACGCCTTTGCCCGCGATCTCCTGAATGTCGGTCTTGCTTTGGCCCAGGTATTTGAGCGCCAGGCTGTCCATGTCGTGGCGGGTGGCCGTCGAATCCAGTACGTAAGACTCGAGCATGGTGTCGTAGGCAACACCCTGAACAGTAATTCCGTTGCTCTGATCGCCACCGATGGCGCAATTGGCGAGGATATTGGTGTCGAACTTGGCGTGCTGGCCGACTTTCAGTTTATTCGGATTTTCCAGCAGCGGTTTCAACGCCAGCAGCACGGTGTCGCGGTCCAGTTGCTCCGGCACGCCCATGTAGGAATGGGTCAGCGGAATGTAGGCTGCTTCGTTGGCCGCGACAGAGAACGACAGGCCCACCAGTTGCGCGTGTTGGGCATCGCTGCCGTTGTTTTCGGTGACGAAGGCGATCAGTGGCGCCTTGTCGAGCTTGTCCAGCCAGGCCTCGAAGCGCTTTTGATCGAGGATGGTTTCGTATTTCGCTTCGGCGGCACCCGGCTGCTCCTGGGCGACCTCGACGATGTCCTGACCCGAGCGCTTGGCGTCGCGCTGGTTCTCTTCGAACCAGCTTTTGAATTCCAGCAGGGAATAGAGCTCGGCAAGCTTGTCGTGATCCGGTGGGCCCATTTGCAGGTCGTCGAGGCCGATGTCTAGCGGCACATCGATCTTGATGGTTGCCAATCGATAAGAAAGAAAGGCCATTTCCTTATGCTCTTCGAGCTTGGCCGGCAGGGTCTTGGCGCCGCGAATCGGCAGGGTCGGGACGATATCGAGCTGCGCATAGAGCTCGGTCAGGCCGCCATTCACGCCAACCAGCAGGCCGGAAGCGGTCTTCGGACCGATACCCGGAACGCCCGGGATGTTGTCGGACGAATCGCCCATCAACGCCAGATAATCGATGATCTGCTCGGGAGCGACGCCGAATTTCTCCTTCACGCCCTCCACGTCCAGCGCGCTACCGGTCATCGTATTGACCAAGGTAATGTGCCCGTCGACCAGTTGCGCCATATCCTTGTCGCCGGTGGAAATCACCACCGGGCGGTCGGCGGCCGCGCTGCTACGGGCCAGGGTGCCAATCACATCGTCCGCTTCGACGTTGTCCACGCACAGCAATGGAAAGCCCAAGGCCTTGACGCTGGCGTGCAGCGGCTCGATCTGGACCCGCATATCGTCAGGCATGCTCGGACGGTTGGCCTTGTATTCGGCGAACATCTCGTCGCGGAACGTCCCGCCCTTGGCGTCGAACACCACGGCGAACGGGCTGTCCGGGTACTGCTTGCGCAGACTCTTGAGCATGTTCAATACGCCTTTGACCGCACCGGTCGGCAGGCCTTTGGACGTGGTCAGCGGTGGCAGCGCATGAAAAGCGCGGTACAGGTAAGAAGAACCGTCCACCAGGACGAGGGGGGCTTGGCTCATGAGCAGGATCAACCTTTTCGGCGGGTCCGGCGCTAGAATAGCGGGACCGTTGACGACAAAGGGACAAGGTTATCATGCGCACACTAAATCGCTTGTTGCTGGCTGGCTTCTTTGCAATCACTCCATTGGCAGTGATGGCGGCGGATGATTCGCCATCGGCGGAACCGCAAGTCACTATCCGCACGGAAGGCGACAAGACCATTCAGGAATATCGCCAGAATGGTTTCCTGTACGCGATCAAGGTTACGCCGAAGGGTGCACCGCCGTATTTTCTGGTGCGCGCGGACGGGACAGATGCAAACTTCATCCGCTCAGATCAGCCGGATATGCTGATTCCTTCGTGGAAAATTTTTGAGTGGAAGTAGTTTCTTAACTTTAATCGGCGCCGCCTCAATCGCGGCGCCCGAACTGAGCAGTTTTTAACCATGTCTGTGTTCACCCCCCTGGCTCGGCCCGAGCTGGAAACCTTTCTCGCCCCTTACGGGCTCGGCCGCCTGCTTGATTTCCAGGGGATCGCCGCCGGTAGCGAAAACACCAATTTCTTTATCAGCCTGGAGCAGGGCGAGTTTGTTCTGACCCTGGTCGAGCGCGGTCCGGTGCAGGAGATGCCGTTCTTCATCGAACTGCTCGACGTGCTGCACGACGCCAACCTGCCGGTGCCTTATGCCCTGCGCACCACCGACGGCGTTGCGTTGCGCGAGCTGGCCGGTAAACCTGCGCTGTTGCAGCCACGCCTGGCGGGCAAGCACATCAAGGACGCCAACGCCCAGCATTGCGCTCAGGTCGGCGAGCTGCTGGCTCATCTGCACCTGGCGACCCAGGCCAACATGATCAAGCGCAAAACCGATCGCGGCCTGGACTGGATGCTGGAAGAGGGCACGCAGTTTCTCTCGCACCTGAACGCCGGGCAAAGCGATTTGCTGCAACGGGCCCTGGACGAAATCACCCGGCAAAAGACGAAAATTCTGGCGCTGCCGCGGGCCAACATCCATGCGGATCTGTTCCGCGACAACGCGATGTTCGAAGGCACGCACCTGACCGGGTTGATCGACTTCTACAACGCCTGTTCAGGGCCGATGCTCTATGACGTGGCAATTGCCTTGAACGATTGGTGTTCGGACGAGCAAGGGCAGATCGATGGTGTGCGGGCGCGGGCGTTGCTGGGCGCTTATGCCGCGCTGCGACCGTTCACCGCTGCCGAAGCGGAGCTGTGGCCGACCATGCTGCGCGTGGCGTGCGTGCGGTTCTGGTTGTCGCGGTTGATTGCGGCGGAGTCTTTCGCCGGGCAGGACGTGTTGATTCACGATCCGATGGAGTTTCAGCTGCGGCTGGCGCAGCGGCAGAAGGTCGACACGCCGCTGCCTTTCGCCCTTTAAAACGTGGCGAGGGGGCTTGCCCCCGTTGGACCGGGCTGGCGCTCCAGTGCGAAGCGCTCCCCTGCAGTTCATTGTGCAGGCCTGTTTGGGGCTGCTTTGCAGCCCGACGGGGGCAAGCCCCCTCGCCACAGGGTCTATGGGGCGTTTACAGCGACTCCAGGCACCCGGCCAAATCATTCCCCAACTTTTCCAGCACCTGCTCATACCCCTGGGCGGTCGCTGGCGTGTACCCGCCCAGCGCATCCAGCTCCGCCAGTTTCACCGGCAGCCCGGTCACCAGGGTTTCTGCCAGGCGCGGGCGCAGCGGCGGTTCGCTGAACACGCAGGTTTTGCCGACTTCCTGCAACCGCGTGCGCATCGCCGCAACGTGCTGGGCACCGGGCTGGACTTCGGCTGCGACACTGAATACGCCGGTGTGTTTGAGGCCGTAGGCGTCTTCGAAGTAGTCGAAGGCTTCGTGGAACACGAAATATGGCTTGCCAGCGATACCCGCCAGACGAGCCTTCAGGCGCAGGTCCAGGGCATCCAGACGCTCATCGAACGCCTTGAGGTTGCTCTGATAGCGCGCAGCGTTGGCCGGATCGGCGGCGCTCAGATCGGCAGCCATTTTGGCGGCGATCACTCGGGCATTGATCGGTGACAACCACAAGTGCGCATCCAGGCTGCCGGGGCGATGATCGTGGTCATGCTCATCGGCTTCTTCGGCGTGGGAGTGGCTGTCTTCAGCGAAACGTCGCAGCTTCAGGCCAGGCAAATCCTGCACCGCGACGCTGGGCAGCGTACGACCTTTCAGTACGCGAGGCAGAAAACCCTCCATGTCCGGACCGATCCAGTAAACCAGGTCCACCGACTGCACCTTCCGTACGTCGGATGGGCGCAAGGCATAGTTATGCGGTGAAGCCCCGGGCGGCAGCAACACTTCCGGAATCGCCACACCCTCTTGCACCGCAGCGGCAATCAGCTGCAGCGGCTTTATGCTGGTAAGGACTTTGACTTCGGCCTGGGCTGAACCGATCAGCAGAAAACTTGCGACAAATGCGACAAAGATAGAAAAAAGTCGGGACACGATGACCACTCGAAGAGGCGAGAACGGGTAACATAATAACGTCTCTTACAACACTCGTCGCCGCTCATGCCTAAAACACCGATTGCCAGCCGTCCCCACGACCACTCCCATTGCGTCCATAGCGCATTGTCTGAGGCCGATGCCTTGTGCGCACGTCAGGGGCTGCGCCTGACCGCTTTGCGCCGGCGGGTGCTGGAACTGGTCTGGCAAAGCCACAAACCGTTGGGTGCCTACGACATTCTGGCAGTGCTCAGCGAGCAGGACGGCCGCCGAGCAGCGCCGCCGACCGTGTACCGCGCGCTGGATTTCCTACTGGAAAACGGCTTGGTGCACCGCATCTCCTCGCTGAACGCCTTCGTCGGCTGCAATCACCCGGAACATGCTCACCAAGGCCAGTTCCTGATCTGCCGCCAATGCCACGCCGCCATCGAGCTCGAACAGAAGTCCATCAGCGACGCGATCATTGGCAGCGCCAAGGACGTCGGATTTATCGTCGAGGCCCAGACCGTTGAAGTCATCGGTCTCTGCTCGGGTTGCCAGGGGGCTTAATGAGCAATGCGCTGATCCGTCTTGAGCAGGTGGCCGTCACCTTTGCCGGGCAAAACGTGCTGGATAACATCGAACTGAGCGTCGAGCCGGGGCAGATCGTTACCCTGATCGGCCCCAATGGCGCCGGCAAAACCACGCTGGTGCGCGCGGTGCTCGGTCTGTTGAAGCCGGACAGCGGCAGCGTTTGGCGCAAGCCGAAATTGCGCGTCGGTTACATGCCGCAAAAACTCCATGTCGATCCAACCCTGCCGCTGTCGGTGCTGCGTTTCTTGCGTCTGGTCCCAGGCGTGGATCGCGCTCGGGCCTTGGCCGCCCTCAAGGAAGTCGGCGCCGAGCAGGTAATCGACAGCCCGGTGCAAAGTGTTTCCGGTGGCGAAATGCAGCGGGTGCTGCTGGCGCGGGCATTGTTGCGCGAGCCGGAATTGCTGGTGCTCGATGAGCCGGTGCAAGGCGTCGACGTGGCCGGTCAAGCCGAGCTCTACAGCCTGATCACACGTCTGCGTGACCGTCATGGTTGCGGCGTATTGATGGTCTCTCACGATTTGCATCTGGTGATGAGCACCACCGACCAGGTGGTGTGCCTGAATCGCCACGTCTGCTGCTCCGGGCATCCCGAGCAGGTCAGCGGCGATCCCGCGTTCGTCGAACTGTTCGGAAAGAACGCACAAAGCCTGGCGATTTATCACCACCATCACGACCACGCTCACGACCTGCATGGCTCGGTGGTCATCGCGGCCCCGTCGGCCCATACCCACGTTCATGGAGATAGCTGCAAGCATGGCTGATTTTCTGCTCTTCGCCCTGCTTGCAGGTCTGGCCCTGGCGCTGGTCGCGGGCCCGCTGGGTTCGTTCGTGGTCTGGCGGCGCATGGCTTATTTCGGCGACACCCTGTCCCACGCCGCACTGCTTGGCGTGGCGCTGGGCTTTCTGCTGGATGTCAGCCCGACCGTGGCCGTCACCGTAGGCTGCCTGTTGCTGGCGGTATTGCTGGTGACGCTGCAACAACGGCAGCCATTGGCCTCCGACACGCTGTTGGGAATTCTCGCACCGAGCACGCTCTCCCTGGGCCTGGTGGTACTAAGCTTCATGCATGAAGTGCGGATCGACCTGATGGCCTATCTGTTCGGCGACCTGTTGGCGATCAGCCCGACCGATCTGGCCTGGATCCTCGGCGGTAGCGCGGCGGTGCTGGCATTGCTTGTCACACTGTGGCGTCCCTTGCTGGCGATCACCGTGCACGAAGAACTGGCCAGGGTTGAAGGTTTGCCGGTAGCGGCGTTGCGTTTGGTCCTGATGTTGCTGATCGCCGTGGTGATCGCGGTGGCGATGAAAATCGTCGGTGTGTTGCTGATTACTTCGTTACTGATTATTCCGGCGGCTGCGGCACAGCGTCACGCCCGCTCGCCGGAGCAGATGGCACTGGGCGCGAGCCTGCTGGGCATGCTCGCGGTGTGTGGCGGGCTGGCGTTGTCCTGGTTCAAGGACACCCCGGCCGGCCCGTCGATAGTGGTGGCGGCCGCCGCGCTGTTTCTGCTGAGTTTTGTCCTGCCCCGCCGAGGGGTGTAGACTTGCTCGTTTTTTGCGCAAATAGAGAGTCGCAGGAATGAAGCCGTTCGCCTCCCGTTATCTGCTCCTTGTCGCATTTTCGCTGCTACTGGGTGCTTGCCAAAGCACGCCACCGGCGGCCACCGAGGCCCCCGATGCGCGGGCCACGGCTATTGCACAACTGGAACAAAGCCTGGCCAGCAGCGAGCTGGCTACCGCCGAGGATCAATTGGCGGCCTTGCAGGCCGAGTCGCCCAACGATCAATCCCTCGAGCAATACCAGCGGCAATTGGCCGAAGCCTATTTGCTGCGCAGCCAGATCGTGTTGCAAAAAGGTGATGTGAACGCCGCGGCCACTGCACTCAGCCGTGCCCGGGTTTTGATGCCCAAGGCCCCGGCGCTGACCGGTGGCGTTAACAATGCGATTGTTCATGCACGCAAGGCTGAACTGGATAAAGCCGAAGCGGCCCTCAAGGCTGCCGAAGCCAAACCGCAGGCCAAAGTGATCGACCCGACGGCTGAAAGCACCACGGTGGCATTGAACCTCACCGACATGAGCAAACTTCGTCGTCAACTCGACGCTATCGCCGCCGATGTGGTGAATTATCAGTGTGACGTGAGTATTCAGGCTCCGCGTACCCAGGATTACCCATGGTTGGCCACGCTGTTGACCAAACGGGTGAAGAAGCTGGATTCGGGGTTTGATCTGAAGCTTGAGAAGCAGATTCTGCGCAATATTCCGGCGCAGATGGTTTTGAGCCCTCGCAAGCCATAAAGAAAAGATCGCAGCCTACGGTAGCGCCTACGGAACGTGTAGGAGCTGCCGTAGGCTGCGATCTTTTGCGTTTCTAAATGCATCAGGCCGGAATTGCCTTGGTCCCAGGTTCCGACCTTTGATCGTCTTATTGCCAAATCGCTGGTTGAAGGCGAAATAAATGCTAAGAACCTCTATGCGGACAGGCTAAAATGCCCGCCCGGCTAACCGCTGATCCTTTTCTAACGCGCCCCACAAGGTTCGCTACGTGATCGAGTTTCAAAACGTCCACAAAACTTACCGCGTCGCCGGTAAGGATATTCCCGCCCTGCATCCGACCAGTCTGACGATTGAGAACGGTCAGGTCTTTGGCCTGATCGGCCATTCCGGTGCGGGAAAAAGTACCCTGCTGCGCCTGATCAACCGCCTGGAAAACTCCAGTGGTGGCAAGATCATCGTCGATGGCGAAGAAGTCACGGCGCTGGATGCCAACGGCCTGCGGCGTTTCCGTCAGCAGGTCGGGATGATTTTCCAGCACTTCAACTTGCTGGCGTCCAAGACCGTGGCCGATAACGTCGCGCTGCCGCTGACCCTCGCCGGTGAGCTGTCGCGCAGCGAAATCGACCAGCGTGTGGCGCAGTTGCTGGCACGGGTTGGCCTGGCCGACCATGCGAAAAAGTACCCGGCGCAACTGTCTGGTGGTCAGAAGCAGCGTGTCGGCATCGCCCGCGCCCTGGCAACCAAGCCGAAAATCCTGTTGTGCGATGAAGCCACCAGTGCTCTCGACCCACAGACCACGGCGTCGGTTTTGCAATTGCTGGCCGAGATCAACCGCGAGCTGAAACTGACCATCGTCCTGATTACCCACGAGATGGACGTGATCCGTCGGGTCTGCGATCAGGTGGCGGTGATGGATGCCGGTGTGATCGTCGAGCAAGGTTCGGTGGCCGAAGTGTTCCTGCACCCCAAGCACCCGACCACCAAGCGCTTCGTGCAGGAAGACGAGCAGATCGACGAGAACGAACAGCGGGACGACTTCGCTCATGTGCCGGGCCGCATCGTGCGTCTGACCTTCCAGGGCGAAGCGACCTACGCACCGTTGCTGGGTACCGTCGCCCGGGAAACGGGTGTGGACTACAGCATCCTGGCCGGTCGTATCGATCGCATCAAAGAGGTTCCCTACGGCCAATTGACCCTGGCTGTTACCGGTGGCGACATGGAAGCGGCGTTTGCCCACTTCACCGCAGCTGATGTCCACATGGAGGTGCTGCGCTGATGGAAGTCCTGATGAGTTTCTTTTCCAATATCGACTGGTACGAAATCTGGCTGGCCGCCGGCGACACCCTGCTGATGCTTGGCGGGTCGCTGTTGTTCACCGTGCTGCTGGGGTTGCCGTTGGGCGTGCTGTTGTTCTTGTGCAGCCCGCGCCAGTTGCTGGAAGCCAAAGGCGTCTATGCGATGCTGTCGCTGGTGGTGAACATTCTGCGTTCGCTGCCGTTCATCATTCTGCTGATCGTGATGATTCCGTTCACTGTGTTGATTACCGGCACTTCCCTGGGTGTCGCCGGTGCGATTCCACCGCTGGTGGTGGGCGCCACGCCGTTCTTCGCGCGACTGGTGGAAACCGCCCTGCGTGAAGTGGATCGCGGCATCATCGAGGCGACCCAGTCCATGGGCGCGACGACGCGTCAGATCATCACCAACGCCTTGCTGCCGGAGGCCCGTCCGGGCATCTTCGCGGCGATTACGGTGACAGCGATTACACTGGTGTCCTACACAGCGATGGCCGGTGTGGTCGGCGCTGGCGGCCTGGGCGACCTGGCGATCCGTTTCGGTTACCAGCGTTTCCAGACCGACGTGATGGTGGTCACCGTGGTGTTGCTGCTGGTGCTGGTTCAAGTGCTGCAAACCGTCGGCGACAAGCTGGTGGTTCATTTCTCCCGCAAATAAACAGTTTTCGTCACTTAAGACATGAGCCGGCCATTCGCTGGCAGGCGCCGAAGACTGGCGCCTCACAAGGAGTTAGCTGAATGAAAAAACTACTCGTCGCGTTCGCTGCCGTTGCAGCCTTTTCCGCCCACGCTGCCGACACCCTGACCGTTGCGGCCACCCCGGTGCCGCACGCGGAAATCCTCGAGTTCGTTAAACCAGCCCTGGCCAAAGAAGGCGTGGACCTGAAAGTCAAAGTCTTCACCGACTACGTCCAGCCGAACGTGCAGGTGGCCGAGAAGCGTCTGGACGCCAACTTCTTCCAGCACCAACCGTACCTGGATGAATTCAACAAGGCCAAGGGCACTAACCTCGTCAGCGTTGCCGGTGTGCACCTGGAGCCGCTGGGCGCTTACTCCAGCAAGTACAAGAAACTGGAAGAGCTGCCAGGCGGCGCCAACGTGGTGATCCCGAACGACGCCACCAACGGCGGCCGTGCGCTGTTGCTGCTGGCGAAGGCTGGCCTGATCAAGTTGAAGGATTCGAACAATATCCTGTCGACCGTGAAGGACATCACCGAGAACACCAAGGACCTGAAATTCCGTGAACTGGAAGCCGCGACCATCCCGCGCGTGCTGACTCAGGTCGACCTGGCGCTGATCAACACCAACTACGCGCTGGAAGCCAAGCTCGATCCGTCCAAGGACGCGCTGGTCATTGAAGGCAGCGACTCGCCGTACGTGAACATCCTCGTTGCCCGTCCGGACGACAAGGACAGCGCGGCAATGCAGAAACTGGTTGCTGCCCTGCACAGCCCGGAAGTCAAAAAATTCATCACCGAGAAGTACAAAGGCGCGGTATTGCCAGCGTTCTGATCGGCTGACGTAAACGAAAAAGGGGCGCATTCAATGCGCCCCTTTTTTTGTCTGTGTGTCCCGTCCTGTAGGAGCCGGGGCTCTTATACACATCTCCGAGCCCACGAGACAGGAGTCGAGATGGGGG
>NZ_JBXANU010000003.1:412773-455114 GCF_058802085.1 Pseudomonas sp. GW822-FHT02G04
CCCCCCCCCCCCCCCCCCCCCCCCCCCCCCCCCAAGCCTGGCTCCTACAAAGAGTGTGGTGCTTATTGGCGGTTGAGCATCACCGGCAGCTGCGCCACCAGTTTCTGGTTGTTCAGCGGTGCACGAATGAACCCGCGTTGAGTCCCGTCCGGCCCGATCACCGCGAGGTTACCGCTGTGGTCGACGGTGTAGTTCGGCTTGCTGGTGTCCGCCGGAATGAACGGAATGCTCACCGCGTTGGCCATTTTCTGAATGTCTTCGACCGAGGACGCGGTCAGCCCGATGAATTGCGGATCGAAGTAGCCCAGGTACTGCTTGAGTTGCTTGGGCGTGTCGCGGTTCGGGTCGACGCTGACCAGGATGATCTGCAATTTATCCAGCGCATCCGCTGGCAGTTCGCTCTTGATCTGCCGCAGCTGGGCGAGGGTGGTCGGGCAGATGTCCGGGCAGAAGGTGTAGCCGAAGAACAGCAGACTCCACTTGCCTTTCAGTTCGTTGACTGCCACTGGCTTGCCGTCCTGATCGGTCATCTTCACGTCCGGCAGGTTACGGCTTTGGGGTAGCAGGATGATCCCTGCATCGATCAGCGCCGTCGGGTCGCCCTGGTTTTTTCCGGTCAGTACTTTATTGACGGTCAGGCCCAGGATCAGCGCGATCAGGGCAACGAGGATGAAGACGGTTTTCTGGGTTCGAGTCATAGGATCAACAGTAAGTAGTGGTCTACGAGCAGCGCGATGAACAGCAGGAACAAGTAGTAGATAGAGTACTTGAACGTGTTGATCGCCGCGTGCGGCCGAGTGCCACGGTACAGCACCACGGCCCATTGCAGAAACCTTGCGCCCAGTAAAAGGGCGCACATCAGGTAGAGCACGCCGCTCATGTGGATCACGTAGGGCATCAGGCTGACGGCCAGCAACGCAAAGGTATAAAGCAGGATGTGGACTTTGGTGTAGTGCTCGCCATGGGTCACCGGCAGCATCGGAATGTCAGCCTTGGCGTATTCCTCCTTGCGGTGAATCGCCAGCGCCCAGAAGTGCGGCGGGGTCCAGGCGAAGATGATCAGCACCAGCAACAACGGTTCGGCGCCGACATGACCGGTGGCGGCGGTCCAGCCGAGCAGTGGCGGGGCAGCTCCGGCGAGGCCGCCGATGACGATGTTCTGCGGCGTCGCGCGTTTCAGGAAACCGGTGTAGACCACGGCATAACCGAGCAAGGAGGCGAGGGTCAGCCACGCCGTCAACGGGTTGGTGAAAGTCAGTAGCAAGGCCTGGCCGAGCACCGCCAGCACCAGGGCGAAGGTTAGCGCAGCGGCTGGAGACACCCGGCCTTCGGCCAGAGGCCGTTTGTGGGTCCGGGCCATGACCGCGTCGATGCGTCGATCCACCACGTGGTTGACCGCCGCGGCACCGCCGGCACACAAGGCAATCCCCAGATTGCCGAACACCAACACCGTCCACGGCACCCCGGCGCGGGTCGCGAGGAACATGCCGACCAGCGAGGTGATGAGCATCAGCACCACCACTTTCGGCTTGGTCAGTTCCAGGTAGTCTCGCCAAATGGCCTGACTGTGACGTTCGCCGATCAGAGTCGCCATGGCATCTCTCCTTTTATTGTTATGGGCCCGGCCGAGTGTTTACGCAGGCTTAGACGCCAGCGCCGAGGGGGCTGATGCTTGACCCGAACAAGGCTGGTTCGCGCGTGATAATTGACCAGCACCATTGTCAGCAACAGCGCTGCACCGCCGGCGTTGTGGGCGACGGCCAACGGCAGCGGCAAGTGGAACACCACGTTGCTGATGCCCAGGGTAATTTGTGCGGCCAGGGCGATCAGCACCATGGCGGCCAGGCGCGTCATGCCGACGACCTTCAGTTGCCAGGCCAGACCGAGCAGAACAAAGGTGACCAGTAACGCGCCGATGCGGTGAGTCAGGTGAATCGCAGTGCGGGCATCGCTGTCCAGTTGCCCGCCCAGATAATTCGGGCCGATGTGTTGGGTCAGGTGAAAGCCGTTGGCGAAATCAGCCGGTGGCAGCCATTGGCCGTGGCAGGTCGGAAAGTCAATGCAGGCTACTGCTGCGTAATTAGAGCTGACCCAGCCACCGAGGGCGATCTGCCCGATCACCAGCAGCAAGCCGGCGGTTGCCCAGTATTGCAAGCGCCGAGGCACAGTCAGCGCCGGCAATACGCCGGACAGGCGCAAGGTCAGCAGAAACAACAGGCTCAAGGTCGCAAAACCGCCGAGCAAATGCCCGGTGACCACTTGCGGCCAAAGCTTGAGCGTCACCGTCCACATGCCGAAAGCCGCTTGGCCAATGACCAATGCCAGCAGGAACAGCGGCAACTTCACCGGCTGCCCCGGATGATGACGATGGACCCAGGCGCGGCCCGCCAGCACCGCGATCAGTAGCCCCAGCGTGCCGGCGAAGTAGCGATGGACCATTTCGTTCCAGCCCTTGTGGGCTTCCACCGGAGTGTCTGGAAAATGCAGTTCGGCATGAGCCAGCTGGGCTTCGCTTTGCGGCACGCTGATAAAACCGTAGCAGCCGGGCCAGTCCGGGCAGCCGAGGCCGGCGTGGGTCAGGCGTGTGTAAGCGCCGAGCAACACCACAATCAGTGCCAGCAAGGTGGCAAACAGCGCGAGGCGAAATCCAGGTTTGGCCATGACGATGCCCTTATCCGATGTTCGACAGTTTCAGCAGGTGGCGCAGGTCGTTGAGCAGGTCCTTGCCCTTCACCGTCGGGTCGTAACGCAGCACCAGATTGCCGTGAGGGTCGATGATCCACAGGTGCGGCGTCTCATTGCCCTGAGCGCCTTTGGTGTAGGTCGGCAGGTCCAATGCATAGCGTTGCAACTGCGGGTACTCGCGTTGAAGTTTAGTCTCGTAATCGCTGTTCAGCGGCTGAGCGATGGCCAGCGCATGGCTGGCGCGGGCAGCATCGCGACCAAGGCCGATCTGGAGTTGCCGCGCCAGATAAACCAGCTGCTGGCAGTCCACCGAACAGTCCTTCGGCGCTGTCACCAGCAACTGCCAGCGTTCTTCTTGCGCCTGTACGCCAATGTCGGCGCGGGTCTGGCCGTTGCCGATCAGTTCACCGTGATAACTGCGGCCTTCGGGCACCCAGAACTGCAATTTGTACATGCCGGTGGCGAGGATCATCGGACCGATCACCCCCAATAAAATCAGCAACAACTGCAAGCGTCCGCGCCGTCGATTCACCGGTGTTTTCGCCTCAGACATGCCGGGTGGATTCATGGCCACTCCCATTATTGTTCTCCTTTGCGTTGTGCCATCCGAGATAGAAATAGAGGCCGAACAGTGCGATCGCCAGGGCGAACCACTGCACGGCGTAAGCCAGATGCTTTTCCGGCCCCATGGCCACCACCGGCCAATCGGCCCGGTAGGTCGCAGGGCCACTTTGCGCGCGTAATTCGTAGGCGAAACCGTCACGCTCAAGCGCCGTCCACAGCCTGGCCGGTTCAACGGCAGTGATCAGTTGTGGCCAGGTCGTGGTGTTGGGGTCGGCGTGCAACTGGAACGTTGCGCCGGGGGAGACGTAGACCCAGGCGTCGAGGCTCAATGCCTCAATCGGTGTGGTGAATGATGGCGGTGTGCGCCGATCCGGCCACGGCAGCCAGCCGCGATTGACCAGCAGCCAGAGCCCGGTGGCCTGATCCTGAAACGGTTGCAACAGCTCGACCCCGACCTTGCCGTCGCGCTGCCGGTTATCCAGCAGCAGGCTGTGGTCGGCATCGAACTGGCCGTGCAGGCGAACCCGGCGGAAGGCCGGATCTGCGGTGTGTTGCAGCTCAGTGCTGGCCATCGGTTCGGCTGCCCGGCGCTCGGCGTAATTTTGCAGCAGCGCGCTTTTCTCCGCGCCCCGGCTCAACTGCCAGAAGCCGAGCGACACCAGCAAGGGCAGCAGCACCGCGACCACCAGAGTCGGCACGAGGCCCGGCCGGAAGCGCTTCATGGCGTCGCCAAAAAGTCGGTCGTCGCGATAGCTATACTCACATGCATCGCCTGTCCCCCGGAGTGTCACCATGCTCAAAGCAGCCATCGTCCTGATGCTGATTGCCACGGTTGTCAGCCTGTTCAGCGGCCTGTTTTTTCTGGTCAAGGACGACAGCAGCTCGAATCGTCTGGTCATCGCCTTGAGTATTCGTGTTGCGCTGGCCGCTGCCACTGTCGGCTTGATTGCCTGGGGTTTTTTCAGCGGCCAGTTGGTGTCCCACGTGCCTTGGTAGTCATGAGTACCAGGCTCAAAGTACGTAGACGAAAACGAACAACCCGATCCACACCACATCCACAAAGTGCCAGTACCAGGTCGCCGCCTCGAAGCCGAAATGGTGGTCGGCATTGAAGTGCCCGCGCATGATGCGCATCAGCATCACGAACAGGATGATGGTGCCGATGGTCACGTGGGCGCCGTGGAAACCGGTGAGCATGAAGAAGGTCGCGCCGTAGATGCCGGAACCCAGGGTCAGGCCCAGCTCGTGGTAGGCGTGCAGGTATTCTTTGGCTTGAAAGCCAAGGAACCCGCAACCGAGCAACACCGTCAGCAGCAGCCAGATTTTCAGTGCGCCGCGATGGCCATTCTTCAAGGCGTGGTGAGCGATGGTCACGGTGACGCTGGAACTTACCAACAGCACGGTGTTGAGCAGCGGCAGGCCCCAGGGGCTGATGACTTCCTTGGGGGGAGGAAAGAGTTTCGAGTCCGGGTTGTTCAACAGTGGCCAGGTGAATTCGAACGTCGGCCACAGCATGTGGGCGATGCCTTTGGTGCCTTCACCTCCCAGTGCCGGGCCCGCGATGTTGCGCACATAAAACAGCGCACCGAAAAAGGCCAGAAAGAACATCACTTCCGAGAAAATGAACCAGCTCATGCCCCAGCGGAACGAGCGGTCGAGTTGCGGGCTGTACAACCCCGCGCGACTCTCCTTGACCACCGTCCCGAACCAGCCGAACAGCATGTAGGCCAGCAGCAGTCCGCCGACGAAAAAGATCAGCGGGCCATGGGATTCCGGCCGCGCAGCCTTCAGGTCATTGAACCAGGTGCCCAGGCCGAACACCGTGACCAGCATGCCGACCGTGGCGATGATCGGCCATTTGCTCTGGGCTGGAACGTAATAATGTTCATGAGTTGCCATTTATTGTTCTCCTTATCGGGCACGCTTTAACGCCTAGCCACCCGTGCTTGCTGCAACAGCCACGGGCGGATGACGTGCGGTGATATCGAACAGCGTGTAGGACAGCGTCAGGTGCTTCACATCCTTGGGCATGTCGCGGTCAACGATGAACCGTACTGGCATCTCGATGCGTTGACCGGGCTGCAGCACTTGCTGGGTAAAGCAGAAACATTCGGTCTTGTGGAAGTACGCGGCCGCATTACTCGGCGCGATACTCGGCACCGCCTGGGCGCTCATTGGCCGGTCGGTGGGGTTGTGAGCGATAAAAATCATCTCGTTCACCGCCCCGGGGTGAGCGGTCAGCTCATCCGTCTTGGGATAGAAGTCCCAGGGCATGTCAGCGGCGTTGGTCGACAGAAACTGCACGCGAACCTGCCGCGAGGCGTCGACCGTTTGCTCGCCTTCATATTGCCCGGCGGTTTTGCCATTGATGCCGAATGCCTTGCACATCACGTCGTAGATCGGCACCAGGGCAAAGCCGAAGACAAACATCGCCGCCACCACCAGCAACAGGCGGGTGACCAGTTTCTTCATCGAGATCGAGTCAGCCATGATTTCTAACCTTTACGCATAACCCGCTAGGAGCAGGCCCTTGTGGCGAGGGAGCTTGCTCCCGCTGGGTCGCGAAGCGGCCCCAAAAGTTTTGCGTCTGCTTCGCAGCCGAGCGGGAGCAAGCTCCCTCGCCACAAAAGCTCGCTCCCACAAAGGCCAGGGCGTTCATTTCACTTCCGGCGGTGTGGTGAACGTGTGATACGGCGCGGGCGACGGAATGCTCCATTCCAGGCCTTCGGCACCATCCCACGGCTTGGCCGGTGCCGGCTCGCCGCCGCGAATGGTCTTGATCACGATGAACAGGAAGAAGATCTGCGTGGCACCAAACATGAACGCGCCGATCGACGACACCATGTTGAAGTCGGCGAATTGCAGGTTGTAGTCCGGAATCCGCCGCGGCATGCCCGCCAGGCCCACGAAGTGCATAGGGAAGAACGCCATGTTCATGCCGATGAAAGACAGCCAGAAGTGCAGCTTGCCGAGGGTTTCGTCGTACATGTGGCCGGTCCATTTCGGCAGCCAGAAGTAAGCCGAGGCGAAGATCCCGAAGATCGCCCCCGGCACCAGCACGTAATGGAAGTGCGCGACCACGAAGTAGGTGTCCTGGTACTGGAAGTCCGCCGGGGCGATGGCCAGCATCAACCCGGAGAATCCGCCAATGGAGAACAGGATCACGAACGCCACGGCGAACAGCATCGGCGTCTCGAAGGTCAGCGAGCCTTGCCACATGGTGCTGGCCCAGTTGAACACCTTCACGCCGGTCGGCACTGCGATCAGCAGCGTGGCGTACATGAAGAACAACTCGCCCACCAGCGGAATGCCGACCACGAACATGTGGTGCGCCCAGACGATGAATGACAGGAAGGCAATACTGGCCGTGGCATAGACCATCGAGGTGTAGCCAAACAGCGGCTTGCGCGAAAAGGCCGGAATGATCGAGCTGACGGCACCGAAGGCCGGCAGGATCATGATGTACACCTCGGGGTGACCGAAGAACCAGAACACGTGCTGGAACAGCACCGGATCACCGCCACCGGCGGCACTGAAGAAACTGGTGCCGAAGTGGATGTCCATCAGCATCATGGTCACGCAACCGGCCAGCACCGGCATCACCGCGATCAGCAGAAACGCGGTGATCAGCCAGGTCCAGACGAACAGCGGCATTTTCATCAGCGTCATGCCGGGGGCGCGCAGGTTGAGGATGGTCGCGATCACGTTGATCGCCCCCATGATCGAACTGATCCCCATCAAGTGGATGGCGAAGATGAAGAACGTCACGCTTTCCGGCGCGTAGGTGGTCGACAGCGGTGCATAGAAGGTCCAGCCGAAGTTCGGCCCGCCGCCGGGGGTGAACAGGGTCGATACCAGCAGCAGGAACGCGGCCGGCAACAGCCAGAAACTGAAGTTGTTCATTCGCGGCAGGGCCATGTCCGGCGCGCCGATCATCAACGGGATCATCCAGTTGGCGAGGCCGACGAAGGCCGGCATCACCGCACCGAACACCATCACCAGGCCGTGCATGGTGGTCATCTGGTTGAAGAACTCAGGCTGGACGATTTGCAGTCCCGGCTGGAACAGCTCGGCACGAATCACCATGGCGAACGAGCCGCCCAGCAGAAACATGGTGAACGCAAACCACAGGTACAGCGTGCCGATGTCCTTGTGGTTAGTGGTCAGCACCCAGCGCATCAGGCCTTTGGCGGGGCCGTGGGCGTGGTCGGTGGCGGTATGAACATGTTCATCGATTACAGCAGTCATGTCCTGTCTCCTGCAAACAGATGGGCTGGGCAAGTCGGGGTGCGTAGCCCCGACCGGTTCCGTACGTGCGCAATAGACCGGGTCATTTGCTTTCCGCCTGTTTCATCTCCAGCACTTCTTTAGGCGTGACCATGTCGCCCTTGTTGTTACCCCAGGCATTACGTTCATAGGTCACGACTGCCGCGATATCGACTTCCGAGAGTTGCTTGCCGAACGCCGCCATCGCGGTGCCGGGCTTGCCGTGGAAGACCAGGCTCAGGTGAGCCTCTTTCGGCCCGGTGGCGATTTTCGAGCCCTTGAGTGCCGGGAACATCGGCGGCAGGCCCTGGCCTTCGGCCTGGTGACAGGCCACGCAGGTGGTGTGATAGATCTTGTCGCCGCGCTCCTTGAGCTCGTCGAGGGTCCATTCCTTGCTGGTCAGCTCTTTGAGTTGCGCGGCTTCCGCCTTGCGCTCACCGAGCCATTTTTCGTAGTCGGCCTTTTCCTTGACCTCGACCACGATCGGCATGAAGCCGTGGTCCTTGCCGCACAGCTCGGCGCACTGGCCACGGTAGATGCCGGGTTTGTCGACACGGGTCCAGGATTCATTGACGAAGCCCGGAATCGCGTCGCGCTTGACCGCGAAGGCCGGCACCCACCAGGAGTGGATGACGTCGGCGGAGGTCACCAGAAAGCGCACCTTGGCACCGATCGGCAGCACCAGCGGCTTGTCGACCTCCAGCAGGTAATGTTCGCCCTTGGCTTCTTTGTTGTGGATCTGATCGGCGGGGGTGGTCAGGTTGCTGAAAAATTCGACGTCCTGACCCAGGTATTTGTAATGCCATTTCCACTGATATCCGGTGACCTGGATATCGATATCCGACTCGGTGTTGTCGTACATCTTGATCAGTGTGGCGGTTGCGGGAACCGCCATGGCCACCAGGATAAGCAGGGGCACGATGGTCCAGAGGATTTCAACGGTGGTGCTTTCATGAAATTTAGCGGCCACCTGCCCGGTCGAGCGGCGGTGGATCATCATCGACCAGAACATGGCGCCGAAGACGATGATGCCGATCACCACACAGATCCAGAAAATGGTCATGTGCAGATCGAATACTGCGTGACTGATCTCAGTCGCTCCAGGCGCCATATTGACAGTCCAGGCCGCTTGCGCCTGACTGAAAATCGACCACAACAGGAGGCCCATCCAGACATGTGGATGTCGCATCATTGCGGGTTCCCCTTATCGTTCTTGTTATCCCGTAGGCGTAACGCCTGCGGCAAGGGAGCGGCTTTTTCAGACCACGAACTTGAATCGCCGAGCCTTGCTGCATATGCAGTCGGGTGTCATCAGCTAACTCCATTCAGAACCGAGTATAGACAGCGACTGCCACCTCGCAACGCGACGGCGTAAATCAACTGAAACAGCCCGGACTTGCGTTCCAGGTCACGAATGGAGAAGGATGTAGACGAGTGGTGGCAAATCGATATAACTATGATGTCTCAAGGATGAAATAATTATGACAAATGCGTCTTAGCCTTTTTCTTAAGCCAGCTAAGTTATGTCTTCCCTATTTCATTGCCTTTGTTTCCTGGAGTTTTCATGAACACCGCCGCATTGCGCGAGCAGATCCAACAAGCCCAACAACATGAGGCCGAGACCGGCCAACTGACTCGTCAGCTGGAAACCCAACTGCCGCACCTTCACTCCGCCATCCAATTGCCGGATGTCGACGCCAACGGCGTGATGACGCGTTTTGTGGCCGCGTATATTGAACAAGTGCCAGACCTGCTGGATGCAGCCAATGAAGTTGCCAGGGAAGCGGGTATCGAATCGCAGATCAAGCCGGTATTGAAAATCGCCGAGCAGTTTTTCCTCCAGCCGCCGGCGATCATGGCCGGTCACGTCGGCCTGGACAGCCTGCTGGACGAAGCTTATCTGGCGCACCGCCTGGTCGAAGAGGTCAACGACCTGTACATCAAGCATTTTGGCCAGCCATTGATCCCCTTGGACATGACTGTTGCCAACCTGATTGCCCACCAACTGATTGGCGAGGAGTTTGCCAATCAACTGGATGAGGCGGTGCATCACGCGGTGGACGAGATGCTTAATGATGAAAGTTTCGCGCTGGAGTCGGTGGAGGCCTACCGCGAGAAACTCAACAGCCCGGACACCGGCGCCGCGTGGAAGCGCTGGCCGTGCCTGTCGCGCCAATTGGGCGTGGAGTTGGAGCTGGATCAACCAGCTGCGTAAGTCTATGCAACCCCTGTAGGAGCGAGGCTTGCCCGCGAAGGCTGCCTGACATTCAACATTGATGTCGACTGACACACCGCCTTCGCGGGCAAGCCTCGCTCCTACAAGTGGTTTAACCGGCGGAACCTACGCCCGTCGTGGTACGCAACCGCCCTTCAAGCCTGCGCTTCAACCCCCGCGCTTCAATTAACAGCTTCGAACCCTTGGCCGCATTGGCCCGGCCCCACTCCTCCAGCAACTCAAGGCACGAGTGATCGATGTAGCTCAGGTTATTGAGCGGCACATGCACCGTCGCGCCTGCCGGGATGCTCCCCAGCACCTGGGTCAACGCCGGTACCTTGAGGAAGGTCGCCGCCCCCACCAGTCGAAGCTCCATCTCGCCGTCCGCCGGCAGATCGATCAGGCTGATTTTCAGGCGCGAAGCCTTCCAGGCCAGTTTGGCCAGCGTCAGGCCGAAGCCGATCAGCACACCGGTCAGCAGGTCGGTGAAGATGATTGCCAGTGCGGTCGCCGCATAGGTGAACATCGGCATCCGGCCATAACGGCCCAAGCCGCGAAAGGCTTTGAGGTCTACCAGTTTGAAGCCGGTGTAAACCAGCACGCCCGCCAGACTCGCCACCGGAATGCTTTGCAGCACGCTCGATAGCAGCAGCACGAAAGCCAACAACCACAGGCCATGGAACACTGTCGACAGGCGGGTGGTGGCGCCGGCTTGAACGTTGGCCGAGCTGCGCACGATCACCCCGGTCATCGGCAGCGCGCCGAGTAGACCACACAACATGTTGCCCACACCTTGTGCCGATAATTCGCGGTCGAAGTCCGAGCGTTGACCGCTGTGCATGCGATCCACGGCGGCGGCCGAGAGCAGGGTTTCGGCGCTGGCGATAAAGGCCACGGCGAAGGCGGCGATCAGCAGGGTTGGGTCAGCCAGGTTGAGCAGATCCGCCGGACGTAGCCAGTCGATGGCCTCCGCCAGGTTGGCCGGAACCTCCACACGTTTGACCTGCAAGGCAAGCGCCAGGCTGGCGATCGTTGCCAGACCGACCCCGAGCAATGCACCGGGAACGAAACGCAGGGAGTGCGGGCGGAATTTTTCCCACAGCCACATCACGGCAATGTTCGACAGCCCGAGCAAACCCGCTTGCCAGCCAAACGAAGGCAAAGCCTGAATCACCGCAGCGGGGAAAGCCGCCAGGTTATCCAGCCCCGAGGGCTTGGGCACGGCATCGAGCATCACGTGCACCTGTGACAGCACGATCAACACACCGATACCGGCGAGCATGCCGTACACCACAGCCGGCGCCGTGACCCGAAACCAGCAACCCAGTTTCAAGCGCCCGGCCACCAATTGCAGAAAACCTGCCAGCAAGAGAATCGGCCCGAGCATGGCGATACCATGCTGGCGCACCAATTCGAACACCAATACCGCCAGACCCGCCGCCGGGCCACTGACTTGCAGCGGTGAACCGGCAAGCCAGCCAACCACCAGCCCACCGATGATGCCGGTGATCAGGCCTTTGGCCGGTGGCAGCCCTGAGGCGATGGCGATGCCCATGCACAAAGGCAGGGCAACCAGAAACACAACCACCGAAGCCAGTAGCTCCCGTGGCAGAACAGCTTTTAATTGAGCGGCAGGCATGGTGACTCTCCCGAAGTTTTCTTCAGGCATGGCGAAGCCGGGCTGCTTGATCAGCAGCCTCGGCTAAACCACACAGGGACCTGGTGACCTGTCTCGCAAACGTAAGTTGTGAGACAGGCTACGAAGAGGATTTAGAAGCGCGCTTTGGGCGTCGCCACCGGAATTGGATGACTGCCGTCGAGCGGCAGGAAACAACCCTGATCCGCGTCGTAGGCTTTGATTTCGCTGGTTTCGATGTTGTACACCCAACCATGGATAAACAGCTGACCGTTGGCCATGCGCGAGGCCACCGACGGGTGCGTGCGCAAATGCTGCAACTGAGCGATCACATTCTCTTCGGTGAGGATGTGCATGCTCTCGTTTTCGTTGGTGCAATGGCAGTTGTCCTGAACCATGGTTTTTGCCACTTCCGCATGGCGCAGCCAGGCTTTGACCGTCGGCATCTTCTCCAGGCTCTGCGGGTTTAGTACCGCGCGCATGGCGCCACAGTCGGAGTGGCCGCAGATGATGATGTGCTGCACGCCGAGCGCCAGCACTGCGTATTCGATGGCTGTGGAAACACCACCGTTCATTTGCCCATAAGGTGGCACGACGTTGCCGACGTTACGGGTGACGAACAGGTCGCCGGGGGCGCTTTGGGTAATCAGTTCGGGAACAATGCGCGAATCGGCGCACGCGATGAACATCGCCCGAGGCCGCTGGGCCGTGGCGAGTTTTTTGAAGAGTTCTTCCTGCTGCGGAAAGATCTCGTGATGGAAGTGCAAAAAGCCGTCAACGATATGCTGTAGCGCTGCATCGGCGGTTTCCGCCTCGGGTTGGGCTGAAGCCGACGCAGCCAACGGCTGTTTATCCTTGTCACTCATGATTCATCCTCTTTGGCGGAGTCAGGGAATTTTCCCGTTTTGTCCGATGTGAAGCCAGTGGCTGTTTAAAAAACATCCAGGTCAAGAAATCAGACCCGTCAGTCACTCGATGAACAAGGTAGCGACCGAAGCTTAACTCAAACTGAATCAAATGCTCTAGAACGTGCGTTCCAGGTCATAAGAAATATGACCAGCTTGAACACGACATGCTTTTTTCACTACTCCACCATAGGTCCAGTTGTCCTTAAATCAATGACATCTGGCGACCCGGCGGACAAAAGGCTTTGCAGTCCAGATCGAAACCTTCCCGACGGTTGAGCCCCAGGCGCTTGATGGTTTTGGCAAAACGCTGCGCCAGCAAATCGGCAAACGGCCCTTCACCGCGCATACGGGCGCCAAACCGACTGTCGTAAAGCTCGCCACCACGGCTCTGACGGATCAGGCTTAGGACATGAGCTGCACGCTGAGGATAGTGGGCTGCCAGCCACTCTTCGAACAAGGGTGCCACTTCCAGTGGCAATCGCAACATCATGTAGGCCGCACTTTGCGCTCCGGCCGCATGAGCTTCGGTCAGCAGGCTTTCGAGCTCGTTGTCGTTGATCATCGGAATCATCGGTGAACACAAAACGCCCACCGGAATCCCGGCTTCGCGCATCACCCGGATCGCCCGAAGTCGCGCCTTGGGCGCAGCAGCACGGGGTTCGAGGATGCGTTTGAGCTCATCGTCCAGGGTGGTGAGGCTGATCATTACCGCCACCAGCCGTTGCCCGGCGAGTTCGGCCAGCAAGTCCAGATCGCGCAGAATCAGCGAGCCCTTGGTGATGATGGTCACCGGGTGGCGGTAGCGCAGCAGTACCTCGAGCGTCTTGCGGGTGATTCTGTGTTCACGCTCGATCGGCTGATAAGGGTCGGTGTTGGAGCCCAGGTTGATCGGCGCGCATTGATAGCCGCGCCTGGACAGTTGTTCTTCCAGCACATCGGCGGCGTTGGTCTTGGCGATCAGTTTGGTTTCGAAATCCAGCCCTGGTGACATATCCCAGTAGGCGTGACTGGGCCGTGCGTAGCAATAGATGCAGCCATGCTCGCAGCCGCGATAGGGATTGATCGAACGGTCGAAGGGCAAGTCCGGCGAGTTGTTGCGAGTAATGATGGTTTTCGCCGTCTCGATGCGCACCTCGGTTCCTTGGGTGATAGGCACTTCCTGATACCAGCCGTCATCCTCGGCCACCGAACGGATCGGCGCGAAACGGTTGTGTGGGTTGGTGGCGGTACCACGACCGCGGGGTGGCAGAGGCGTGTTCATCGATAAAGGCCTGGTGGCTGTACGTGCATACAGTATCAAGGGGTAAGGCAACAAGCCAGTACCGTTCGGCAACTGAATGTCCGAGATGATATAAACAAACTAACGAGATAAGTTTCTGGATCAAGATAGTTTCGCAACAGTCACCGCTGGAAACATGTGCCAAGTAGCGTGATCACAAAGACTGACAGTACTATCCATGCCACACGAAGTTGTCGTGGATTAATCATTAAAAGGAATTAGTAATGTCGTTTTTAAATCAGCGCGGTATTTTTTTACAACTGTTGGCCCCCAGCATAACCAATCCTCGCGAAGCACGAGTATCGATGCAGCTTGCCCGTAAAGAGCTGGAGTGGGATGCGGTAAATGAAGTGCAGACAGAGGCACTGGTCGATTCCGTCTATGTGACAGCGGTTTCCAGCGATAGTGGTCAGTCCTTCACGATCAAGACCATTAACAGCGATGTGGACGGTGATGGCGATATCGATGGTGACGACAAGGCCAAACTGCTGGCCTTGGCCAAGGCTTATTCCAGTATCGTAAATCCCTGAAGTTGATAGTTGTTGCCAGGCCTGCATGAGACTCCAGGCAGGCCTGGTTTTATCTGCGTCTATTAACTCAAGCCTTTGCCGGATAGTGTCTCTCAGTCAATTAGCGATGTCGGACAGTCCGGCTGACCCGAATGACAACCAGCCTCTGGCATTTGCTGTTCTATTCACGATTCTTTGACAGCGGCCTCACAGGTCTTTGACTGTCCCGAGTTCAGGCTATCGATCACTTATCCACCACTTCACGGTCGCCTGAGCATGTCCCTACTGCGCCTTCTACCTGCGACGTTTCTTTTGTCGCTGGCCGCACTTTTCAACCTGACGCTGGCTCACGCTGACGACGCTGTTCTATCCCGGCCTGCGGACTGGGCTCAATCGGTGGAGGTTCAGTACAACCTCTATCAGATGTCCCCGACCCTCTATCGAAGTGCATTGCCGGACAAGGGGGCGGTGCCGTTGTTGGAGAAACTCAAGGTCGCCACCGTCATCAACTTCCTGCCTGAACCGGACTCAAGCTGGTTGTCCAAACCCGGAATCACCCAGATACAGCTGCCCTACCGCACCAATCATGTGGATGACAGTGATGTGCTCAAGGCCCTTCGCACGATTCAGACCGCCGAGGCCAAAGGGCCTGTGCTTATGCACTGCAAACACGGCTCGGATCGCACCGGCCTGATGGCGGCGATGTACCGGGTGGTGGTGCAGGGCTGGAGTAAGGAAGATGCGCTGAGTGAAATGACTCAGGGCGGTTTTGGCGATAGCACCCACTTCAAGGACGGCATTCGCTACATGATGCAGGCCGATGTCGACAAACTTCGTACGGCGCTGGCCAATGGTGATTGCAGCACAAGCCCGTTTGCCATGTGTTCGATGAAGAGTTGGTTCAACTCGGCTCACATCGAGTAATCGTGCCTCAGCTACCTACTGCGACTGGGAAAAGATCCTCGGCAAGCGGCCGTTCCAGAAACGCCTCTAGAGATAACAACAGAGAGTGTGAATCCCCAGGTGAAAAAATGGCTTCGCGAAAGGCCTTACCTGTTTGGATATTGAAAACCCAATCCCGCTCAAAGCGTTTGAAGGCTTCGGTGGCTAATACATCTGACCAGTTGTAGGCGTAAACCGAGGCGCCGTAACCGGTCACCATATAATCGAAACTGTTGGCGAGCCGGCTATAGGAAGACAGTTTCAAGTGAGGAATTTCCCGCTGTACGTCTTCGAATACCCGCTGAACGCTACGGCCATCACCTTGAGATCGGTGCAATTGGAAATCAAATAAGCCAGCCATCAGCAATCGGGCTGTCTGCCAGTTGCCATGGGCTTGAAGCGATGTCAGTGCTTTATCGATTTGAGCCTCGGTCAAGCGTTCACCGGTGCGGTGGTGGACCGCCAGCCACTGTAGAAACTCTCGTGAGAAACACCAGCGTTCGAATAGTTGGCCGGCAAATTCCGCCGTGTCGCGTCCCAGCTGGGAGATGCCTGAAAGGGTGTAATGCGGTGAACGAGTCAGGGTGTGGTGCAGGCAGTGGCCAAATTCATGGAAAAGTACCCGCAGATCCAGATGGGTCAGCAAACAAGGTTGATCAGCCAAGGCCTCAGTGAAGTTGGCGTGAATAACGGCAATTGGCAGGGTCAACCGGCCTTCGGCGTCCACTCGCCGGTTGCGCGGTGTTGCGGTCCATGGAAAGTCAGGGGCCTCCTTGCGATGGAACGGGTCGAGGTAAATATGCCCGACCACCTGCCCGTGCTCGCTGACTTCAAACAGACGGACGCTGTCATGCCAGCGACTGAACGTTGTTTGTTCAACGATCCGGATTCCGAACATGCGCTCGCTGAACAGGCAGATTCGGCGCAGGGTTGCGTCCAGGGGAAAATAATCGCGCAGGCTTTTCAGGGGCGTATCCAGGTATTGTTGACGCAGCTTTTCGGCGAGAAACTCGTGGTCCCAGGGCTGTACCTCAGCGATACCCTGGCTGGCCGCGAAAGTCTTGAGCGTTTGCGCATCCTCCTCGAAACTCGATGTTTTAAGCGCCACTTGTCGACGCAGGAATCCGCTGACCTGTGCGGTTGAGTCCGCCATCCGGTTCGCCAGGCTCAATTGGGCAAAGTTTTCATACCCTAGCAGTTGGGCTTTGCGATGACGCTGAACCAACAGCGATTTCAATACCGGTCCATTATCGAATTGTCCGGCGTGCGGGCCCTGATCGGAGGCTCGAGTGCTGAAGGCAACGAAATACTCTTCACGCAGGGGGCGGTCTTCGGCGTAGGCCATGACTTGATTGTAGGTGTCCTGATCCAGGGTTATCAGCCAGCACTCATGCCCAGCCTGCCGTGCGTTGAGTGCCAGACGATCTTTGGTCGCCAGGGGTAAACCGTTGAGTTGAGCGACATTGTCGATACGCTTGCTCCAGGCCGAGCTTGCATTCTCCAGGTGCATTAAGAACAGGCTCTCGAGCGCGCTGATTTCGCGATTCAGGTGAGCAAGTTGTTGCTGTTGATCGAGGGGCAACTCGATTCCGGAGAAACGAAACCTGCGTAGAATCTTGTTCAGCACGGCTTTGCGAGACTCATCGAAACTTGCGGCGATCGGGCTTTGTGCAAGCTTTTGATAGGCCCGGAACAGCGCCTGATTGCTCATTTTTTCGGTTTTGTACTGCGCCACGGCATCGCGACATGTACCGCTTGCCAACTCCCAGGTGTCACCGTCGTGCTTCACCATCGCGAGGGTTTCGATGATTCCCATGGTTTCAGCCAGGCGTGCATCGCTTTCATCGATCGCCAGCACAAGGTCGTCCCAGGTCGGGAATGTTGATTGGCTGGCGATAATGTCGAAAATGGCCTGACGGTTGTCGCTGACGATTTTTTCGATGGCCGGCACGAGATGCTCGGCGCGAACGTGCGAATAGGGCGGCAGGTCCCAGTACTGCAGAAGCGGATTGGTATCTGGCATGGTGTCTTCCTTGACTGGAGGCTGAATGTGGTCAGCCTAAAAGGAAGCGCAGGGGAAAGGTGGTAGATAGATACCACCTTCCACGGGAGTGAAAGGTGGTGTTCCAGTCAGTTTTGCTCGTCAGGCTTTTTCTTCAGCTTCGGGTTCGGGAAGAACTGCACGGCCTGAACCTTGGCGTCCGGCACCTTGAGTGCTGAGGTGTTAACCCGGGTGCCCAATTCCTTGGGCACCGACAGGCCTTGTTCATTCAGCGTGTCGGAATAACCGCAGGCCACGCATTCGCGATGCGGAACGGAGTCTTCGTTCCACATCATCAACTTGTCGGGCTCGCTGCAGGCCGGGCAGACCGCCCCGGCGATAAAGCGTTTTTTGGTAATCACAGGTCCCTCACTCATGCTGCCGCGTCCTCGGTCAGGCCGCTGTGGCGCAAGAGTGCGTCAATCGATGGCGCCCGGCCACGGAAGTCGACGAACAGCACCATCGGTTCCTGGGAACCACCTCGAGCCAGGATCGCTTCGCGGAACGCACGACCGGTCTGGGCATTGAGCACGCCGTCTTCTTCGAATTTCGAGAAGGCATCGGCCGACAATACCTCTGCCCACTTATAGCTGTAGTAACCCGCCGCGTAACCACCGGCAAAGATGTGGGCGAAGCTGTTGGGGAAACGGTTGTAGGCCGGCGGACGCATGACCGAAACCTCATCACGTACGCCTTCGAGCACTTGCAGTACGCTGCGGCCGTCACCGTGAGTGGCGTGCAGCTCGAAGTCGAACAGCGAAAACTCCAGTTGGCGGACCATCATCAGGCCGGACTGGAAGTTCTTCGCTGCGAGCATCTTCTCCAGCAGATCCTGAGGCAGCGGCTCGCCGGTTTCGTAGTGACCGGAAATCAGTGCCAGACCTTCCGGCTCCCAGCACCAGTTTTCCATGAACTGGCTTGGCAGCTCGACCGCATCCCAGGCCACGCCGTTGATGCCGGACACGCCAGCGTGCTCGACGCGGGTCAGCAGGTGGTGCAGGCCGTGACCGAACTCGTGGAACAGGGTGGTCACTTCGTCGTGGGTCAGCAGGGCTGGTTTACCGCTGTCGGCCGGGGTGAAGTTGCACACCAGGTTCGCCACCGGGCTTTGCAGCACGCCATTGATCGTGCGGCGGTGATCGCGGGCGCCGTCCATCCAGGCACCGCCACGCTTGTTGGCGCGGGCATAGAGGTCGAAGAAGAAGCGGCCGACGTGCTGGCCGTTTTCCTTGATTTCGAACAGGCGAACGTCCGGGTGCCAGGTATCGAAGCCTTTCAGCTCGGCGATCTCGATGCCGTACAGGCGCTGGACTATCGCGAACAGACCACCCAAAACCTTGTCGATCGGGAAGTACGCGCGAAGGGTTTCCTGGGCAACGCTGTAGCGCTGCTCGCGGAGTTTTTCACCGTAGAAACCGCTGTCCCAGCTTTGCAGGTCCGGGCAACCCTGTTCGGCGGCGTAGGCCTTGAGCTGTTGCAGATCCTGGGCGGCAAACGGTTTGCTGCGTTTGGCCAAGTCGCGCAGGAAACTCAGCACCTGATCGTTGGACTCGGCCATTTTGGTCGCCAGGCTCAGCTCCGAGAAGCTGGCGAAGCCCAACAGTTTTGCCAGCTCCTGACGCAGGTCGAGGATTTCTTCCATGACCGGGCTGTTGTCATTCTGCCCGGCATTCGGGCCTTGGTCCGACGCACGGGTGCAGTAGGCGGCGTAGACTTCTTCGCGCAGGGTACGGTCCTGGGCGTAGGTCATCACCGCGTAGTAACTCGGGAATTCCAGGGTGATCAGCCAGCCGTCCAGGTCCTTGGCTTGCGCGGCGGCGGCCATTTGCGCCTTGGCCGAATCGGTCAGGCCGGCGAGGGCGGCTTCGTCGGTGACGTGCTTGGTCCAGGCCTGAGTGGCGTCGAGCAACTGGTTGGAGAAGCGACTGCCCAGCTCCGACAGTTTGCTCTGCACGTCGGCGTAACGTTTTTGTTCGGCTTCAGGCAAGTCGATACCCGACAGGCGGAAGTCACGCAGGGCATGCTCCAGGATGGTTTTCTGCGCCACGTCGAAACCGGCGGCCTCAGGGCTGTTCGCCAGCGCTTCATAGGCCTGAAACAGTTCACGGTTCTGGCCCAGCTCGGTGGCGTAGGCGCTCAGGGCCGGCAGGCAGGACTCGTAAGCCTCGCGCAGTTCAGCACTGTTGCACACGGCATTGAGGTGGCTGACCGGGCTCCATGCGGCGCCCAGACGATCGTTGAGTTCGTCCATCGCCAGCACCAGGCCAGCCCAGGTTGGCTGTTTGCCCTGGGTTTTGAGGATGTCGACGATGGCGGCGCGGTTGTCAGCCAGGATCTTTTCAATGGCCGGTTGCACGTGTTCGGCACGGATCGCCGAGAACGGCGGCAGGTCGTAGGACTGCAGAAGAGGGTTGTTCACGCTCACGGTTGGCACCTTGGCTGGAAAACATGCGGGAAGAAACATGCGCCCATCTTAATTACAATCGAAGCTCACCGCAGCTATCGGCAACAGAGAGAAACCCTATCGTGACCCTTCGCAAGTATCAGAACTACACGCCGCTGCTGGGCAAAGGCGCTTTTGTCGACGGCTCGGCAGTGGTGATCGGCGACGTCGAAATCGGCGAAGACAGCTCCGTCTGGCCGCTGACGGTGATCCGCGGCGACATGCATCGCATCCGGATCGGTGCGCGCACCAGCGTGCAGGACGGCTGCGTGCTGCACATCACCCATGCAGGGCCATTCAACCCCGATGGCTTTCCGTTACTGATCGGTGACGATGTAACCATCGCGCATAAAGTCATGCTTCATGGTTGCGCCGTGGGCAACCGGATTCTGATTGGCATGGGCAGCATCGTCATGGACGGTGCGGTAGTCGAGGACGATGTGATCATCGGCGCCGGTAGCCTGGTGCCACCGGGTAAGCGCCTGGAAAGCGGTTTCCTTTATGTCGGGAGCCCGGTGAAGCAGGTCCGGCCGCTGACGGACAAGGAAAAAGCCTTTTTCACCTACAGCGCGGCGAATTACGTGAAGCTCAAGGATCTGCATCTGGTCGAAGGCTACGACCAGCTCTAAACCTCTTGATAACGAAAAGCGTCTGGCCATTGCTCAGGAATTTCCATGCATTACCAAACCGTATTGTTCGACCTCGATGGCACGCTGACCGACCCGCGCGAAGGCATCACCCGCTCCATCCAGTTCGCCCTGAGCAAACTGGGTATCGATGAATCGGACTTGACCAGGCTCGAACATTTCATTGGCCCGCCGTTGTTACAGGCGTTCATGCAGTTCTATGACTTCGACGAGCCCAAGGCCTGGGAAGCAGTGAACTTCTATCGTGAACGCTTCAAGGTTACCGGCCTGTATGAAAACCGCGTGTTCGACGGGGTTACACCGCTATTGGAAACCCTCGGTGGGCAAGGGCGGCAACTGTACATCGCGACCTCCAAACCATGGGTTTTCGCCCGGGAAATTGCCCGGCACTTCGACTTCGCCAAGCATTTCAAGATGATTTATGGCAGTGAGCTGGATGGCACGCGGACCAACAAGGTCGAGCTGATTGCACACTTGATGGTCGAAGAAGGTTTGGACCCGGCTAATACGCTGATGATCGGCGACCGTAAGCACGATCTGATCGGTGCTCGTAGCAATGGGCTGGACGCGGCAGCGGTGGGTTATGGGTTTGGCAGCCGGGAAGAATTGAGCGCCGAAGCACCGGCGTATCACTTCGAGACGCTGGATGAGTTGCATCAGGCGTTTCTGCAGCGTTGATCAAATCCCTTCGCGGGCAAGCCCGCGAAGGGGCCTGTTCATCCACCGGAATTTGCTGATCCTGCCAACGCCCTCAACGCCGCCTTGCGCTCTCCAACCGGCAACGCGCCCACCTTCTCCACTGCCGCATAAAACCTCACCCAATCGCCATCGACCTGCCTGAACAGTGCGGCAAACGCTGGTACCCACTGGTCATACAAACCAAACGGCAATAATCGGGCGTTGTTCATCGGGGCGTTGATCCACGCATCGTAGCGATTGTTGCCAGCCCATTGGCTGCTGCGCAGGGTCCTGTACTCACGGCGCAGTTGTTCGAACTCCGCCGCTTTTCGCTCACGCATTTGGTCGGCCGGCAGCGGCAGGGCATAAAGCCGTTCAAGCCGGGTGCGGGTGTCCAGAATCAACTGGATGAACTGGTCGCGTTGGCGTACCAACGCTCCATTATCCGGCGGCATGTCTCGGAATGCGCGCCATTGGCGAGTGCCTTCCTGTTCGACGAACGTGGCGAAGGACTCGTTGAACTCGGTGTCGTCTTTCACATAAAAACGTTGGTGGGAGAGTTCGTGGAATATCAGCGTGGCCAACCGTTCGTCGCCCCAACCCATCATCGAGCTAATGATCGGGTCGTTGAACCAACCGAGCGTCGAATAGGCCTCGACGCCGCCGATCGACACGTCCATACCTTGCAGGCGTTGCAAGGCGGCCTCACCGCGGGCAGCGCTCTGACTGTAAAAGCCGCGATAAGCGACGCAGCCGGCGACAGGGAAGCAATGGTTCTGCGGCTTCAGTGAAAACTCCGGCGTGGCGAAGACATTCCAGACTACAAACGGTCGGCCGATGTCGGCGTACAAGCGGTAGCTCTGGTTGTCCGGCAGATGCAGGTGTTGGCTGGCGAACGTTCGGGCCTTTTGTGACTGGGCCAGATGCGCACGCAATTGCCGATCGCGGGCAGGGTCGGCAATCACACTGGCAACCGGCTCCCGAGCCCGCAGCAAGTGCAGCTGACCACTGGCCAATTGGCCGTAATAGCTGATGCTCGCGCAGCCGTTGAGCAACAAAAGAATCACACCCGGAAACAAAATGCGTAAAACGCGATCAAGTAACCCAAGGCTTGGACGCGGCCTGATCAAAATAAAAAAATCCCTGGAAAGTCTGCCCGCAAGACTATCCCGCCTATTGGAGCTCCGCTATGCGCAAATTGATGCTGACGGGAGGCCTGCTGATGCTGGCCGGCTGTGCCGGATTGCCTACCCCTGATCCTTCCCAGGCCTGGATCGATCTGGACTCACGGCAGGAAGATACCGCGCTGCAAGCGCTGGAAGTCGATAACAAGACTTCCATCGACAAGCGCTACTTCCAGGTGCAGCCCGGCAGCCATGAGCTGAAGGTTCGCTACTTGTTCGCGGTCCAGCCGACCAACATTGGCCCCGACGCCGAGCCGCTGTGGCGCGACTGCCAGTTGAATGTGAAATTCAAGGACTTCAACGCCGGGCAGCGGTATCAGCTGCAAGCGGGGAATATCGGCTTTCGGCCGTGGGCAAAGCTCTATGACCAGCAGCGAAAAGTGATTGGGCAGGGTAAGCCCGCGGGCTGCCAACGTACCTGATCGGCGCTATGCTGAATGACCAGTCCTTGGGATATTCATCATGCGCAGGTTGTTGCTGTTGCTCGCTGCAGGTGCCTTTGTCGGCTGCACGAGTCCGTTGCCTGCGGTCGATCCGCAGATGGCCTGGGTCGACTTCGCCACGCCGAGCCCCGGCGGGAAACTACTGATGGCCGAACGGCTGGACAACCAGCGGTTGCGCGATGGTCGTTACTTCCAGGTCACCCCGGGTAGCCATGAGCTGATAGTGCGTTTCGATTTTGAAGTATTTAGCGGGGGCTTGGGCTTGATGAACGGTCCGCTCGAGCGGTTGTGCTACCTGACCATCAATTACGACCATTTCGAGGCCGGCCAGCGCTATCTGCTGGAAGCTCGCTCCATAGCGTTCACCCCCAGCGCCCGGCTGTATAACGCCAAGCGGGAGATTGTCGCCGAAGATCGCGAGAGCTACTGCCTCATGTGAGGCGAATCAACTGTCATTTTTTTGGTAGATGATTTTCTTCGTGCCGCCTTCGCACGTGCCGACCACCATGTTCTGATCGTGCACTTCGTCGTTGGTGACGATTTCCAGGGTATAGGACGAGACGTTATTGGCCTGGATCTTGGCTTCGATCTCGGCCTTGAGCTCCTCACAGGATTTCGGTGCCGCGAGGGCCGATGTGGCTAGCGTGCAACAGATAACCGCCAAGGCAAAACGTTTCATGGTTGAAGCTCCCTTGAGGCAGCGCGCACGGTGATGCGCTAAAGCTGCTGTCATTTATTCGACCACAATTACGCCAGCCAGGTTTTGTTTCAACGCAAAAAAGATCGCAGCCTTCGGCAGCGACTACCGGTCGATCAATGTAGGCGCTGTTGAAGGCTGCGATCTTTTATCGGTTTAGCTGACCAACGTCGCATCCAGGCTGATTTTCGCATTCAACACCTTGGACACCGGGCAGCCCTCTTTGGCCTTGTTGCTCAGCTCCTCGAATTGCGCCTGGGTCGCCCCGGGGATTTTCGCCTTGAGGGTCAGTTTTACCGCGGTGATTGCAAAGCCGCCGTCCACCTGGTCCAGGGTGACTTCGGCGTTGGTGTCGATGCTGTCGGCCTTGAGGCCGGCCTCACCGAGAATCATTGAAAACGCCATGGAGAAACAGCCAGCGTGGGCCGCGCCGATCAACTCTTCCGGATTGGTGCCCTTACCGCCTTCGAAACGGGCCTTGAAGCCGTAGGGCGCTTCTCTGAGTACACCGGTTTCCGTGGAAATCGAGCCGATGCCGGTTTTCAGATCACCTTCCCAATGAGCCGATGCTTTCTTTGTGATAGCCATGTCTCTGCCTCCTCAAGATCCGGCGCGAACCGTCACGCCTTCGTGGTTTTCGGTTACCAGGGTTCTGAGGATAGACCGTCAGGCAAAGTTCACCTCATCTGATCAGGCCTCTCATGGCACGGGAATTTTGTATCTTCTATTGAAACTCGGGTATATGCCCTCATTGCATAGAACACGCTTATAGCCTCGGCAGGTTTTCGTTGGTGAAAAAACCTGCTTACCCATTGGAGAAGCAGGTTTATGAAACGACTGTCTGAGATCAAGTTTTCGACCCTCGATCTGGTGCCCGTGCGTGAGAACGGCAGTGCGGCCCAGTCTCTGCGCAATTCCCTGGACCTGGCGCAGCACGTCGAAAAGTTCGGCTATAACCGTTTTTGGGTCGCCGAACACCACAATATGGACGGGATCGCCAGTTCGGCGACCTCGGTCCTGCTGGGTTATCTGGCCGGCGGTACTTCGACCATTCGTGTCGGTTCGGGTGGCGTGATGCTGCCCAACCATGCGCCGCTGGTGATCGCCGAGCAGTTTGGCACCCTCGAAAGCCTGTATCCAGGCCGGATCGACCTGGGCCTGGGGCGCGCGCCCGGCTCCGATCAAATGACCGCCCGCGCCTTGCGTCGCGAGCGTTCCGGCAGCGCCGACGATTTCCCGGAAGACGTGGCCGAATTGATGCGCTACCTCGGCCCACGCACGCCGGATCAGCGGATCATTGCCATGCCGGGTACCGGCACCAATGTCCCGGTCTGGTTACTGGGTTCGAGCCTGTTCAGTGCGCAGCTGGCCGGTGAGCGCGGTTTGCCCTACGCATTCGCTTCACATTTCGCACCGCGCTTCATGCATGAAGCGATTCGCGTCTACCGCAACCACTTCAAGCCTTCAGCGGTGTTGGATAAGCCTTACGTGATGCTCGGTGTGCCGCTGGTGGCGGCAGATACCGATGAGCAGGCCGATTATCTGGCCACTTCGGTGTACCAACGGATTCTCGCGTTGATGCGTGGCCAGAGCCTGGTGCAACGCCCACCCGTGAAGACCATGGACGGCTTGTGGCTACCCCATGAGAAAGAAGCGGTCGGTGATTTCCTGGGGCTGGCCATGGTCGGCAGCCCGCAGAAAATCCGCGCCAAGCTTGAGGTGCTGATCGAACAGACTCAGGCGGATGAACTGATTTTCACCTGTGACCTGTATGAACATGCCGATCGCGTGCACTCCTATGAACTGTTGGCGCAGGTCATGAAGGGCTGACATCTAAACGGCACCCACAAAAAAGCCGACGCCATTGCGTCGGCTTTTTCATTTTTAAGGGCGGTCAGCCTTGCTTGTAAACGATGACCTTGGAGCCCTTCTCACATTTTCCGACGACTTTCCCACCGGCAGCAGTGCCTTTGTCGACGATCTCCAGCGTGTAATTGGAAACACCCTTGGCGTCCAGTTTTGCAGCGATTTCGGCTTTCAGCTCTTCACACGACTTGACCTGGGCAAAGGCTGTTCCCGCAAGGCTCAACAAACCTACCGCCAGAATAAACTTCTTCATGGGTGCACTCCTTGGTCGGATCAATAGAGGGAGGGCATCCAGCTATCGACTGGATGCGCTCTCCCTGTAGCGCTTTGCTGTTTCCTATGGCATGCGGTCGGCGCGCAAGTTCAGACGGCTGGCTCAAACTCAGCTGCTGGCAATCCGGAAACCGACTTTGAGTGTCACCTGGAAGTGTGCAGCTTTGCCGTCCTTGATATGCCCGCGGGTTTCGGTCACTTCAAACCATTCCATGTACTTGAGGCTTTTGTTGGCTTCGGCCAGGGCGTTGTTGATGGCGTCTTCAATGCTGCTGGTGGACGAGCCAACCAGTTCGACTTTCTTGTAGGTGTGATGGTCAGACATGGCGTTCTCCTTGAGGTGTGAAATACAGCCTAGCAGTGATTTTTCTTATTTCTTCTGTCGACCAATCCGTAGTGACGTTCAGATTTACTGCACTTTCTCGAACCCCTGAAGTCCCAACCAACACACGTCACTCATCAACAATGCAGGAGAGCCATCATGGCCAACACGTCGTTACGCAACGCCTCATTGCAAAGCATGGAAGCCGAGATCGAGAGTCTGTTGAAATCGTTGGAAAACCTGAAGGACGACGCCTCGGACGAGTCGCGTAAAACTCTCAAGACATTGAAAAGCAACGCCGAGAACGCGCTGAAACACTCGCGCCATCTGCTCGCCGATGCCTATGAAGAGGTCAAGGTCAAAACCCGTGAAACCGGGATCGCGACACGTGACTACGCCCAGGAACACCCTTGGACTACAGCCGGTGTTGCCGTTGGTGCGCTGGGATTGCTCGCGGCCTACTTATTGTTCAGGCGCGGTCATTAAGGTGTCTGGCGCAGTTCGTTTTTAAGCCACTGCGCCAACTGCCGAGCGCGCCCGTCCGCGGCGCGCTTGGGGAGCCACAACGCCAGTTGCGCCGGGGTTTCACGGAAGCCCCATGGCGCAACCAGGCGACCGGCCTTCACGTCTTCGGCCACCAGCGGCTCGGGCGCGATGGCGACGCCCAGCCCGGCCACTGCCGCTTCCAGCAAATAATACAAATGCTCGAAGCCCTGACCGTACTTCAGCGTCTTGTCGTCGAGGCCGCTTTGCTGTGCCCAGCTCGGCCAGGCTTGCGGGCGTGAGGTGGTGTGCAGCAAGGGTTCGCTCAACAGTGTGCTTGCCGGTGCGTCTCGTAGCCTTTCATAACCGGCAAATCGCGGGCTCATGACCGGGCCGATTCGTTCGCTGGCCAATTCGTAGACCTGCATATCCGCCGGCCATGGCGGCTCGGCAAATACCAGCAGGGCATCCAGACCGGGTCGTCGTGGATCAAGATCGCCTTCGCCAGCCGACAGGTGCAAGCGCAGATCCGGCAGGTCCGCATTCAGCCGCCCCAAACGCGGAATGAACCAGCGCGCCAAAAGACTGCCCGAGCAGCCGAGCACGAACGGCGCATCGGCGGTGCTTTGGGTCAACTCGGCGCAAACGCTGCGCAAACGCTCGAAGGCTTCGCCGCTGGCATCGCGCAAACGAACGCCGGCATCTGTGAGTTTAAGGCCGCGTCCATCCTTGATGAACAGGCTCACGCCGAGGTGTTCTTCCAGCACCTTGAGTTGCCGGCTTACCGCGCCATGGGTGACGTGCAGCTGTTCGGCAGCCTGACTGACGCTGTTCAGACGGGCAGTGGCTTCGAAGGCGCGAAGCGCATTCAGCGGGGGGAGGTCATGGCTCATGGGATCTGTGAGTTTTCCTGACAGGTTGTGGCGATCTTATCGGTTTTCAGCGTGGGATGTCAGGGGTAGAGTGAACCCCATCATCACCTCTCGAATACAACTGGAGCGCCCCATGACCCAGACAAATCTGCGCAACGGCCCCGACGCCAACGGCCTGTTTGGCGCGTTCGGTGGCCGCTACGTCGCCGAAACCCTGATGCCGTTGATCCTCGATCTGGCCCGCGAATACGAAGCGGCCAAGGAAGATCCGGCATTCAAAGAAGAATTGGCCTACTTCCAGCGTGATTACGTCGGACGTCCAAGCCCGTTGTATTTCGCCGAGCGCCTGACAGAGTTCTGCGGCGGCGCGAAGATTTACCTCAAGCGCGAAGAGCTGAACCACACCGGCGCGCACAAGATCAACAACTGCATCGGCCAGATCCTGCTGGCGCGGCGCATGGGCAAGAAACGCATCATTGCCGAGACCGGCGCCGGCATGCACGGCGTGGCGACCGCCACCGTGGCCGCGCGTTTCGGCCTCGATTGCGTGATCTACATGGGTACCACTGACATCGAACGTCAGCAAGCCAACGTGTTTCGCATGAAGCTGCTGGGCGCCGAAGTGATCCCGGTGGTCGCTGGCACCGGCACCCTCAAAGACGCAATGAACGAAGCACTGCGTGACTGGGTGACCAACGTCGACAGCACCTTTTACCTGATCGGCACCGTGGCCGGCCCGCACCCGTATCCGGCCATGGTTCGCGACTTCCAGGCCGTTATCGGCAAGGAAACCCGTGAGCAGTTGCAAGCTCAGGAAGGCCGTCTGCCAGACAGCCTGGTGGCGTGCATCGGCGGTGGTTCCAATGCCATGGGCCTGTTCCATCCGTTCCTCGATGACAAGAGCGTCGAGATCATCGGAGTCGAAGCGGCCGGCTACGGTATCGAAACCGGCAAGCACGCGGCCAGCCTGAACGGCGGAGTACCGGGCGTGCTGCACGGCAACCGTACGTTCCTGCTGCAGGACGATGACGGCCAGATCATTGACGCGCACTCGATTTCAGCCGGTCTCGACTATCCAGGCATCGGCCCGGAACATGCCTGGTTGCATGACATCGGCCGCGTCCAGTACACCTCGGTGACCGATGACGAAGCCCTCGACGCATTCCATAAATGCTGCCGCCTGGAAGGGATTATTCCTGCACTGGAAAGCGCCCATGCCCTGGCCGAAGTGTTCAAGCGCGCACCGACCCTGCCGAAAGATCACCTGATGGTGGTCAACCTGTCCGGCCGTGGCGACAAAGACATGCAAACCGTGATGCACCACATGGAAAACTCTCAACAAGTGCAGTCCAAGCAGGAGAAACACTGATGAGCCGCCTGCAAACGCGTTTTGCCGAACTCAAGGAACAGAACCGCGCCGCCCTGGTGACCTTTGTGACCGCCGGCGACCCAAGCTATGAAACGTCCCTGGCGATCCTTAAAGGTTTGCCCGGTGCTGGCGCTGACGTGATCGAGTTGGGCATGCCCTTCACCGATCCGATGGCCGACGGCCCGGCGATCCAGCTGGCCAACATCCGTGCCTTGGGCGCCAAACAGAACCTGGCGAAAACCCTGCAAATGGTTCGCGAGTTCCGTGAAGGCAACAGCGAGACTCCGCTGGTGCTGATGGGCTACTTCAACCCGATTCACATGTACGGCGTGCCACGTTTCATTGCCGAAGCCAAAGAAGCCGGTGTCGATGGCCTGATCGTGGTCGACATGCCGCCGGAACATAACGCTGAATTGTGCGACCCGGCACAGGCGGCGGGCCTGGACTTTATCCGTCTGACCACTCCGACGACTGACGATGTGCGTCTGCCGACCGTTCTGAATGGCAGTTCCGGATTTGTTTACTACGTGTCGGTGGCGGGTGTGACCGGTGCGGGCGCGGCGACTCTGGAACATGTCGAAGAAGCCGTCACCCGTCTGCGTCGCCATACCGATCTGCCGATCAGCATCGGCTTCGGTATTCGCACACCGGAACAGGCAGCGTCCATCGCGCGTCTGGCCGATGGTGTGGTGGTGGGATCGGCGCTGATCGATCACATCGCCAATGCCTCAACTCCGGATCAGGCTGTAGAGGGCGTACTCAGCCTGTGTGCGGCCTTGTCCGATGGCGTGCGTAAGGCGCGGGTCAGCTGAAGGTAAAGTTCCTGAGACCGAGCAATTAGCGCCTCGCGGGACAGACTAAACAGCAAGACCGAGGGCTTCAGGACTACGTTCTGAAGCCCTTTTTGCTGTATGTCTCGATGGGGTCTTGTATTGATCCACAACTAGCAATCACGAGACCGGCTGTGGCGAGGGAGCTTGCTCCCGCTGGGGCGCGAAGCGGCCCCCGAAATCGACCAGACACCATAGGACGACGGCTTCGCCGCCGAACGGGAGCAAGCTCCGTCGCCACAGAGATTCTGCTCTTTCGGGGTCCTATGCTTCAGGGCAACTCCAACCCGCCCGCAGCCTTGTGCAACTTCCTCAAATGTTCGCCAACCTGCTTCAGGTTCTCTTCGTTGGCGGCCATTTCAGCAGCGCGGCTCGGCTCGAGCAGCGCTCGCACTTCCTTGTCGAGGTCCCCGGTCAGCACTTGAAGCTGCTTCTGACGCAGGTTGCTTTCCGACTCCAGGCGTTTCCATTCGTTTGGCTGCGGCAAACCATAGCCACCAGTGCCGAGCAGTTCGGCCGGACGGCTGAGGAAGCCGCTGTTGGCGAGAATCTGCTGCAAGGTCGCGTTGGCTTTATCCATGCCGCCGTTGTTCAATTCCCGAGCGCCCAGGTAGCGCTGTTTGACTTCGTCCTGGGCCAACACTAATTGTTGGCGGAAGCTCGCCTGCTCCAGTAACAGCAATGCCGCGCTGGTGCGCAGGTCCGCCTGGTCAATCCATTTGCGGCGCTCATCAGCTTTCAATGCCAGCCAGTCTTCGACCTTTTCCTGATTGATCGGCAAATGCTTTTTCAGCACTTCGAACATCGCTTGATAACGCTCGCGAAAGGAGTCGAAGCGATAGCCCAGGCGTAACGCTTCGCGAGGGTCGTCGAGCACGCTGGTATCCGCCAGTCCGCGGCCCTTGAGCACTTCCAGCAAGCCGTTGGGCATGATGCTGTCGAGCCCTGTCAGTTGGGTATTATTGCTGCCGCTGCGCAGCAGTTTCAGGCTTTCCACGGCGCAGTTGTTGGACAGGAAGAAGTAATTGCCGTCGTAACTCCAGTGCATCTCGGCGGCGTGTTCCACCACGTCTTCGATCTCGCTGCGCGACAGGTTCAGCGGCACCGAGGCCAGGCTGCGCAGTTCAGTCTTGGTGTATTCGTCGATCACCTGGGCCAGCGGCAACACAAACAGGCGCGATGGGTATTTGCCCACCAGCCCATCCCAACTCGACAACTGTACGTCACCGACGAAAGCGCGGTAGGACAGCACCAGATGTTGATCCAGATCGAGGCGGCAATCCGGCCCGCGAGGCCGACCGGGCGCGCAGATCACCAGTCGCAGCATGCTGTGACCCCAGCGGCTGACCCAGTTCTGGTTGGCTTCTGCCAGCAGATAGTCGACGGCATACACCCGTTCCGGATCGACCTGGCCCAAGGGCTGTTTGGCGAAATCGTTACCCGCATTGAGGAAGGCGAATGGTTGGGCGCATTTGTCTTTGGCGGCGGGCGCCCAGCCGAAGTGTTCTTTGTAGTAGCGATACAGCGCAGGCCGACGGCAGGCATAGCTTGGGTCGAGGAGGAAGTACTCCATGTTGACCGCGACGAACTCCTTCGGGCTGCTCGTCTCGTAGATGTCCGGGCTGCGGGCAATCTGCCGGTTGTGCTGTTCGCGCTCACCGCGCCGACCGACGTATTGCGGCCAGCCGGCCAGATCGAGCAGGCGAGGGTCGTCGCTGAGGGTCCAGCGTCGGTCGGTCTGTCCGCGGCACTGATCCGGGATGCCGATCAGCCCGGAGCTGCTGTTACGTTGTGTGCAGCGCTGGATCAGTGTGCGCTCGGCGTCCGGCCAGAGGCGTGCGCGGTCGTAGATGTGGGTGAGCTCGTGCAACACCGTGGCGAGCATTTCCTGGCGCACTGTGCCGTGGGGACGATAAGTTTTTTTGGTCGCGGCGCTGCCGTCGGTGAGGCTGGCGAGCAGGTTGCGATTAAGGTCGAGTTCGGACACCAGCGATGCCTGGCCATAGGCATTGCTCGGCATCTTGTCGGTCCAGCCGACATCGATGTGCCGGTCCAGTTTCTCGATGAAGCGTGGCGGCAACGCCTGCATGGCTTCATCGAGCAGCGCCTGACTGGCCTGCTGTTGCGCGGGGCTCAGGCCGTCGGTCTTGAGGCGTAATTGCAGGCTGGCCTGAGCCGTGTTGCCAAGCAGCAACACAACCCCGGCCAGCAGCCAGGCGCTTAGTGATTTCACAGTGCGAGGATGGCTTCGGCGAGAACCTGATCACTGGCGTCGCGGGCTTCCGGTACGCGGGTGCGCAAGGTGTCGAAGGCCGCTTCCAGGTGTGCACCACGGATTTCACCCTCGCTGGCGACGAAACTGGCCGCATCGTCGTGGGCTTCACGGACGATCTTCGAATCGCGGATGGACGTGGTGGTATCGGAAGTGAAATCAAGCGTGCGCTGGGAGGCACGAATGATCATGTTACTGGTGGCTACCAGGGTGTGCGCCTGGGCCACGTCGGCCAACAACAGCAGGCCAAGGGTGGCAGCAATCAGCGGGCTACGCATGGAGTGACTCCGGAAAAACAAGGATAACTATTGGACGAGAATTGCCTGCGCCAGTTCAAGGTCGCTGGCATGAAGTTTTGGCTGGGTCCGGCGCAGATAGATCAAGGCCGATTCCAGTTGTGCTCCTCGCAGTTGGCCGTCACTGGCGATGAACGCTGCAGCGTCATCCCGGGCGGCGATCAGCAGTTTATGGTCGAAGGGGGCGGAGGTCACCATGCTGGTGGCGTAACCACTGGCTACGGTGCCTTGTGTAGACAGGTTGAAAGCGTCGAAAGCATGGGCCGAACCCGACCAGCAGGCCGCGAGAAAAACCGGGGTGATCAACAGATTTGAAAGAAAATGCATGAGGCTCGATAGCTGAAAGCGAGCCCCAAGGCTAGCGCAATGCCCAGGCTAGAGCCAGCGCCGAAACATTGGGACACGATGGGCGTGTCCCGGTTCGGCGCAGTTGCTTAGATCGTCAGGATGGCTTGAGCCAGCTGTGCGTCGGTCGCATTCAGTTGCGGAGCCTGTTGGCGGATATGGTCGAGTGCGCTTTCCAGCTTCACGCCACGGATGGCACCTTCACTGGCAACGAAACTGGCCGCGTCGTCACGGGCAGCACGGACGATTTTGTCGTCACGAAAGGAGGACGAAACATCCGAAGTCGCGTCGGAGGAAGCCTTCAGGCCATTAACGATGGAGTCGGTGGTTACGATAAAACTGCTGGCGTGGGCATTGGCGGCCATGGCAAGCAGGGCGGCAGCGCTGAGCAAACGAAGACGGGACATGAGTAGCTCCTTTGGATAGATCGATAGAGAGGTGGCACAGGATCAGACGCCTGTCGTCTTAAAGCGTTCGCCACGTTCTATCTGGATATTAGGCCTGAGCATGTCGGTTAGAACAGTCCTGTCTGTTACGCAGGCAAGCGCAGACACACTTAGATTAAACTGTACTGGTGATAACTTATATTCCTGAAAACTGTACCTGTTGGCGATTTTCTCTTCTATACGACCCAATATGAAGCCTAAAACGACAAAACCCGTCGTGGTTTCCCACGACGGGTTTTGTTTATTCAATTCGGGTTGCTGGCGGTGGACCCGGTGGGTCAGAGCCAGCGACGCTAACTTAGCGCCAGAACGGCTTGCTCAGCTCTTCGTAGCGTTGTGCTTCGCTAATCCCGGCGTCAGCCAGCAGACGCGAATCCAGGCGAGCCAGTTGATGGCGGCTGGAGATGCGGCGCTGCCACAGCATCAGGTTGGCGATAACGCGCAAAGGCAGGGAAGCCTGGGTTTTTGCAGCAGTGTCTTCGAAGAACAGCTCGGAACTGAGTGTACGTTCCATGGTTGACATCCTTCCGCTTATGGCGGGATTAGGTAGTGGTTTAACTTTGACTGATGCCAATGATCCTCTCGTTTGGCCAGTCTCTGTAGATACAGTTCACCTGTATTGTGAGAGACCAGTTAACTGTTAAACGGTGGTGTACTGGTCTAAATTGAGGCAACTGTACCTATCAGCACCATTATGGTGCATCAATAGGCGTTTGGCTGGAAAAGGTAGGCAATTACGGTAGGAAAAGACCGGTACAGCAGTACAGTTTTTGATTGAAAAGAATGCTGCAACAGCGAGCTGACGAAACTGTGTTTGCGTCAGCTGCTATCTGTATCAATTACACCGCCAGCATGCGCCCGGTTTCTTCCAGGTTCATGTGCCAGCTCAGTGCGTCACGCAGGATATGCGGGGTGTGCCCGCCGACCGCGCAAGCAGCAGTGAAGTAGTCATTCAGGGCTGGGCGATAGTCCGGGTGAACACAGTTGTCGATGATGACGCGGGCACGCTCACGCGGCGCCAGGCCTCGGAGGTCGGCCAAGCCGATCTCGGTCACGAGAATGTCGACGTCATGTTCTGTGTGATCGACGTGGCTGACCATGGGGACCACGCTGGAAATCGCGCCGCCCTTGGCGATCGACTTGGTGACAAAGATCGCCAGATGCGCATTGCGTGCGAAGTCGCCCGAGCCGCCGATGCCATTCATCATCCGCGTGCCGCAGACGTGGGTGGAGTTGACGTTGCCGTACAGATCGAACTCCAGCGCGGTGTTGATGCCGATGATGCCCAGGCGCCGCACCACTTCGGGGTGATTGGAGATTTCCTGGGGGCGCAGTACCAGCTTGTCCTTATAGTGCTCCAGATTTCCGAATACATCGGCATTGCGCCGGCTCGACAGGGTGATCGAACTGCCCGAAGCAAAGCTCAGCTTGCCGGCGTCGATCAAATCGAAAGTCGAATCCTGCAGCACTTCGGAGTACATGGTCAGGTCTTCGAATGGCGAGTCGATCAAGCCGCACATCACCGCGTTAGCGATACTGCCGATGCCGGCTTGCAGCGGGCCGAGCTTGTTGGTCATGCGCCCGGCAGCCACTTCTTGCTTGAAGAAGTCGATCAGGTGGTCGGCGATGGCCTGGGTGTCTGCGTCCGGCGGCAGCACAGTAGAGGGCGAGTCGGATTGATTAGTGATCACGATCGCGACGATTTTTTCCGGTGGTATCGGAATGGCGGTACTGCCGATGCGGTCATCGACCTTCACCAGTGGAATAGGCGTGCGGGTCGGCCGGTAGGTAGGGATATAGATGTCGTGCAAGCCTTCGAGATTCGGGTTGTGCGCCAGATTGATCTCGACGATCACGTGTTTGGCGAAAATCGCGAAGCTGGCCGAGTTGCCCACCGAGGTGGTCGGCACGATATGGCCCTGCTCGGTGATCGCCACGGCTTCGATCACCGCGATGTCCGGCAGCTTGAGTTGCTGGTTACGCAGCTGCTCTACGGTTTCCGACAGGTGCTGGTCGATGAACATGACTTCGCCGGCATTGATCGCCTTGCGCAGAGTGCTGTCCACCTGGAACGGCATGCGTCGCGACAGTACACCGGCTTCAGTCAGCTGTTTGTCGAGGTCGTTGCCCAGGCTGGCGCCGGTCATCAAGCTTATTTTCAGTGGCGTGACCTTGGCGCGCTCGGCCAGTGCATGAGGCACGGCCTTGGCTTCGCCGGCTCGGGTAAAGCCGCTCATGCCGACGGTCATGCCGTCCTGAATCAGAGCGGCAGCGTCGGCGGCGCTCATTACCTTGTCCAACAATGAAGGAAAGCGAATACGGTCACGGTACATGATTGTTATCTCGGGCAACGGAAGCAAGGTGCGCAGTCTAGTGAATTCGAGCGATGCCCGTCCCGCTACCAAGGTCGCATTCGAGGCGTCTATTCCGGTGCTTTCAGGCAAAACACCTTTACAGGATCGGTAACAGACGCAAACAAAAACGCCCCGACGAGTCGGGGCGTTCAGGTTGCCGAAGGGTTTTATTCGACGGCTTTAACCATGTCTTCGATGACTTTCTTGGCGTCGCCGAAAACCATCATGGTCTTGTCCAGATAGAACAGCTCGTTGTCCAGGCCGGCATAGCCGCTGGCCATCGAGCGCTTGTTGACGATGATGGTCTTGGCCTTGAACGCTTCGAGAATCGGCATGCCGGCAATCGGCGATTTCGGGTCGTTCTTGGCCGCCGGGTTCACCACGTCGTTGGCGCCGAGCACCAGCACCACGTCGGCCTGGCCAAACTCGGAGTTGATGTCTTCCATCTCGAACACCTGGTCGTAAGGCACTTCGGCCTCGGCCAGCAAGACGTTCATGTGGCCGGGCATCCGGCCGGCAACCGGGTGAATCGCATACTTCACGGTCACGCCACGATGGGTCAGCTTCTCGGTCAGCTCTTTAAGCGCGTGCTGCGCCCGTGCTACCGCCAGGCCGTAGCCTGGAACGATGATCACGGTGTCGGCGTTGGTCAGCAGGAAGGTGGCGTCGTCCGCCGAGCCGGATTTCACCGGACGGGCTTCTTTGGAGCCCGCCGGGCCAGCGTCCGCGGTGTTGCCGAAACCGCCGAGCAGCACGTTGAAGAACGAACGGTTCATCGCCTTGCACATGATGTACGAGAGGATCGCACCGGACGAACCCACCAGCGAGCCGGCAATGATCAGCATCGAGTTGTTCAGCGAGAAGCCGATACCCGCTGCTGCCCAGCCGGAGTAGCTGTTGAGCATCGACACCACGACGGGCATGTCGGCGCCGCCGATCGGGATGATGATCAGTACGCCCATCACGAAGGCCAGGATCAGCATCAGCGCAAAGGCGCTGAAGTTGCCGGTCAGCATGAACGTGACGCCCAGCGCCAGCGTCGCCAGACCCAGCAGCAGGTTCAGTTTGTGCTGACCGCTGAACTGTACTGGTGCGCCCTGGAACAGGCGGAACTTGTACTTGCCCGACAGCTTGCCAAATGCGATCACCGAACCGGAGAAGGTGATTGCACCGATGGCCGCGCCGAGGAACAGCTCCAGACGGTTACCCGCCGGAATCGAATCGCCCAGCTGTTTGACGATGCCCAGCGACTGCGGTTCGACGACGGCTGCAATGGCGATGAACACCGCTGCCAGGCCGATCATGCTGTGCATGAAGGCGACCAGCTCCGGCATCTTGGTCATTTCAACGCGCTTGGCCATGATCGAACCGGCGGTGCCGCCTACCAGCAGGCCGACGATGACGTAGCCGATGCCGGCGGTAGCACCGCCTTGCTCAATAGAGAGCGCCGCCAGCTTATAGATGAGACCGATGGTGGTGAGGATTGCCAGGGCCATGCCAAGCATGCCGTACACGTTGCCGCGCCGCGACGTGGTCGGGTGCGACAGGCCTTTGAGGGCCTGGATGAAGCAGATCGACGCGATCAGATACAGCGTCGTTACCAGATTCATGCTCATTACTTGGGCGCCTCTTCTTGTACGGCTTTCGGGGCTTTTTTCTTGAACATCTCAAGCATGCGACGGGTGACCAGGAAACCACCGAACACGTTCACGGCCGCCAGAGCCACCGCCAGGGTGCCCATGGTTTTGCCCAGTGGTGTTACGGTCAAAGCGGCCGCCAGCATCGCGCCGACGATCACAATCGCCGAAATGGCGTTGGTCACTGCCATCAACGGCGTGTGCAGTGCAGGTGTAACGTTCCAGACCACGTGATAACCGACATAAATCGCCAGCACGAAGATGATCAGGTTGTAGATACCGGGGGAGATAAGCTCTTCCATCGTCTGAATCCCTGCTTAGGCGTTTTTGCGGATGACTTGGCCGTCGCGGCACATCAGGCACGCGGCGACGATGTCGTCTTCTAGGTTCACTTCGAACTGGCCTTCCTTGTTGAAGACCAGCTTCAGGAAGTCCAGCAGGTTGCGTGCGTACAGCGCCGAAGCGTCTGCCGCGACCGCACCGGCCAGGTTGGTCGGGCCGACAATGGTCACGCCATTCGAGACCACGACCTGATCCGCCACGGTCAGCGGACAGTTGCCGCCCTGGGCTGCGGCGAGGTCGATAACCACCGAGCCTGGCTTCATCTGCGCCACGGTTTCGGCGCTCAATAGCGTCGGCGCCTTGCGGCCCGGGATCAGTGCCGTGGTGATGACGATGTCAGCCTGCTTGGCGCGTTCGTGTACGGCCAGGGCCTGACGCTGCATCCAGCTGGCCGGCATGGGGCGCGCATAACCGCCGACACCGACGGCGCATTCGCGCTCTTCATCGGTTTCGTACGGTACGTCGACGAATTTCGCACCCAGGGATTCAATCTGCTCCTTCACCGCAGGACGCACATCGGACGCTTCGATCACGGCACCCAGACGTTTTGCAGTGGCAATCGCCTGCAAACCGGCCACACCGGCGCCGAGAATCAGCACGCGCGCCGCTTTCACGGTACCCGCGGCGGTCATCAGCATCGGCATGAAGCGTGGGTAGTAGTGAGCGGCCAGCAGCACGGACTTATAACCGGCGATGTTCGCTTGGGAGGACAGCACATCCAGGCTCTGGGCGCGGGAGGTGCGTGGCGCAGCTTCCAGCGCAAACGCGGTAATACCGCATTCGGCCAGTTTGGCGATGGTTTCATTGCTGAACGGGTTGAGCATGCCCACCACGACGGTGCCGCTCTTGATCAGCGTCAGTTCGCTGTCGCTGGGGGCGACCACCTTGAGAATCAGCTCGGCACCAAACGCATCGTTGGCGCTGCCAATGGTTGCGCCTGCCGCTTCATAAGCACTGTCGACAACGCTGGCGTTAATGCCGGCGCCGCTTTGTACAGTGACCTTATGACCCTGGCCGATCAGCTTCTTGATGGTTTCCGGGGTTGCAGCAACCCGTGTTTCACCCGTCTGGGTTTCGAGAGGAACACCAATGTGCACGTCAAATCTCCTGCGTGATCTTATTGAGTAAACCCAGGCACTTCGGATGGTGCGGCTGGGGCGGCCGATCAGCACGATCCCGCCAAATCAGGGCGGGGCGCGGCATTTTGCAGGCGAACTTTGTGCCCTTCAAGGGATTATGACGGGTGACGGAAAATTAACTACAAGTCACCCCGTGACTGAATGTCGCACCTTTCCGTTAAATCCCTTGCAGGCCGTGGCCTCTAAGGATTTTTGCCAAAATTCAAGAATTTACACATCCGCACGGTGAATAGGTTGTCATTGCTTGCCAATAGAGGCTCAAAGCCACGTACTCAAACGCTTGTGGGACGTTTGTGCTGTTTGTCGGTACAGTCTGTCAATATGCGACAAATACTTATATCTGTAGTGCTTTTGTATTGCTGACTACGTAGTCAACTAATGGGTGTAAGCCTTTATCCTTCTAGGTTGTAGCTGTGTGCCTGATTCACCAGCCAGTCGCGAAATGCCTTCAAAGAGGCTGATTCGACCTTTCGATCAGGAATCATCAGGTAGTAGGCCTTGATGCTCGATAGTGCTTGAGCATTGGCAATGACCAGACGCTTCTCCGCCAATTCGCGCTGAATCAGGAATGGCGGAATCAGCGCGATCCCCATGTCATGCATCGCCGCTTGGGCGAGCATGGAGAATAGCTCGTAACGCGGTCCTGTCATGTCTCGCGGGACATTCAGGTTCTGGGAGTTGAACCATTGGCGCCAGGCATAAGGGCGGGTGGTCTGTTGCAGCAAGGGCAACTCGGCGATTTCACCGGGGCTCAGGTTGGTTTTTTGGCCCAGCAACGTGGGGCTGCACACTGGCATCGGATTCTCGCCCATTAGCCTGTGGGACTCGGTACCCGGCCAGTCGGCGTCGCCGAAATAAATGGCGGCATCGAAGTCTGTGTCGGCAAACAGGAAGGGGCGCGTACGGTTTGTAAGGTTGACCGTCACCTCCGGGTGTTTGTGCTGGAAGTCCTTGAGTCGTGGCAGCAGCCATTGAGTGCCGAAGGTCGGAACCACCGCCAGTTCGATCGCATTGGCACCTTGCTGGCCCATCACTGACAAGGTGTCCCGTTCAACCGCGTCGAGTTGGGTGGCCACCCTGCGGCTGTAGGAAAGCCCGGCTTCTGTCAGCTTCACTCCGCGCCGCGAACGTCGGAACAGTTCGACATTGAGGAACTCCTCGAGGCTGGCGATCTGTCGGCAAATCGCTCCCTGAGTGAGAGAAAGCTCCTGGGCAGCCTTGGTAAAGCTCTCGTGGCGCGCTGCCGCTTCAAAGCTGATCAGGGCTGTTGTGCTGGGGATCTTCCTGCGCATGTACGTCAACCTCACTAATGCATCGCATAAAGTCGATTCTGCGACATTTCGAAGTGAGAAATTAGCACAACAGTATGCAAAATCCTCGTTTGCCGGGACGCCGAACCCGGCCTAGGATCAATCCACGTTATTTGACCCGATTCGAGAGGGCTCACTCATGGGCGGTAAAGCTAGCTTCAATTGGATCGATCCCCTGCTGCTGGATCAACAGCTCACTGAAGAAGAGCGCATGATTCGCGACACGGCCGAGCAATTCGCTCAGCAGAAGCTCGCACCGCGTGTTCTCGAAGCTTTCCGTCATGAGAAGACTGACCCGGCGATTTTCCGTGAGATGGGTGAAATGGGTCTGCTGGGTGCGACCATCCCTGAGCAATACGGTGGCAGTGGCTTGAACTACGTCAGCTACGGCCTGATTGCCCGTGAGGTCGAGCGTGTCGACTCCGGCTATCGCTCGATGATGAGCGTGCAGTCCTCTCTGGTCATGGTTCCGATCAATGAATTCGGTACTGAAGCACAGAAGCAGAAATACTTGCCGAAGCTGGCCACGGGTGAATGGATTGGTTGCTTCGGTCTGACCGAGCCCAACCACGGTTCCGACCCGGGTGCGATGATTACTCGTGCACGCAAAGTGGAAGGTGGCTACAGCCTCACCGGCAGCAAGATGTGGATCACCAACAGCCCGATCGCTGATGTATTCGTGGTTTGGGCCAAGGACGATGCGGGCGATATTCGCGGCTTTGTATTGGAGAAGGGCTGGAAAGGTCTGAGCGCCCCGGCGATTCATGGCAAGGTTGGCCTGCGAGCATCTATCACCGGCGAGATCGTCATGGACAACGTGTTTGTTCCTGAAGAGAACATCTTCCCGGATGTCCGTGGTTTGAAGGGCCCTTTTACCTGCCTTAACTCGGCGCGTTACGGCATTTCCTGGGGCGCACTGGGCGCTGCCGAGTTCTGCTGGCACACCGCTCGTCAGTACACCCTGGATCGTCAGCAGTTTGGTCGTCCATTGGCGGCCACTCAGTTGATCCAGAAGAAGCTGGCCGACATGCAGACCGAAATCACTCTGGCGCTGCAAGGCTGCCTGCGTCTGGGGCGTATGAAAGATGAAGGTACTGCCGCGGTCGAGATCACTTCGATGATGAAGCGCAACTCCTGCGGCAAGTCCCTCGACATCGCTCGCATGGCTCGCGACATGCTGGGTGGCAACGGTATCTCCGATGAGTTCGGTGTGGCTCGCCACTTGGTCAACCTGGAAGTGGTGAATACCTATGAAGGTACGCATGACGTCCACGCGTTGATCCTCGGTCGCGCGCAGACCGGCATCCAGGCGTTCTATTAACAGGAGAACGGCCATGGGCGCGCTTTCGCATCTACGGGTACTGGATTTGTCGCGGGTGCTCGCCGGGCCTTGGGCCGGGCAGATCCTTGCGGACCTTGGCGCTGACGTCATCAAGGTCGAGCGTCCGGGTAATGGCGATGACACGCGCGCCTGGGGACCTCCGTTCCTTAAAGACGCCTATGGCGAGAACACCAGCGAGGCGGCCTATTACTTGTCCGCCAACCGCAACAAGCAATCGGTGACCATCGACTTCACGCGGCCAGAGGGTCAGCAGCTGGTGCGTGAGTTGGCGGCGAAGTCGGACATCCTCATCGAGAACTTCAAGGTCGGTGGTCTTGCGGCATATGGGCTGGACTACGAGTCGCTAAAGGTGGCCAATCCGAAGCTGATCTATTGCTCGATCACCGGGTTCGGTCAGACCGGCCCGTATGCCAAGCGTGCGGGTTATGACTTCATGATCCAGGGCTTGGGCGGTCTGATGAGTTTGACCGGTCGCCCCGAAGGTGATGAAGGTGCAGGCCCGGTGAAAGTCGGCGTGGCGCTGACAGACATTCTGACTGGGCTCTATTCAACAGTAGCGATCCTGGCTGCGCTGGCTCATCGGGATCATGGCGGTGGCGGTCAGCACATTGATATGGCATTGCTGGACGTTCAGGTGGCGTGTCTGGCGAACCAGGCTATGAACTACCTGACTACGGGCATTGCGCCTAAACGCCTGGGCAACGCCCATCCGAATATCGTGCCTTATCAGGACTTTCCTACAGCCGATGGCGATTTCATCCTCACTGTGGGTAATGATGGGCAGTTCCGCAAATTTGCGGAGGTGGCCGGGCAGCCGCAGTGGGCGGATGATCCGCGTTTTGCGACCAATAAGTTAAGGGTGGCAAATCGGGCGGTGCTGATCCCGCTGATCCGCCAGGCGACCGTGTTCAAGACCACTGCTGAATGGGTGATGCGGTTGGAGCAGGCAGGCGTGCCGTGTGGGCCGATCAATGATCTGGCTCAGGTGTTTGCCGACCCTCAGGTTCAGGCTCGTGGGTTGGCTATTGAGCTGCCGCATGCTTTGGCCGGGATCGTACCGCAAGTTGCGAGCCCGATACGCCTGTCCGAGACGCCAGTGGAGTACCGTAGTGCACCTCCTTTATTGGGTGAGCATACGCTGGAGGTTTTGCAGCGGGTATTGGGTCTGGATGCTGGTGCAGTCGCTGCTTTCAAAGAGGCGGGGGTGCTCTGAAGTCCTCTTCTATATAGATGGAGTGGTTTTGCTCTCCTATATAGGAGGAAAACGGGCGGTTTTCCGGTTTTCTGCAACCTATTGATAGAAAAGCCAAATTAGAGGTTGACGGCAGATTCTGGACGTCTATAATTCGCCCCACTTCCGGCGCAGTAGAAACGAAAAACTCCTTGGTAAACAATGAGTTACGCAGTTTTCGGCAGCGGTTACGCTTCAGATCATCGAAGCCTGAAGGAGTTGGTAAGGCAGAGTGTTGTCGCCTTATTGACGGTTCGATCTTCTCGGTCGAAAGCGGAGAAAAAGAGGTGTTGACAGCAGCGACTAACGCTGTAGAATTCGCCTCCCGCTAACGAGAGATCGGAAGCGCAAGTGGTTGAAGTTGCAAAGGAAACTTTGAAAGCTTCTGAAAATAACCGCTTGACAGCAACAGAGGCTGCTGTAGAATGCGCGCCTCGGTTGAGACGAAAGATCTTAACCAACCGCTCTTTAACAA